>JAGQZV010000011.1 GCA_020435295.1 Bdellovibrionales bacterium | reverse complement strand
GTTCGTTCCGAGGTCCACAACCCCCACCCGCATTTCTTGGTTCCCCTTAGGCTGAATGCCTATGTTAACTAAGGAAAACGGTGGGCTACAACAAAAAGCTTCTATTCGGCGCGTTAGTGAAAACGAATGGAATGAATGACGTTGAGTTGGCGTTCGGTCCAGTACGAGAAGGCGCCTCGTACTTTGGATCCGATGCAGGCATCGCGATAGAAGTGGTAGTCTCCAGGCTGGTGCGGCTGGCCTAATTCCAAGTAGTGCACATCGTCTAGAACAAACGCCATTTCCCCCGACTGAGTAACGACTTGGTATTCATAGTGCATCGCCGTCGGTTTGCCAGCCACGGGGTATATAGTGAACCCCAATAGTGCCGTGATAGTTCCCGAAAAAACTTTCAAGAATTGGGATCCTCCAACTTCACGATAATCTTCATACCCTTCCAGCTAACGTATTCGCCCTTCATCGGACGCCCTATCCAGTTTCCCCAATCGAGCCATCCGGTGTGCATAGGGGACGTTAGATTGGGACCCATTTCGTTGTAAATTTTGTCGGCGACCACATAGGCTTTTGTTCCGTCCTCTAGTGTGACTTCCATTCCGTAGGCTTTGCCACTCAACTCTGGGGAGGTTGCGTTGAAGTCAGTAAGTTTTCCTTTAAAAGTGGTGCGTTTCATAAAAGATCCTTTTCAAGTAAGCACCCAGCATAGCTCTCGGAAGAGGCTAGCTGTGTGAGCCGCCCCCAGAGCCTGTGCATGTTGCGTTTGATAGTCTCAGTATTCACGCGAACACCTTCAGGCTCAAGCGTGTACTCTAGAGGAACCGGCTTGCCACGTGTGTCCTCTCGATCCCACAGGTAGAGGCGTAGGTGCTTGCGCGCGAACTTCTGCCCCCCCTTTCGTAAGGCTTCGTAAACAAGTTGTTGCTGGTCACGTGGCATGAAAATCTGATTTCCGCCTCCTATGTAAATGGTGCCATACTTTCTGACTTCGTCGGCGCGGTTGGGGTTGCGTTGGGCCACGAACTGAGGAGCCACCTCCCCTTCAAAGGCAACTACTCCGTCGGGTCCTACTATAGGAATACTGAGTTCCGCCAAAACCATGAAGGAGTTCCATTCCGAGAAAATCGCCCCGTCAACCATGGCTTGAAATTGCGAGAGCGGCCGCCCGCTGGCTCTAGCCCACCAGGATCCCAGCTGGCCAGTGAGAAGACTGTCTTCACTGAACATTCTGTAAATTTTCTCGCCCGGTTGCAAGCCGACCTTCCAGTACTCACCGTTCATGTAGGTGTGATCAACGAGCGGGCTAAATGCAAACGCCGATTCGTGGTAGTGATAATTGTAGTAACGGAAAACTTTTGAGGACCCAAAAAAACCTCTTTCTTTGAGGTGCTGGAAACTCGCCTGCTCTTTTCTCCGAACGCTACGTTGGACTTGCGTATACACTGCAGGGCTCAAGCGGATACCCCAGCGTCCCGCAAGCGTCCGAATCTCCTGGCGACTAAGGACAGAGCCCATTTCTCGGCGCTGTGGATCCAAGATCATGTCGGCAGTCCTGGAAAGTGGCGGTATTCCCATTCTGTACCGACCTGGCGCCAGAGAGTGTCGTTGCCAATCATCTCTCGGCTCAATTCCAGTCCGTGTTTTTGCATCTCGCGTTTAACGGACCATAGGAAGTCCGTCTGACTCACTGCGGGCCTGCCATGGGACGCGGCCTTAGCCGCGGCTTCGCGCACGCAATTGCGAATGTTACCGCCTGTAAGCACAAACTTGGCGAGGTAGTCGAAGTTCACATCTTTAGCCAGTGGCAAAGCGCTAGGGCAGTTTGCCTTCCAAATGTGGGAGCGGAGCTTACGGGAGGGGCGGCCAAAGTTAAGTGCGTAGGTGAAGCGACGCAAGAATGCCGGATCCATGTTCTTTTCGTGATTCGTGCTGAGGATTACAATCCCGTCAAAGGTCTCAAGTTCCTGGAGTAGGAAGTTTACTTCCAGGTTCGAGTAGCGATCGTGGCTTCCCTTGACCTCGGTGCGCTGCCCAAAGATCGCGTCTCCTTCGTCGAACAAGAGGATGCCGTGAACTTTGCTAGCAGCCATAAAGATCTGTTTCAAATTTTTCTGGGTGTCGCCTACGTATTTGCTTACGACTGAGGACAGATCTATCTGATAGAGGGGCAAGTCTAAGGTCTTAGCGACGACTTCAGCCGCCATTGTTTTTCCTGTTCCGCTTTCGCCGTGAAATACGAGAGTCACCCCGTGCCCGCGGCTATGAAGGGATTTGAATCCCCACTCTGTTTCGCAGCGACTCTTGGTTTGGATGTACTGGATGGCTTCGTCAAGTTTCATTCGGAGCTTGGGGCCTGTAATCAGGGCGTCGCGCTCGTAGCGGGGTTCTAGCCGTCGGCTGTGGCGCAGGAGTTCCATATCGTCAACCGCGGGTAGGCCGCTGGCCTCCGGCCAGATTTCCTGCGTGCCGTAGTGGGAGGGTAAATCTACAGGCTTGAAGTCCGCGCCCGTGAGAAGAACTAAGGTCTTGCGGGGGTTTTGGGCCAAAAAACATTTTGCGAAAATGCGGACCTCTGCTGCGTCGTTAAGGTGGAGGGCATCCACGAAATTCCAAATTATGCCGCTGCGGTCGATTGCTTCGCGTACCTCGGCGAGAGTGTACTGTTCTGGCACTAACCACTGGTGTGCCCCAGGGCAGAGTTTCTCCATTGTGTTTTTCAAATCCAGCGTGTCGCTCGGTGACATTCTGGCGTGCACGAAGCGCGCCGGGTGATTTAGGAGCCATTGTGCCAGGTGTCGCCCGGACGTGCGGGTTGTGCGTACCACTTTCATCATCTCTAGGAATTACAAGGTGTGTGCCAGCGGACAAAAAAATGAGGCTTTTGCTGAAATTGAATACTTTCGCCTACCTATGCGTTGGGACGGATTTGGCAGGGGGATCGGAAAGACTCATTCTTGAACAACACGGACGGAGAATCTCAAGTTTGAGACCCGCGCAAGTGGTTGCGGTCCAGGGGTTCGGTCGAGTATTCTCGCAGCGGGAGTTTGGATGGAGAGTATCAACGGGCGTTTAAAGGGCTTGGTTTTGCTCCGGCCGCGTGTGTTTTCGGATCCACGTGGTTGGTTTATGGAAGCCTATAACCAGATTGACCTCGCGCGGATCGGCGTCGATGTCCCTTTTGTGCAGGACAACGTTTCGCTTAGCGCAAAAGGAATCGTGCGCGGCATTCACCTGCAAAGGGCGCCTCATGCTCAGGGCAAACTTGTCCGCTGCTTGCGTGGGGCCATCTTCGACGTAGCAGTGGATCTTAGGTCGGGCTCGCCCACATTTGGAGAGTGGGAGAGCTTTGAACTTAGCGAGAGCAACCATTGCGCGCTGTACATCCCACCGGGCTTTGGCCACGCCTTTCAAGCATTGGAAGAAGCTACGACCCTTTATTACAAGTGCACGCGAGGGTACTCCAAAGAATGTGAAGATGGCATCCGCTTCGATGATGCGGAATTGGGAATTGCCTGGCCGCATCCGCCACAAGGTATTTCGGATAAAGACGCGGCCTTAGCACCGTTTGAAAACTTCCACCCTTTGGGCCCTGAAGATTGTGCTTAAATTTTAGTTATCTTTTACGAGCTTAAGTTTTGGCTTCATCGCAGGGGGGTTGCCTACAATGGCGCCCGTGGATCGGTCTATTCCGTGCGCGGTGAGCGCAAAGAAGCCGTCGTTGTTGGCGCCTTCCAGCGTCAAACTACCATTTGAAGTGAATGTGGAGTTTGCTCGTTCAATGGCTTTTCTCAGGATCTGCTTTTCAGTAAGCCCGGCCGCATCTTGAAATCCTACAATGTAGGTACTGATGCATTCGAATTGGACTGTGTACTCAGTTTCAGGATCAAAGTCGTGGGCCCCTCCAGTAATACGTCTCTTCATACGTCCTCCATGATCGTTTCTTGAATCTCTTAGGTCCTTTCAGATTATGAAGGATTTGAGATCGGCCAATCAACTGTAACCTTTTGTGCGTATAGTGAACGCACGCCCACAGGTAGAATACACGCCGGTTTGCGCCTGTGGCCGCGCACCGGCACCCGTGCTATGTTGGCGGCGTGGAAGCCAAAGCCCAATCTACATTGCCTCGGCTGGTGTTTTTTCTGCACCTCCGTCAGGATCGCGAGGTCCTCTTTCCGCTTATAGAGGCATCAGTTGAGAGCGGGAGGATCGTTGAGGTTTGGGTGCGGAGAGGGCTACATGCCCAAGATCCGCAATTGACTGACCGCGTGCGTAGACTGGGGATCACGCCCAAAGTACTCAGTTGGTGGAGACTGCGAACGGGCCTGTTCTTAAATTGGCGTTTGGGCGATGCGCTGATTACCGCGTCGGAGAGCACGGCGCCGCCCCACCGACTTTCTTACCACCTTACTTGTGCGGCAAAGCGCCGGGGGGTTCGAACGTTTACACTCCAACACGGACTGGAGAATGTGGGGCTGACGTATTTTGATTCCGAGTACCCTCCGGGTTCTGTTGAGTTTGCGTCGGATCGAATACTCATCTGGGGGCCACTGGGGGGGCTTCACCCGAGTGTTGGAGATAAAACGCGCGAGAAATGCGTTTCGGTGGGAGTGCCCAAAAAGTATTCTGTGCTTGTTTCAGAGGTGCCCCAATCCAAACAAACGCGTGTGGCGATCTTCGAAAATCTGCACTGGTCGCGTTACGACTCCCATTATACCGCTTCTTTCGAACGGGACCTACTGGCGGTAATTGCGCACTACCCGGAGATTGAATTCGTTCTTAAGGGCCACCCCTCCAGTCAATGGGTGCGGGCGTTTGCTAAGAAGTTATCGGGGACGACAAACGTGCACTGTGTGGACGCGGAGGCCGCGAACAGGGATTTTTCAGGCGCCGCTGTGCTTCTCCACGCGGCAGCGGCTGTTATTACGACGCCGTCGACGGTGGCCTTGGACGCGGCCTTCTTGGATCGCCCAGTTGCGGTAGCAACGTATGATCTGGATCTCGATTTCTACAAACCTTTGCCGCTTCTGAGAAACGAAGCGGACTGGCATGTATTTTTGGCAGAGGCGCACGTATCTGAGTTTCACCGCCGCGCCGAGCGGTTTCGGGAGACTCATACGGTGGGCTTGGTGAGCCCGCCAAACCTCATCGCGCGCATTGACCAATTGTCGGGCTAGAGCGCTGTCTGCCGAGGTGGCACTTTTGTGCCTGGAGCTTCGTGGGCTGCGGGTGTCAAAGGCTTAGGCGCTGTAAGGGTGCTGATTTTCCCGCAAAAACGCATCTTCCCGAACGGGGTGTGCAAAAGGGCGACAACTATCCATGACCTAACAGGTTGTTTTCAGGCTCAACAGCACTGGAACGGATCCTGCTAGTATTTCCAGTAGCCGCTGTCCCCCACAACCTGAAGCAACACAGTCATCAAGTCTTTATTCTTGGATTGGGAATCGAGACGCCTATGACTTTAAGATCTTATTGGATTCTTGTTGTTGGTCTGGTCTTTTTGACCTTTTTCATGACCGCTTGTCGCAACCGCAACGCCCTCTTGTTGGGGTCTGTTGGTGGTCCTAGCACAACCTTGCCGGGAGATTCCTCCACTTGTGCCGGGCCCATTCAAGGTAGTCTCACGCGAGTAAGTCCCAGTGGGGCCATTGAAGTCGGAACTCTGGTTACGTGGCGAGTGGATGTCCACCAATTTGATAGCCAGGGCGTACCTTGCCGGGGCGACTACTACTTAACTCGGGTGAGCTCTGGAAGCGAAGCTTTTGGTGGCTTGCACGAATACACAACCGATTACCCCGTTCCGAATAATTTGCAGGTAGAAGAAGTCACGGTATTTTCCGCATCCAACCCGGCGCTATCGGTGGACTTAAGATCTGCGGCGTTTGCGGTGGCAGGCGGTAGCGGTAGCAGCCAGACCTCAACGGGTGAGGTGCAGCTAAGTTGTAATCTCGCCGCTATTCCCAATGCTCGCAACGATATCGCGACAGCGCCAAACGGAGTGTTTCGATCGCCGCTTTCCCTTTCTTTGGATCTAGTGGATCGGAGCAGTCCTGGGCAGGACCTGCTCATCGTGCGGGCCACCGAGTTTTACTTTGAAGGTGGAGTACAACGGTCCCGTTCCATTCCGTTTCCCAACGGGGCGGCCAATTTTCACCGAATTCCCGTTACCGTGGATCGTCCTTTTGAGCACTCCTTCGTTGTAGAGGTTACCTCGGTAAATGCACCGGGACGTTCCACAACGTGCGCGGTGCTGGCTCAATACAATCCCGAAGTGCCCGACTGTACTTTAAGCGCGACACAAAACGGCGACAAATTTGATTTCACCATAGGAGTGACGGGCTATCGAACTGCTTTGTTTTTTGACGGGGTGAATACGGCGGGTGCTACGAGCTTGCAGTTGCCGGGGCTACAATCTCCGGGGCAGCATGAGGCGACTGTCGTTGTCGCCGGTGTGGGGCAAAAGACCTGCTCCACTGTCGTGGATCCTATTGTCCCGCCTACTTGTACTTTGAACGCGAGTGCCAATTCTGTACAGCAAGGTACGGACTTCAATCTGAGCGTACACGTGGGTGCGGGGACTGCTACTTCCTTCTTGTTAGCGGGTGGAGGGGTAGCGTCGCCTAATGCTTCCACGTCCGTTGTTCATACTGCGAATTTGACGCCGACAACCCATCAGTACACGGCGCGGGTAACGAACGTTTTTGGGCAGACGGGCAATTGCTTGAAGAACGTCCAGGTGACGGCTCCCCCGCCGCCGCCGACTTGCTCCATCAGTGTAGTTTCCGCGCCGAACCCAATTCGCGTGAACGACAACATTACTTTGCGCTTAACGCGACAAAATGCGGTTGGCCACACGCTCTCAGGCCCGAACCTTACCGCGACTACTCAGTCTGAGGTCAACGTTCAGGTCCCTAACACCGCGGGTGACTACAATTATCTCGGCATCGTGTTTGCCTCAAACGGAGTGCAGGGCAATTGCGCGAAGTCCGTGACGGTGGCGCCGCCGCCGGGACAGTGGTATTCGCTATCTAGTCCGCGGAACTGCTCATCCTATTGCTCATCGATTGGAAAACAAAATGTCGAATCGCCGGAAGGGCACAAGTGTGCCTCTGGGGAATTGATTCCGCAGTCCGCCGTGGGACTAGTAAGTTTTCGTTGGGGTTGCTGGCCGAATTGTAGCCCTCATGGGGCTCCGAATGGGCAAAGCAAGTACGGCTACTGCTATGGGACCAACCAGAAGCGGGACTGGGACGCTACCGACATAACCGTTGGATGTTTTTGTCTCTAAAACAGTGACGAATTGACCCCGGTTAGAAATTTTTTCGGGGTCAGATTGGGAAACTCCTACCTCTATACGCATGAAATCCGTTGGCACCAAACTTGTAATGTAAAAGTTTGACGGACGAGCCCGGACTTTTGGGGCGCAAATCAAAGACAACCAGCCGACGGAGGACGAATGAGACGATTCCTACTATTTTCCCTTTTGGTCGCACCGATGGTGCTAATGGGCGCGCAAGAGCGTGGCCCCCGGCCACTTCCAGGGCCAGGTCCCAGACCTGTTCCACTTCCTGGACCAGGGCCTGGTGGAGGGCATGGACCCGGTCATGGGCCTGGACACGGACCCGGTGTGCCGCTTCCCGGACCAGTCAATGGCCCGGCGTTAAATCTCGCGCAGCAGCTCATCAGCAATCTCGACGAACTGACGGCACGTACTCAGCGGCGCTCCACTGTGGCGTACAACAACGGTAACATGCGTCTGTACAATGATCTGCGTGACATTAGCTACTTGAGTACTCGCTTTGCGCAAGAAGTGCGGCAAGGCGTTGTGCGCCCGCTGCGTTTTGGCCAGCCGCCGTTTGTGGTGCGCCAGAATTTAAATGATCTGCGCTTTGATCTGATGCGACTAAACCGAAGTGTTCTTGCTCTTCCGAACGCGCCGCTAATTAAGCGCGAAATGGATCAGGTGGAGGCTTCCTTTCAGCAGCTTGCTGCGGTTCTAAACGGCGGTTTTCCAGGGCCGCATCCGGGACCGGGACCAGGACCAGGACCGATCCCGGGTCCTCAGCAGTACAAGTGTCAGGCGGTGGACAACGGATTTGAAGAGCACGTCTTCCGTCCGCATCTGGGCTTTGGACCTAATGTGATCATTGCCCAACGCCAAGCTATCCAAACCTGCCAACGTGAGCATGGATCTTGTTCGATCCGTAGTTGTGAAGTAGTTAGGTAAGTAGTCTGCGGGACCCGGAAGGTCCGGGTCCCGCACCTCCTACTAACTAATTTTACTTTCCACTAGCTAGGGCGTTTCGTTAGGCGATTCTCTAAATCCTAAGTCTGGCCCTGGAAGAAGAAAAGCCCTGCTCGTCTTTATGGACTTTTGATGTCTGGTTTATCAGGGGTTGCTTCTAGTGGCCGATCCTATTGATGGAATGAAAACCAGAAAACGATTTCTCGGCGACTTCCACGTGCATTCCAACCTGAGCGACGGGCGCTTGCCCATTGCTGAAGTGATTGATCTCTACGGTAGATTGGGTTTTGGCGTTATTGCCATTACGGATCACATTGCGGAGTCCCGCACGTACATTGGGAAAGCTGCTGCCTACCTGAACCAGGTGCTTACCCCGGAGACCTTTCCCAAGTACATGGAGATCCTAAAAGAAGAAGGAGAAAGGGCTTTGAAGCAGTATGGCATGCTCGTACTGCCCGGTTTCGAACTCAGCAAGAACTCCCTTTCCAACCACCGCTCTGCCCACATTCTGGGTATTGGAGTGACTACGTATGTAGAGGCCGATGGCGATCCACTGGATCTGGCGGCGGCAATACAGGCCCAAGGGGCGTTGGCCGTGGCGGCCCATCCCGTAAATACCAGAAAATTTGAAAAGCAAACCTACCATTTGTGGGATCGTAGAAAAGAGTTGGCCACTGCCTTCGATGCTTGGGAAGTTGCAAGCGGGCCCTATCTGTTCGACGAAGTCTTGGAGACGCCCCTGCCTAAAATCGCGAGTAGTGATTTGCACAAGCCTTCTCAAATGACTTCTTATAAGACAGTTTTGGAATGCGAACGGCACCCGGAAGCCATTCTTGATGCCATACGGCGCCAAGAGATTAGCTTCGAATTCTACCGGGCGCCCGCACCGAAGCCTGCCGTCGAGCGACCCATTCTTCGCCAACCGCTACCGTCCTTCTCGCTAGCTGGATAAAACTCCCTTTCATTGACAATCTAGACGCTGCGTGTCACGTTTTTTTGGTCATTCGAAAGTGAGGAAAGATGCGTAGAATAGCTCGTTTGGTGGGAATGTTGGGTGTTTTGTTGATCGTGCAACCGTCGTTGGCGAGTTTGGTTCCCAATGATTTTGAAAGAGTCCCGGAAGGTGAAGTCGGGGATACGGCTAAGCTCATCGGAGCGATTAAAGCGCAGCTAAAGGATCACCGCGATGCGCACGCCAAGGCCCACGGCTGCGTGGATGGCATCCGCGTAAAAGTGCTTTCCAATTTACCCCGTGAACTACAGGTCGGATTTTTTTCCAAACCGGGGGAAGAGTACTCCGCTATTCTGCGTTCCTCTAGTGGCCCGGGAGTTAAGAACGCCTCGGATCTCGATCCAGGGGCGCAGGGTTTTGCGTTGAAAATCTTGCTGAACGCCGAAGACCAGAAGAACGTTCTCTCTCCTCCAGGAGAAGAAGCCTCGTTTGCTCCGGCGGAATATCCCACCCACTACAAGACTTTCGACATTGTGACCATTAGTCGTGCGCGCGAGTTTTTTGTTAACAAAGTCGCCGACTACTTTGAGTTTTTTGGCGCCCAGGGGGCAATCGCGGTCGCGAAAGCCAAGGCAAAAGCGGAAGGAAAATCTGAAGAAGAAATCGCGAAGATTGGAGTAGATCTTCTCAAGAAGCTCTATATTGCGCCGGAGGGAAAAGCGCCTCGTCTGAAAGAAGCCGCGTTGCTCGGGCTTTTGGGGCAAGCCAAAACCAAGAACCCTCTTTGGGAAACCTATGGAAGTTGGGTCCCATCACTTTACGGTAAGCGGGCGGTGAAATATGAATTCGCCCCCTGCGAAAAGGTGGATCCAGACAAGTACGAAGTCCCGGCCGCCATAGAAGGTTGGGAAACCAACCCCAACTTCTTGCGCGAAGTGCTCAAATACGAACTGCGGCAAGGCGATCAATGCTACCGGTTGCGCGTGCAGTTTCATGAAAAAGGGATGCCGTCCGTTGAAGACGCGGCTTCGGCGTGGAGTACAGAACTTTCCGACTATGTAGATGTAGCGGAAGTCACCATTCCTAAGAAGGAAGCCGGCAAGGAACTCATCTCCGAAGACTTGTGCGAAACGTTGTCTTTTCACCCGGGGCATGCGTTTGCCGAGCATTACCCAATTGGCGGGATTCAGCGAGCACGTGTGGGTGGCAAGGATAACGAGGGAAAGCCGTACCAAGGCATTTACACAGTTATCTCGGAACAACGAAACTTGAACCGCGGGAAGACTCCGATCCCGTTTCGCTAGCGTGTCACAGAGGTTTTAGGGGAGTTGAGGTGGAGCGTGTTGGCCAAGGTGCGTGCTTCTCGTGCGTGCGCTTGGTCAACCGCCAACCATCCGAAAAAGAGCCAGTGGGTAGGGCGCTTGCTTTTGTAATGATTGCTTAAGGTCGTATCGTCTAAGGTCGCAAGAGCGGGTTCCAAAGTTGCCTTCCACTCCGCATAAGCCAACTTTTCTTCTTCTGCTGAAAACTTAAACTCTCCGCCGGTGAGATAAGCTTCCAAATTACTGATCGCGGTATTGTAAGCACCACTATTGCCCAAGTCGTATTCCCGCTTTTGTATCAGTTTATCAATCCACTTTCGGATTAGCCTGGCGTTAAATTGCGCCGTAACTCGTTGACTCATCAGTGTCTGCAACCGATCGGTGGCGCTGGCCGACACCGGTACCCTGTGGTCTCTATAACGGAGGAGCCACGCTTGTTGGCGTTGCTCTCTTACAAATTTTGAAAGTGCCTCGGTGTCCTCGGTCGACCAGGCGAGGCTTTGGGTTTGCGATACTAGAAGCGCAACAATTACAAAAAAACGGGGAACCACTCCGCGCGTATACATCTTCCTCTACTCCTCTTACGTGAACTAAGCCCGTGATACGGACAGAGGTAATGCAAACGAGGGGCCGAGCCGCCAGGCAGGGCAAGACAGTGAGTGCACGCACGAAGGTGGCTAAGGTTCTAAAAGGTGCCTATCTACTATTGATACTAGGGCGAGCTCTTTTTTCTGCCGTTTTCTTAATGAATTCCAATAGGATACAGCTAGAGTTTTGCGTTGCAGAGTAGGCCCGCGATTTGTTATAGAGGGGGCCTCATGCGTGCTCTTTTATTAGTTTTAGTTTTGTTGTGTTCTTCCGTGAAAGGTGTGGACATCGAAGAGTTGCGGGCGGCGGGGTGCCCCGCACTTTTTGTGACTGCCGCGCAAACCATCGCGCAGTACTCTGCCCTTTCCGTTCCCGATGACGTGTGGGACCTCGCCACACGCAAGGCGGGACTTACCGCCGATGATCAGCGCCAGCTCTTGACCGGTGTGGCTCAACACTATGAGGACAAGGAAGCTTGGGAGGCGGCTATGCCGATTTTGAAAGAGCACTGGCGTGAAATTGAACGCCTGGCCTCCCTTCGTGCCGAGGCGGTTTATGGCGATACCGGAATTGAATATGAGTCTCTTCTGGATTTAGAAATTGCTGAGCTTAGCGAACTCGCTGATACCTGGGACGCGCGTACTGTACGTGATGGGGTGGCGGCAAACAGTCCCGCGGATCTTGTCGAAGATATTCTCAACGTTAGGGTAGAACAAAACCTGGATCGATTGCACGTGGGGGCGCGCCCGAAAGAGAATACTCACATTGCGGCTCTCACTCGCGAAGTGCAAGCAGATAGCGTTGCGATTGTCTTTCAACAAAGAGTTGGGCTTCAAAAGAAGACAGCGGAGCACTTAGGATCTCAGCCGCTTCTTTGCACCGCGCCCACCCTAGTAATAGCAGATATGGCTCCGGAAAATCGCCTGGTAAGTGGCGATCTTAGACAGAGGGCGGATCTGGTTCGTTACAATGAAAGAAGTGAAGGGCTATTTCCTGAGATTAGGTTGAACACCGGTACTCTTCACATTTTTGGAGGTGGCAGTCTACTGACTTTTAATGCGGGCATGAAAGAGTTTATCCGTGTCCCACTTAACCAGCGTCAAGAAGTCGATGTCTATTATCACCTCGACCACATGTATGGACTAACTGGCGGGAGTTTGAGCCGGGCAGGCGAATCCGTTTCAATCGGTTTCTGGTTCAGCGAGCAAACGCCAACCCGCAGAGAAAGTGCTATCCGCAACTTCGTGGATACCGTGATTACGGGGCATGTAGATGATGGATACAGAAAAGTCGGGCCTCTGCAACACACGGTAAGTCAGGGTGTCCACCGCTACACTCAAGCCTACAACGTCACGTACATCCCTGAGCAGGGCGTGAAGACGGTTCGCTTTCACTTGGAATTCTCCGAGAATCCTTAGAACGATCGTGTTTCGCTTAGGTGGATCTGGATACCCCGAGGGCTCCAGAATTCAAAACGAAAATAGCCGTGATCCAAAGCGCGAATGCTTAGCTCGAGTTTTCCGTACTCGAGCGCCTTTAGTTCGATAGGCTTAAGTGTCCGCCGTAAGCGCAGCGAGTGTCCGTCAAAGGCAGCGCTACTACTCCACGAGGCAATCACTTTGTAGCCCTCGGGAAGAGAAAGTGCGCTTCCGATAAAGCTAAAATCCAGCCACTTGTCCTCGCCGTCCTGGCGCAGCCCGGTTGAAAGCTTCAGGGATTCAAAATCTGGTATCTCTACCGGGTGCTCGCTGAGTTCCACTGCCAGCAGCATCCAGTTCGGTACCCGCGGGGACTTAGCCTGGGCGGCTGACACCATCAAGAAAGCCGCCATCACTACGAAGAAGAAAGATTTAGTCATAGTTTTCCATCCCAAAAGATGACGACTAGCACTATGTGTCAGATTTTTCAATGGGAGAGCCCTTCGCCTCTTGACCCGTATAGCTGGATACTTTAACCGAAGGAAGAGGGGGAGGTAGCTGATGGGAACTAGCCTTAAGTGGCTATTGTTTGGGATTTTGGGCGTTATCTTGCTCGGGTGTGATCGGCAGATCCATACGCCGTTGAAGGGAGATCCCGGGGTGCCGATTCGCGAAATTGTGGGCTCCAAATACTGCAAGCCAGCGGGAGAGGGCGAGTACGCCTCGCTTGAGGGCGTCGTCGACTCCAAGGGCTTTGACGGGAGCCATTACTACGCTGAGGGAGGCGGGTGTATCGAGCGGCCGCTTCTCGATACCTGGGCTGTTACTCACAATGGGGACGCGCTGAAGTGGAGCGAGGCTTCTATCAAAAGCCCGATGGTGCGGACACCAACGGAGGAGGTTCTTTTTCTATTTACGACGCACTACGAGGCCGGAAGTCTTATCAAACCCAATTGGAAAATCAACTGGTACCACACGATTGCCAACGGGACTTTCGAAGCCCCTGAAAGAATTCTAATTGTTTACAAAAAAGAGTGGGGGACGAGTTTTATTTCTCATTGGGAGGGCAATATCACTTTGGAGCGACTCGACGAAAACGTAACGGCCTTTTCCATGTACAATTCAATTAGTGGAACCCGCATCGATGAGAAAAATGCGGTCGGCGGCGTTCACGATCTATTGGACAACTTCAGAAGACACAAACCCAACTGGGAGTATCTTCAAGAGCAAAAGTGAAGAGAGACCCGCCCCTAGCAGGCGGAACGGATCTCCTCTGCGCAAACGGCTCCTGTTACTTCCAGAGAATCGAAATTTTCTATGAAGCGCGGGAGATGAATGCGTGTTTGCCTCTCCACTTCGCTTCTCCACCCTTCGGCGGAAGGGTAGAAAAGCTCCATGAAATTTTCCTGGATGCGGCGGGCGTCGCGCGGGCGTCGGGTGCCGTACCAATAGTTTTGATTCTCCAGTACCATTCGGCTGAGTGAAGCGATGGCACCGCGGTAAGTCTGACTGTCCAGCGTTCCGTATTCGACCAGCATCGGGATGGCGGTTTTCCCCTCTTTCGTCAAACGTCCCGCAACGAACGTGGAGAAGTCCCCTTCGTTGGAATAGAAGTCCTCGCCAATTTGCTCGATAGGGTAGTTCCCGAATATCTTTTTGTAGAGTTCAAGAATTTCTTTATCTTCCGTAGGGTTTGGGAAGAGGTGCATGAAACCGCGTTTTCCGAACCCAGTGTGAAAATCCAAGTTGAGTACTTTTTTGTAGGGCTTAGCGAATTTAATGAGTATTTCTTCCACAAGCTTTTGGTTTGGTTCAAAATCGCGACCTCCATAGAAGATTCCTTTGGGGTACTCATACTGTCCACCCGCGATACCTTGTTTGAGGCTTCCAACCGAGTGCTTCCCCATTTGCATTAAGGCTTGAAACAGAAACTTGATGTGGGAAACCCACGAGCTGGAGGCGGGTTTGTCGGGCATTAAGAGATGTTGTAACTCTGTAAACTGGGTATTCTTGATGTTGAAGTGGCTCTTGTCGACTCCGAAATTACGATTGAGGTCGACGCTATTTTCACTGACGCGTCTTCCATACTTAAAGCCGTAGGGATTAATGGAATGGAGGAAGAGAAAACCTGTTTTTTGATTGGGTAACCTCCCGGGAAGTATAAACTCCTCTAGTAGCATGTTTTGCATGGCGCTGCCGGCGTACGCTTCGACTCCGTGAACTCCGGACGAAAAGATTACGAGGCCTTCGGTAGAGTCTTTTGGCGGGATGTATACGTAGTCGATGGTTAGATCCCTGTCTGTTTTGCTCGGAACAGTTACGAAGCCGAACTCCACGTCCTCAAACTCGAGCTTTGCTTGCGCCGTGAGATCGCGAAACTTTTGTCTCGCATCTGTATAGCCACTGGCATAAAAGTCTGTTCCAAACGAGCGAACAGACAGCATCAAAAAAATTGCGAAAAAGATCCTAAGCATTCCCAACTCCCATGTAAGGGGCGCACGCCCAAGTGCGCGTTAAGAAGCTGTCATCGATGCAGAAGTTGGGTCAAGCATTCGCGAAAAGCCCTTTGTCCTCGTGGGTTTTCGGCGGGCACTTTGTCTGGAGATCGGAAGCAACACATGGGAGGCCGGAAATTTCCTCAGGAAACTCGGGGATTGGGGTGAAAGAGTTGGCTCCCCGGGACGGATTCGAACCGCCGACAGGGTGGTTAACAGCCACCTGCTCTACCGACTGAGCTACCGGGGAACAATTAATCGGACACATACTGGCAAACTGGGAACAGAATGTAAAGCAGGGAAGAGGCCAGCAGGCCGGATCCGCCACCTTTGGGTGGTTCTACGACCGCAGGGACCGCAGAATCTTCTTGGAGACGGACTTGAGGGTCTCGAACACGCCCTGGCCATCCTTGGCTACTGCCTCGAACTCATCCGCCCCGAAGGTGTTGAGCTGCTCGTGGAGTACTTTGAGCGGGATCGGGTTGTCCGTGTCGCGTTTATTGTACTGGATGACGAACGGAAGTTGGCGTAGATCGTAGCCCTGCTCCCGGAGATTGGTGTCCAAGCTTTTTAGACTCGCGATATTCTCTTCCATTCTTTCAACTTGAGAGTCGGCCACAAAGACGACCCCATCTACCCCTTTTAGCACCAGCTTGCGGCTCGCATCGTAGAAACGCTGGCCCGGAACCGTATAAAGATGGAAGCGTGTCTTAAAGCCGCGAATTTCACCGATGTTGAGCGGAAGAAAATCAAAAAACAGCGTGCGCTCGGTATCTCCCGTGAGGGATACCATCTTGCCCTTATTGTCAGGACTGGTTTGTGAGTAGATGTACTGCAAGTTAGTCGTCTTCCCGCCCATGCCGGGGCCGTAGTACACAATCTTGCAATTAATTTCGCGGGCTGCGTAGTTGATAAAGGACATGACTATCCCTACTGTATTACAAGGCGACTCGATTTTGAAGTGCCTTGCCAAGGGTTGCCCCATCAAGGTACTCGATTTCTGAGCCTACCGGTATTCCGTATGCGATGCGGCTAACTTTCAGACCGTTTGTTTTGATGAGCCGCGCGATGTAAAGCGCGGTCGTATCCCCCTCTACAGTGGGGTTTGTCGCTAAAATGACTTCCTGTACCTGATCTTTCTTGATCCGATCCTGCAGTTCCTTAATCTTCAGTTTATTTTCGTGCACTCCGTCCAAAGGTGAAATGGAGCCGTGCAATACATGGTATTTGCCCGTGAAGTGCCTGGCTTTTTCAAAGGCCGCCAAATCAGCAGGAGTTTCTACCACACAGACCAAATCACTTTTGCGCTGGGGGTGACTGCAGATGGAGCAAATGGGAGTTTCGGTAAAATTGCAACACACCGCGCAGGTTTGAAGCTTTTCACGAGCCTCCAGGATGCTGTGTGCCAAAGTCTGCGCGTACATTTCAGGTTGCCGAATAATGTGATGAGAAAGCCGCGTAGCTGTTTTTTCACCGATTCCAGGCAACTGTTTGAGCGCCTGAATCAGGTTTTCCAGTGCGCCAATATCGATAGTTTGGTTTTCCATTAAGAGTTAAAAAGGCCGGACAGCGGTCCCAACCCTCCCATCAAGCCCTTCATCTCTTCAGATACCAGGGCGTGAGCACTTTTCAAAGCTTCGTTTACACCGGAAGTCAGCAAATCCTGAAGCATCTCCTTGTCGTTCATTTTCAAGACTTCCGGATCGATTTCAATGGAAACAACCTCTTGTTTCCCATTGGCAACCACCTTGACCATGCCGCCTCCTACGGAAGCCTCCGCGGTCTTCTTAGCTGCTTCGTCCTGAATACGCTTGAGTTCTTGTTGCATTTTTTGGGCTTGTTGCAACAGGCCGCCCATTCCAAAACCCTTCATGGTTTGCTCCCGTTAGTTGTCTATCTTAACATCCACAATTTCCCCTCCAAGGATTTCTTTGGCCTGTAGAACGGAGGGGTGCTCCAGTGCTTTTTTGCGCAAACCTTCGGTTTCAATCTGCCGAGTGGTTTCAAGGCTTTGGTGAGTGTCGTTTGTCACATTGGATAGAGTAATTTCGGTATCTTGGCCGAAATGATCTTGGATGGCCCTGCTGATATCGTCCCAGTTTTTGGTTTCTTTGGCTTGTTTTTCGTAAAAGCTTTCTTCCGGGAAACTTACCACCACCTTCTTTTTCTGGCCCTTATCATCGATCTTGAAGTTAGCGTGGCTGAGCAACGCTCCTAGCAGTGGGCGCCGCTTCATTAACGCATCCACGAAAGATTTCCAATTAGGCTGACTCGGTGTCAGCGGTGCCGGCGCATAAGCTGGAGCTGGGGTTGGGGCTGACACTGGAGGTGTTGCCACCTTAGCTGTGGGGCTAGGCGCGGCGACTTGAACAGTGGGTGCTTGCTGCCACAAACGTTCAATCTTGGATAGGCCATCAAGCTTTGCCATGCGAGCAACGGCCATCTCTAGTACAAACCGTGGCAAACTGGCCCAACTCAATTGGGAAAGGACTTGCGAAAAAATTTGGGCCATTCTTTCCAATTGCAGCAACGATGCCTGAGCGCTCAAGTCTTCCAGCTCTGAAAAGTGTGTGCTGGAGATATCCAAATCAGCTGCCGTTAGTGGCTTTTTCTGTTCCGCACCCAAAGCCATCAAGTAAAGCATTCGGATCTCTTCCAAACAGCGCTCACAAAAGTTTTTTAAATCGACGCCACCGAAATAGGTTTCTTCGATAAGCTTGAAAGCATCCGGTAGATCAGATTTTAGAATACAGCCCAGTAGGGCTCGCGAAGCACTGGAGCTACTTATCCCAAGAGCCTCGACAACCTCCTTTTCTCCGAGCTGACTTTCAGGAGCACTCGAATAACAAGAAAGCACCTGATCCAATAAAGACAAAGCATCGCGCAGAGCGCCGTCGCTATGTGCCGCGATGACACGTAAACCGTCTTCGGAGATACTTAAGGACTCTTTCTCTAAAATAACTTTAAGTCGCTCGATGATTTGTATGCTTGTCAGCCGACGAAACTCAAAACGTTGGCAGCGAGACAGAATGGTCATCGGTATCTTTTGTACTTCCGTCGTTGCAAAAATAAACACCACATGCGGTGGGGGTTCTTCCAGTGTTTTGAGCAGCGCATTGAAGGCGCTCAAACTGAGCATGTGGACTTCATCGATGATGTAAATCTTGTAGGTGCCGGTAGAGGCGCCGTATGCAACGTTCTCACGAATTTCCCGTACAGCCTCTACACCGTTGTTTGAGGCGCCATCTATTTCCACAACGTCTAATGAACGCCCTTCGGCGATCATTTGGGACTCAGGCATCTCATTGTTGGGGCAGCGAAGCGCGCGCGCAAAAATGCGAGCGACCGAGGTTTTGCCAATCCCCCGTGGGCCACTAAACAAGTACGCGTGGGATACTCGGTTGTGGGCGATGGCATTTTTTAAAGTCTGAACGACGTGCGTCTGGCCCACTAGATCTTCGAATTCGGTGGGGCGCCATTTTCGTGCAATTGCCAGGTAACTCATCGCAACCAGTAAACCTTAAGTAAAGGGCTTGGGAAAGCCCAAGCCCCATACTTAAGTGGCTCGGGTTACCTGCGTCGCACATTACTCCAAACTACCGCTGCTTCCTTCCGGACCTGACGGGGTTCGCTGGGCTCTGTCGCGCAGGGCCGAGCCATAGATATATGGCTGTAGGTTTAGTGGAGTTTGCCTGGGTGGGCAACCCCTATTGTTTGCGGGGGGTGAAGGGCTCCCACAGGGCCAAAGCGTTAGGGGAGATAGTCCTCGATAGCCTCGATCTTTGCGTCCAGCACGTTGGTGAGGGGGGTATCTCCTACCGCACTAAGCAAGGTTTTGTACGCCTTGCAGTCGGCTAGGAGCGCTTTAAGAGCGTCCTCAATATCCATCGCGCTGCCAGTAAACTCGGACGGATCGTTGAGTGCGACCGTGTATTTTCCCTCTTCGGTAGCCTTGGCTACGGCAAACTTTAGCTTGTGGTCGTTTTCCAGCGCGGCCGTGGCTTCTGTCATCTTCTTATCCAAAGAGTCAAACTGAGTTTTTTGAGCCTCGCTATATTCCGGTTCCTTTTGATCCTTGAACTGCTGTCTTTCCTCTTCGAGCTCCGATTTCAGTACCACGACAACTTTGTCGTAACGTTCCTTGAGTGCTTTGTTTTTCAAAAACTCTTCGTGTTCTTTCAAAAAAGCCTCGATCTTGCGCAAAAACGCAAGTACTTGGAAGTAGCGCGTGCTCAAAGCGTAATGGTGCTTGGTAGCGGGAAGTGTAGGGAAATTGGCGCGCGTTTCCGACGCCAACGAAACTGAATCCACCTGGATATTGTCGGATTTGTACCTATAAATAATTTGAATGCCCGTCTCTCCCGGTAGAGCTTTCTCCATATTGTCGATGATCACTACGTCCGGCTTGAACGTCGCTTTTGCTTTCAACGTGTCGGTGCCGTCGCCGCAGGCGCTTACCAGCAGAAGTGTGGCGAGCAACAGAGTACTGCGAATAGCGGTAGTGACAATTTTCGGCACGGATTCCTCCACAATCTTTAAGACAGGGCGCATAGCATACAGAAAAACGGATTTGATCTCAATGGGCATGCAGTAACCGTTCAGAATCATGTTGGAAAGAGCGCGGATGTTGGTCTTGCAAGTTCTTCAGATCGGCTCTATGTTAATGCTGTTCTCGGGTAACGGGCACACATCGTTGAATCCGTCCGGCATGAGTTATTCTGGTAAGGCATCAGTGTAGGGAATTCGATGGATCCTATGGATAGTCAAATGTCTTTGATCGATGAAACTCAAGAGGTCATCAAGTTTTTGGAGGATGCGGGCAAGAACGGCATTCTATCCGAGAATGCCATGCATTGCCGCCTGAGCGCCTGCAATAATCTTTTCGGGGTGCTCCGTGAAGGCGAGACCAATGCAGAATACGTGTTGAAGAACCTCGGGTTAATGGTTGGCCGATTCAAGAAGAAGAACGGCAACGTAAACAAAAATACTTTAAAAGTCTACAAGTCGCGCGTGAAGAGTTCGGTGGAAGACTTTATTCAGTGGAGTCGGGATCCCATCGGTTGGGAGCACGCAATGATGAATAAAGTGACAGCCCCAAAACCGGAGACCGTGGCGCCAGTTCGGTCAAAAGGCAAATCCAAGCGGCCTGCTGTTGTGGAACCCCAAGAAATGCCGCTATCGGACACGACCAAAAAGAACGTGCGGCATCTTTCTTTGCCCATTCGTTCCGAGTTTGAAATCCAGATGTCCATCCCTGCGGATGGTTTGACGGCAGACGAATTGATTAAACTACAACTCTTCCTGTATCCTTTCTGTAAGGACGCATCCGGCGATTCGGCGCCGGAATGGCCCGCGCTCTCAACCAGTAGGCATTGATGCAATTTTGCGCCACGCAAAAAGGCTGGGTACGCAATTATATTCTGGTTCTGCTCTTGTTCACTTTGCTAGGGAACGGCGCGCCAGGGTTTGCGGCTAGTAAGAAACGGGTCCGTCGCAAAAAAACGCAGAGTCGCAGCTACCATGTCCCATGGCTAATCGGTGCCGAACTTGGCATCAACTTCGGGTTTTCACGCAACGAGCCCAAGGGCGAAGGCTCCACGCGTCAGGGCCTCATCCTTGGGGTCTTCTGGGAACGTGCTTTTCTTAGTGAGCGTCTCTTCATCCAGCCGGGCGTGCGCTACTTACAGAAAGGCGTGAACACGATCCTGCCCGTTTTGGGATTCGGAGTGGGTGGCACCATTGCGATGGACGCCGTCGAGGTTCCGATTTTGTTCAAGTACAAATTTGGAACTGCTCGCTTCAACCCGTATGTGTTTGTCGGTCCCACTTTTGCGCTGGCTCTTATCCGGGAAATCCGCCTTCTTAATCTCGTGACTCAAACGCTCATCGACCGCTTCAACGAGTTTGACGTGGGGTTAGCCATCGGTATTGGTACCGAATTTGTCTTCGCAAAGAACTTCCGAGGATTCGTAAACCTGCGCTACTCACTCGGTCTGGTGGATCTGCAAAAAGACGGGGATCAGTACTACAGCCGCGGCATCGAGCTGACAGCGGGGGTCATCACCGTCTTGTAAAGCTCACCCAGCTTGATTTCCCGGCTCATCGTTTGATTCAGCGTACTTCTTCTGGTATGAAAACTCCTGTCTACTGAACGATACCTAGGAGGTCCAACGAAAAATGGCTCGAATGTTTGACCCAGCAAAGTCGCCCGTTTCTCACTTCATCACCTACCATTACCGCCATTTTAACTCGGCGGCTCTGGTGGATGCAGCAGAAGGGTATCGTGTTCATCTTGAAAAAGGCGGCAAAATGCTGGTGACGTTGGCAGGGGCCATGAGCACCGCTGAATTGGGACTGTCGCTGGCGGAGATGATTCGGCAGGGTAAGGTACACGCCATTAGCTGTACGGGCGCTAATCTGGAAGAAGACGTCTACAACCTGGTGGCGCATGAGCATTACCGTAGAATTCCCAATTACCGCGATCTAACAGCGGCTCAAGAGGCGGCTCTATTGGATAAAGGTATGAACCGTGTGACGGATACCTGCATTCCCGAAGACGATGCCATGCGCGTTATCGACAAGCTGATGGTGCGCAAGTGGGCTTTGGCCGAAGAGTCTGGCGAGCGCTATTTTCCGCACGAGTATTTTTATCAGCTGATCGGTGACTGGATGGCGATGCCCGAATCGGAGCGGCCGTTTCAGATTGATCCGAAGAACAGCTGGCTCGTGGCGGCTTGGGAAAAGAATCTTCCGATGTTTGTTCCAGGGTGGGAGGATTCTACACTCGGAAACGCCTGCGTGGCCGAAACGCACCGCGGGAATCTGCGTTCTTTGCGGTCAATGAAGAGTGGCTTGGAATACATGGCCGCACTCGTGGAATGGTACCGCACCGAGGCTACAGACAACTCCTACGGTTTTTTCCAAGTCGGTGGCGGGATTGCGGGCGATTTTCCTATCTGTGTCGTTCCGTTGATCAATCAGGATATTCTTCGCCACGACGATACCAAGTCAGTCCCGCTTTGGGGTTACTTCTGTCAAATTTCCGATTCGACGACTAGCTACGGTTCCTATTCCGGAGCCGTTCCTAATGAGAAGATCACATGGGGTAAGTTGGGCGTGGACACACCGCGATTCATTGTCGAATCAGACGCCACGATAGTGGCGCCTCTTGTGTTCGCCTACGTTCTGGGTTGGTAACTTAGAAGCTCGAGCGCCTCGGCATAATGACGAGGAAGAAAAGAGCGGCGAGCCCGATCGTTAAGATAACGCCGAGGAACAACCAGTTTTGACGAATAAACCCGCTGATTCCTACATTCGCTTGTTGGCTGGCGGAGTTGCGTTCCATGTCGGAAGTGGGTTTGTTGAACTCGGCTTTGGCTTGAGCGGCCATCGCTTCGTCACTTAGCTCAATATCTTTGGAATCAAGCTGACGGGCAACGATCCAGTTGTTGCGGGCGTAATCGCTAAGATTCTTGGGAGCAAGCGCAAGGAGTTGACCTTCCTCGAGATCGGTCGGATCTCCCATCTGGTTTACTACGGCGATTTCCTTCCAGCTACGGGAGTCTCCGTAAGCCTCTTTCGCAATCTGCGCCAAACTGTCACCGCGCTTAATGGTATAAGTTTCGGGTTTTACCGTGCGTTCGTAATAGAACGAGCGCATTTTAGAATCTGTTGGCTGCTCCGTAGACGTGTAAAAGACGGCTGTTCCGGGTTCCCAGCTCGGAGCGCCGCCGGCTGAGGCCAGCAAGTCAGCGACCCGATCTTGCGTTCCATAAATCATTTCAGAAACGGATTCCGGGGTGTCGCCGTTGCGCACGAAGTAGTAGCGATTTAGGGTGCGGCCACCTTCTTGGATGGCGTCACCGGAGATTTCCGGGGTTTTGGACTTCGCGCGTGAGCGAGCACGGCGAGGGGCTGGCTCAGGGGTGAGCGCCGCCACGGTGGCGGGCTCAAAATTTGAAGATTCAAGTGCTAAAGGGGCCGCTTCGGGAGCCGTTAGCCCGTCCAGCGCCATGTCAGTAGAAGGTTCGGATCCAAAGAGGGGGCCGTTGTTTTCCATCGGCATTTCGGCGCTTACAGCTTGGGCGACCGGGCCTGAGTTTTCCTCAAAAAGCGCATCGGCGCCTTCCGCGCCAGGTTCTTCGTCCGATAGCAGGGCGGCCATTTCGCCGTCTAGTTCTTCACTTTCAGAGTCCACGTTTTCGGAAGCGTTCTCGGCGGGATCTTCAGAGAGCAAACTATCCACGCTCAATTCCGCCGTCTGGGGCGCGTCCCCACCGATTTCCTCTACGTTTTCGATGCCCGTATCGAGGCTATCGCCCATAGAGGCTTTTAGGCTTTCGTCAAAAAACTCGCTTTCGTTTTGGCCCGCGCAGGAAACAAAGAAGAGCGCCGTTAGAAAAGACATCATCCAGACTGATAGCTTGGTGGTTCGTTTTAAGACCTTCATGGCTCTCCCCTTTCAAAAAGTTGGGACATCGGGGCCTGCTTCTATTATTTCGGTAGAAATTAAGAAAATTTTGACCCAAAGAGGGAGACCGCAGCACAATTGGGTAACTTACTGATTATAAAAGATAAATCTCCGCATGACCCGCCGCTGCAATCTACTTCCAAAGCGCCTCGCTTTCTGATACGACGGGGCGGTCTGCGAAAAGCGTCGCAACCTAGGACAGGCTCAATGAGGTGTTTGATGATGCGAATCCTGGTGATAACGCTGGGGGTGCTGTGGCAGGGGCTAAGCTCTGGGGCCTCCGAGGAGCGGATTGCCGTGAAACTGGGCATGCTCCAAGGCCAAGCTTCGCCCACCCAACGGTTGAGCGATTACCAACGCGGCTTGGAGGCCGCTCTTTTTTACGCCATCGGAGAGAACGACAAGCGACTCGGCCAGTGCGGGTACGAGTTGGAGGCGCGCCTGGCTTATTACGATGACGAGGACAAACTGTCCGCCAAAGAGCGTGCGCAGGCACTGGAAAAAGAGGGCGTCTGGGCGATTTTCGGTCCGCTGTCTAGTTATCCTTTCTTAGTAGCGCGCAAAGGGCTTAGTGAAACGGCGATGGTCTCTGCGATGGCGGGTGCCCGTGCTGTAACGAGCCTGCCCCCGCCCTTTTTCACCATGTACCCTGCTATCGATGAACTAGCCAACGGAGCGGTCGTCGGCGTTGAGAAGGGAGTATTTGGGCGGCAGTACGGGGCACTCATCGATGCGAGCTGCCCGTCTTGCAAAGACTTCGGCGAAGAATTCGCCCGCCAATCCCAGGGCAAGTTTGAGCGCCTCTTTTGGATCGACGTCGTCGGGAACACGCCCGATTTGCTAGGCCTTATGACTGAGTTAGCGGCAAAGCCGATAGATTTTCTGCTGATTCCCAACTTTTCCAGCCTTTCCGCGTATGTCATCAAGCAGGTGCACGAGAAATTTCCTGCGATCAAATTTGTTGGAGCTGACTTCTGGGGCGATGAACAGGTACCCAACCTCGATAAATACAATCTACCAATGTCTGTACGAGGCATTCACGTGCGCGGGGGACCATCGGCTTCCAACATGCGGGACTATTATAAGGTGCGTTCTCTTAGGCGCGAGCATGCCGGCAAGAGTGTGTTGCCTGATTTTGCATCCTTCATGATGGTGGATTTCATTCGGCGCCTTACCCAGGAACTCTGCGAAGTGAAGCCGAAGGACAAGGCGGCTTTTTTGGCGCACTTGCGGCGCCTAAAGCCTGACCACTTCAAGACCGCGATGAAAGTAGCCGTGTTCACCTTGGAAGGTCCGAAGGTTAACTACGCGTACGTTGTTTCAAAATGAGAACCGTCGCTGAAACCCCGCACATCTCAATCGATTGGATAGCCAAAAAAGCCTCGGTTTGGGCGTTCATTGCGACGATATTCTTTGTTACGATTTTTTCACTTATCGCCCTCCTTCAGGAAGTTCGGGTTCGCATTGAAAAAGAAGAGCGAAGATTGGCAGTGGTTGCTCCCGCTATCACACGGTCTATCGCCAGCGAACTGCTAGTCGGGGATGAGCGGTCCCTCGAACTTCTAAATGAAGAGCTCAAACGCCAGTTTAATCTAAGCTCGCTGGAATTTGTTAAGGATGAAAACATTTGTACGGTGCGAGCAGGCTCTTGGCGCAAATGGGTTCCCACTTTTGAAAGCTGTCTAGCCGTGCCGCTAAAGGAAATCAGCTCCTCTTTGTTCTTGGTGGTTCGAAGCCGAACTCCGGAATTGGGACTCGCTACCGGCTTTTCCGTGGTCTTTTGGTTTTGTGTGCCGTTGATTCTATTTGGACTGTTTACTACCTACAGAATCCGTAAGGAACTGGAAAAATCAATCGTCGAGCCTATCAAACGACTCGCTCGTGATCCTGAGAATTGGGATGGGGGCGAGCAACCTTGGGTGGCGGAAGAGACCGTCGCCTTATATCGCAAGCTTCAGAGCTATATGCACGAACGAGACTTGGAAAAAGACAAAGCTTTGACTTTGCAAACGCAGGCTTCGATTGGCGACATGGCTGCGCAGGTGGCACACGATATTCGTTCGCCATTAGCGGCACTCGATATGCTGGCGACGGGGCTGACGCAGTTACCGGAAGAGAAGCGCGTCTTAATGCGCGGTGCTCTGGGACGGATTCGTGACATCGCCAACGGGCTCTTGGATAAGCACCGCAGCCACCCCGCAGATACTGGGGCAACTGAGACGGAAGTGAAGGCAGAGCTGATATCTACTTTGGTGGAACCACTTCTTTCCGAGAAGCGGGTTCAGTACCGCGGTAAATTGGAGATTCAAATCGACTCTGTCGTCGGGCCGCGCTCCTTTGGACTTTTTGCCAAAGTTAACCCCACGGAATTTAAGCGAGTCTTATCGAACATCATCGACAACAGCGTGGAAGCCTTGGGGGAAAAGGGAAAGGTTGTCGTAGAGACCTTTGCAGACAAGGATGTGGTAACGATTTCTGTGACCGATAATGGAAAAGGGATCTCTGCGGAGAATTTGCCGCGCCTGATGACTCGCGGAGAGACGTTTGGCAAATCCAGTGGCGCCGGACTGGGTTTGTACCACGCCAAACGCTCGGTCGAAGCGTGGGGTGGAGACATTCGCATTCAATCTCAGGAAAGCAAGGGAACAACAGTGCAGATCGACCTCCCCCGTGTCGCTATTCCGAATTGGTTTTTTTCGCAGCTTGTACTCAAGCCGAGAAGTACAGTGGTCGTTTTGGATGACGATCCGTCGATCCACCACGTTTGGGAAGGGCGTTTTCGCTCTTTAAAGCTGCGTGAACGCGCTGTGCAGATCTGTCATTTTTCCACGGGTGAAGACGCTAGCCGTTGGTTCGAAAGATCTGAGAACGCTTCACCCAGCGACGTGTATCTAATCGACTACGAGTTGGTGGGCGAGGCGAAAAATGGCCTGCAGCTAATTGCCGAACATGCCATCGCGGCGAACTCGGTTCTAGTAACCAGCCGATCTGACGAGAAAACTGTGTGCGCCCGTTGTCAGAAACTTGGGGTTCCTTTATTGCCAAAGAACTTGGCCGCTTTTGTCCCCATTCTTTTTGAGGGCTCGGCGCAATCCTGACGCGCTGCATTTTGTGCCGAAGAGTTGGCTTTCTGTCCCGGGACTTATATCATCTAGAGTTTCACCAGCGAGAGACCAAACGGCATGAAAAAAATCATCATTTGCGGGGCTGGCGAGGTTGGGAAACATGCCGCCGAGGTGCTTTCCTGTGAAGGCCATGCGGTTTCGGTTATCGACGTAGCAGCTGCAAGGCTGGCCCTAGTGGAAGAGAGTCTGGATGTTCGCTCCATTCGGGGATCTTCATGCCATCCGGAAACGTTGAAAGAGGCGTCGGTTGCTTCGGCGGATTTACTTATCGCGGCGACCAATCACGACGAGTTTAACCTCCTTTCCGCAGCCCTTGGCAAGCGCATGGGCGCGGGCCGTGTCGTGGCACGCATTCATCACCGAACCTATATCGATAGTACTCTAATGGATTACGGCAAAGAGTTTTCGATTGATCACCTTATCTGTCCCGAACAGCTTACTTCTCAAGCGATTACAGGAAAGCTCGAAGATCCGGGCGTCATGGCGATTGAGCGTTTTGCTCAAAATAAGATCGAAATGCACCGCTACACAGTAGATACAGTCTCGAAAGCCATTGGTACGAAATTGAGTGAGTTGAAATTGCCTAGTGAGGTGCGCCTCGCCGTAGTCAATCGTGATGGGCATTATTTTACCCCTGGTGGGGAAACCACTTTGCTGGCGGACGACGTGGTTACGCTGATTGGGGAAAGCAAGCATTTTACTTTGGTGCGGCATTTATTTAGCCCTAGAAAAAGTTCAAACAACAGCGTGGCTATTATGGGAGCTACCTCAATGACCGAGTGGCTGTCGGAAGATTTGAAGCGCAGGGATTTTGCCATCCGGGTATTTGAAAAGAACCGTGCGCGCGCCATCGATTTTTCGGAGCGGTTTCCCCACCTGACGGTGCTCGATTCCGATCCTACCGATCCGATCGAGTTCAAAGAAGAACACCTGGACGAAGCCACCGCTTTTATCGCTGTTTCTGACGACGACGAGCACAATATCTTGGGGGCTTTGCAGGCAAAACAGTTGGGAGCCAGGTTGACCGCGGCGGTAATACACATGCCGACGTACCTTCCGTTATTAGAAAATCTCGGCGTGGATTGGCCGCTTAGCCCTCGCATTGTAGCCGCGAAAGAGCTGTTAAAGTTGGTTGATGATTCAAGTGTACGTCGGCTCGCAAATCTCGCACCAAACGTCGCGGATGTGTATGAAGTGGGACCCGTGAGGGAGGGCGAGGCAGTCGACAAGTTGTTGAAAGATATTTTCCTACCAAAGGGCTCCTTTGTCGCCGCCATTCAGCGTGGAGGTGAGGTCCATGTGCCCGGCGCAAATAACAACATCATTCGGAACGACATCCTCGTAGTGATCGGTCCCACCGATGTCGAACCTGAGCTGAGAAGGCTCTTTATACAACAGTGAAGACCATCAACTACAGGTATGTGTTGCGGCTATTAGGGCTGTTGCTTCTGCTGATGAGTGCCTCCATGGTGCTCGCATTTGGCTGGGCCATTTTTGAGTACTTTTTTCGCATATCCACTTGGCGACAAGACATGGAAATTGTACGAGCGTTTCTCGTGACCATGGCTATTGGAGGATTTGTGGGCGGGGGACTGTGGTTTATAGGAAGTACTGATGGGCACTTTGGCAAACGTGAGGCATTGTTTCTCGTTAGTATGTCGTGGCTCGTTGGCGCCATGCTTGCTGCTTTCCCATTTTATTTTTGGGCTCAGACGCACGTGTTTGTGCCTTTTCAGGACAGGGCATTCTTGTCATTCATTAATTGTTATTTTGAAGCGATGAGTGGCTTGACGACTACGGGAGCTACGGTCCTCTCTAACGTCGAATCTATTCCCCGGGGTCTTCTGTTCTGGCGCGCGTTCACCCACTGGCAAGGTGGCTTGGGCATCGTTGTTATTTTCGTAGCCGTACTCCCCTCGTTAGGGGGAGGCGGTAAGAAACTCTTTCATTTTGAGTCGACTGGCATTGCTTCCGACACGGCGACCTCAAACATTAAGGAAACGACGCGCATTTTGTTGCTAATCTACGTCGCCCTTACCGTTTCGCAGATCCTGCTCATGAAACTAGTCGATCCGTCGGTTGGCTGGTTTTCCTGCATCACGGAGTCCTTCGGGACTTTGGGTACGGGAGGGTACAATATCTACAATGCCAGTTCCGGACGTCACAGTGCGCCCGTGCAGTGGGTGATTATTCTCTTCATGGTTCTGGCCGGGATCAACTTTGGATTGTACAAGAAGGTTGTCTTAGGCAAGTTTCGTTCCGCGATTAAGGACACTGAACTGCGGGTTTATCTTGCTATCATTGTCGGCGCGTCTCTTATTATCGGAGTCTTCATCTATGGGACTGAGTATCACGAAACGACAGGCGCCCTTAACAACAAGGGTATCCTAAGCGTTGTACGGGACGCCGTATTTCAGGCGGTTTCGATCCAAACGACTACGGGTTCGGCGACGGCAAATTTTGACGAGTGGGGACTCATCCCCAAAGCCGTGCTGATTACGCTAATGTTCATTGGTGGGTGTGGCGGATCTACTGCAGGCGGTATCAAAGTAATCCGTGTTATCGGCGCTTTAAAGATAATGAAGGTTGAGCTGGAACGTGCGTTTCGTCCCAGTGTTCTGCGATCGGTTCGTATTGGGACCCACAACGTGGAGTACCACCAACGAATCTCCATCCTAGCCTATGTGTTGGGTATTCTTTTCCTATTTGGGGTGGGCTCGGTTTTGTTGATGGTTACCGAACAAGCCAGTGGGGTTTCCGGGACCACTGCGATGGCGGCTGCGATTGCGAGCCTCAATAACGTGGGCCCCGGGCTAGCTGGGGTCGGGCCCTTGGAGAACTTTGGTTGGATATCCGGTCCGGGGAGGCTCATCCTCTCGCTCTTGATGGTAATTGGCAGGTTGGAGGTCTTTGCCATTCTGGTTCTACTAATGCCAGCCTTTTGGCGTTCTCACTAGTCGCTGGGCCTCGGAGCCCTTGTGCCGATTGACGGTCTATTCTATAAGTGGGCAGGAGCCTCTGATGTCGGAATCTTCAAGAAAAAGGTGGGTGGTTAAGGTCGGCAGCCAACTTGTATGTAACGGGGGACCGTTGCTACTGAGAGCCTGGATGCAGCAAGTGGCGGCGTTGGCCAAGAAGAACGTGGAGGTCGTGTGGGTGACTTCTGGAGCGATTGCGATGGCAATCGAGCGTACCGGGTTTGAGTCCGCCACCCGTACTTTGGCGGAGAAGCAGGCGCTCAGCGCTATTGGGCAGCCCGGGCTTATGGATCTTTACAACTTGAGTTTAAACGCCGTGGGCCTGAAAGGAGCGCAGAT
Source organism: Bdellovibrionales bacterium (assembly GCA_020435295.1). Classification (GTDB taxonomy): domain Bacteria; phylum Bdellovibrionota; class FAC87; order UBA2466; family JACKAF01; genus JACKAF01. The sequence continues at coordinate 7,905 of JAGQZV010000011.1, read as the reverse complement.
CCTGCTTAGCTATGGGGACATGGCGGATCCTGTTCGGGGTCAGAATCTCGAGCGGACGCTCCAAACTTTATTGCATTGGGGAGTGGTACCCATTCTCAATGAAAACGACGCGGTGGCTACCGAAGAGATTAAGTTTGGCGACAACGACTCGCTCAGCGCAAAAGTTGCCGTGATGTTGAAGGCGGATCGCCTCGTCTTGCTTACTGATGTGGATGGTCTTTATGACAAGAATCCAAAGCACGATCCAAAAAGTGCTATTGTGCCGCACCTAGATTCGGTTAGTGACGCCTTGTTGGAGCAACTCGCTCCAGCGGAAGGCTCAAAGTTTGGTACGGGCGGCATGTACTCAAAACTCAAAGCAGCGAAGGAAGCCAATGCTGCGGGTATTCGTGCCTCATTAGTACGTGGCGATCTTCCGAATGTCCTGTTGCGGTTGGTGGACGGGGAGTGCCTCGGAACTTCGGTAGGAGCAAAAGGATGACGGAGAATGAGATACTGACTCAACTTGCCGCCTGCAAGAAAGAAGCACGGGCGCTTCGTACCGCACCTAAAGAAGAAAAGAATGCTGTTCTGCTTACGGCCGCAGAGTTGCTCTTAAAGCGTTCGCCTAAAATTTTGGAAGCCAATGCAAAGGATATGGCCGCACTGGCACCGGACGCCACCCACGCATTTAAAGATAGGCTCTTGCTTAATGAAGAGCGACTAAAGCAGGCGGCCGACAGTTTGCAACAGGTGGCGGCGCAAAAAGATCCTGTGGGTGAGGAGGTGACCTCGAGGGTATTGGAGAACGGACTAAGGCTACGGCAGGTTCGCAGTCCGCTTGGGGTTATTCTCCTTATTTTCGAATCTCGACCGAATGTGGCGCTAGAGGCTTTTTCGCTGGCCTTCAAGTCGGGGAATATTATCCTTCTTCGGGGCGGCAAGGAATCGCGGCATTCCACTGCCGCGATCTATGCTCTATTGGAGGAAGCGCTTTCGCAAAATGAGATGTCCAGCAAACTCTTCTGGGGAATCACCGATCCGGACAGGACCTTGGTGGAGTTTCTGCTAAAGCAGAAGCAGTACATCGACGTCGTGGTTCCACGTGGCGGAGAGGGCCTTATCAACTACGTTGTCGAAAACGCTCGTATGCCCATCATCAAAAATGACCGCGGACTGTGCCACGTCTATTTGCACGCGGACGCTGATCCGGAAATGAGCCTCAATATCGTGGAGAACGCCAAGACACAACGACCTGGCGTCTGCAATGCCGTGGAAACACTACTGGTACATGAAGCTATAGCCGAGCAGGTGCTCCCGAAATTGTACGAGCGTTTGAGTTTGAAGAACGTTCGTTGGTTTTGTTGCCCAATAGCTCTGAAGATCTTAGAAGGCAAGTCGGGCGTAGTTGCCGCCACGCCAGAGAATTGGGACACCGAATACTTGGATTATCAGCTCAACTGTCGTGTCGTGTCTGATCTTGAGGCGGCGTTGGCGCATATCGAGGCACACGGTTCGGGGCACTCGGAATCGATCGTCACGGCTTCTGCCGAGGCTGGCCACAAGTTCCAACAAGAGGTCGACTGCGCCGCTGCGTACTGGAACGCGTCTACGCGGTTCACGGATGGCTTTGCGTTTGGGCTCGGCGGCGAGTTAGGAATTAGTACTCAAAAGCTCCATGTGCGAGGGCCGGTCGGCCTGCGTGAGCTAACCAGCGCCCGCTGGATCGTCGATGGCCAAGGTCAGGTTCGTTAACGGAACTGGTAGCATTTGTTAACACTATGCGATGGCGGGCTGTGACATCGGTGGCCAGGCGCGCTACGTTTTTCTTGGACACAGGTTTTGGAGTTAAGTGAACAGTTTTGGCGATCATTCCAGATACAGTGGACGAGCGCCGTCGTAAGAGTTCCAAAACAGGGGGGAACGCTTTCAGCAACAAGGGCCCGCGGTCGGGGGTTTGCGGGCGACTTGGTTGCAATCCGTCGGACCTTATCTGTATGTCCCACGGTGAAAGCAAAATGGAGTGGGCGCCAGCTTTGAAGAGCTGGCGCCTCGCCTAAACCGTCAACTCAAAAGAAAAAAAACGAAAGCGCGGGCACCGTGCCCACGCCTTCGTCCGCTAATGGAAAAAAAGGAGAGTCTACGTCTCCAGTTCTTCTTGAAACTTTAAGTGCAGTGCATCTAACAGAGCGAGCAGAGCCTTTGTTGCTGGCGCCTGGTTTCGGTCATACGCGCCACACGGAAAGGTGGCTTCATAGAGGGCAATCGATCCATTGGCGGCGCGGTAATTGAAACTCTTGGTGGGAAGAGCCAGACACTCGGCGTTTCGGTGGATTAACGGGGCGGCGTCCACTTCTGAGATTTTTTGTTCGAGATCGTTCATTTCTTTTCTCAAAAACACACGCAAGTACACCTTGTGGCTTTCTCCATGCGTACCTCGCAGAATTCCGTACGCAACACCATCTTGGTTGATTTGGATAATCTTTTGCAGCCCAGAAGAGAGACCCTCCGTTTCAAGCTCGGTTTCCACCAAACTGAGGCGGATGTTTTCCTCGCTTCCGTGGGCCAGCATTGCAAGGAACAATAAAGTAATTGCCGATAGGCGTTTCATCGTGCCCCTCCATACGATCAACAATGCAATCGGGGTGCCAGTGTCATTGAGCTTCCCACAGGGCTAAACATGGTCCCAATTTGGTGTAACGGTGCCACAAGGCTCCTTGCGCCGAGTACAAGAACGACTTGCAGCTTTTGCGCTGCAAACAAGGGGGAAAAAACCCGACACTGAGCAAGCGGTCCCCAATGGTCCGCGACGGAGGCTCTCGATGCGGCAACTTCTTTCTCTCTACCTTTCCATGGCGGCGCTTGGGGCATGGGGGCAAAGCCTTCATTTGTCCGAAACGGGACTCTATTTGAATTTTGAATCCAAACAAGTGCATCCGGCGAATCGCTTTTATGCGCCTCAATACCCATTGTGGACGGATGGTGCCGAAAAAAAGAGATGGATTTACGTACCGCCTGGCCAGACCATTAAGACACAGGGACTTGAGGCCGACATCAACCACTGGGCATTTCCTGTTGGAACCAAACTGTGGAAAGAGTTCGCATTTTATGGCGAAGGTGGTCTGCGCCGCGTGGAAACTCGGTTGATAGAAAAAGTATCGACAAGCGAATGGGAATTTGGAAGTTATGTTTGGAATGCCGACGAGAGCGATGCCGTGCTGGCACCTTCGAGTGGTCTGGCAAATCATTTCCCAATTTCCCCCGGAGTGTTTCACGATATACCTGGTGGAGCGGATTGCAGGGCCTGCCACCGTCGAGGAGGGGATCCGGTATTGGGTTTTGATGCCCTACAGCTTTCAACCGATCGGGATCCGCTCAGTATCCCTTCCCACTCCGTTGGGCTCGACCTTCTGGTGCTAGCTAGAGAAGGACTAATCGATCGCGAGGAGACGGAACTGGATCCGGCGCCCAGAATCCACTCCGTAACGGGTGAAGGACGCGTGTCCATGGGCTACTTCCACGGAAATTGCGGCCACTGTCATAATCCGCAAGGAAGTGCGAGCTGGACAAACCTGTGGTTAAGGCACGATGTAACCTCAACGTCCGAGTCTACCGCCCCGGCGTTCCTAACAGCAGTGAATCAGCCGACGTTGTTTTTTCAGATTCCGGGAGTGGATCAAAGCTTCAGACTGCGAGGAGGCAGCCCTGACCACAGCGCCGCTATTTACCGAATGGAGTCCTTGGATTTCAATCGCATGCCACCAATTGGTAGCAAGGTGATCGATAACATTGCGGTTGAGAAAATTCGGGAATGGGTGGGGCAGCTAAGTCCCTAGCCCGTCTTCTTAAGGGCTCTCGAGGTCACGACAGAACGGAGAAGGCGCTGGATCTCCTGCGACTGGGTCTCGGTCAGATTCTGGAGAGCCACCCCATGTAGGTAGCACCCTTGGCTTTTTGGTCGGCCCCAACGGATTTCGCCCACGAGAGTCGAAAGTCCGATCTTCTTTAGTTCATCGGCCAATTCGGTGGAGTTGGATTCAATGCTGAACTCCAGGATCACCCCGCGGGCCAGGTACTGATCGAGTTCTATGGCCATTCCTCCCTGAGAGAAGTTTACTACCCGGCCGCTCCCATGCGTTTTGGTGTGAGCGTCAATGTGGGTACTTTCGGGGACTTCCCACCGTGGGCTATGCTGCACCTTATGCGCAAAATTCCAATAAGCAGCGAGGGCCGCTTGGCGTTCAATCTGCAGATTGGCGAGTGGATCGACTTCGTAGCCTTCGACAAGCTCCTGGTAATGTTTTATCTGCAGCATCTTCTTTTTAATGCGTACGTCATCAGCATTTGTTGTGACGAGATCATAGGTGGAGGCACCTAGCATGACGCAGTAGTCCTCACAAGCACTCTCGAGCCGCTTTGCGAAGTTAATTGCGTGGCCGATAATTGTGAAGTCCATGCGCTCGGCGTTTCCTAGATCGCCAATAAAAACGTTCCCGGTGTTTAGGCCAATACGGAGGGGAAACAGAGCTTTGTGTTTTTCGTGGGCCTCCAAGTTCAGTTTGAGGCTGGTGCGTTGAATTTCTATGGCACAGGCAAGGGCCTTGTTCGCGTGATCCGGATCCACTTTTCCGGTCACGTAGTCATAACCAAAGAAACAGAGCATTCCGTCACCGGTTGTCTTGTCCACAATTCCATTGAATTCATGAATTGTGTTGGTGAGGCGTGATAACAATTCTTTTAGTGATAGGAAAACGGTAGCGGGAGCTTGGGTTTCGGCAGTCAGATAGAAGCCAATGACATCGATGAACATGATCGTTGTTACGTGTTCGGATGGTTTGGTGAGTTCGGCAAGCGGTTGCTTGATGATTTCTAGTAGCTGGCGTTTTGGAACCAATCCATCCAAAGCAGCACGCACTCGCCGCGTTTTCATGTCGATAAGCCGGTACTTTTCCAGAAATACGGTGGCTCCAGTTGTGAGAAGGCCTAGGCCGGAGAAAAACCACGGGGTATGCATTGAGGCGTACGAGAAGGCGGCCCACCCTGCCGCAAATATGGAAACTGCCATTCCCCCTAGAATGATCCAAAATTGGCTTGCTTGAAAATAGAGTCCGAGCGCTCCACCGATGAGACAAAAAATCGCCACCCACAAGGCCCCCATTGGCAAAAAGCGGATCCATTGATTGGTCAGAACGCTATTTACCAACGCGTTTAAGACGAGACCCTCCGGGACAGGACCGAACGGGGACTGCGTCATGTCCACATTGGGCGAAAACATGAATAACAAGAGCACAACAGCATTCTCTGGGAGTGTCGTTACCTGCTCTCCATGCTCCGCGCGCTTGAGTACACTCTTTAGGGCGTAGATGCGTTCGTAGTACTTGGATGGGGCTCCCATGTTGATGAGGACTCGGCCATGGTGGTCGGCCGGGACAGCTCTTCCATCGGCATACAGGTTCCCATCGTCGAAGTAGAGAGACTCCGCAAGAAGAAAGGGAGCTGCAGGAAGTGCCGTTTTTTCTGTGACTCGTGTAAACGTGCTGAAGAAAAAGTCATCGTAATAGTTGATGTGGCCGACATGCGAGAACGCTTTTTGAATGGACGGGTGTGGGCCGATTGCGTTCAAAGTATCTGCGGGCGGTAGCTTGAGGGAGTCGAGCGATTCGATTTTTTTTCCTGCTGCGGACAGAGCTTCGAGACTGTAGAAATCTCGGTCGAGGGGGTAGGACGCCCGGGATGCGTCTCGTGTTAGAACTGCCGCCGTAATGATAGGAAACTTCAGGCGCTCGAGTCGCTTCACAAAAGTTCTTGCGTACGATCTCCCACGGGGAGTACCGAATAACTTTGGGATGAGCACTGCTTTTGGGTTAGCCTTTACGAAACTTTCTAATGTATCGGCCCATTGTTTTAGCGTGAGATCCTCATCATCGACGTATTTCAGAGTGGAGTCGTCGAACGCGTACACTTTAAGTCTCGGATCAATTTTTGGATCCATTCCGAGAAAGTGCCGGATTTGAAAAGCGACGGGATGGGCGGAGCGGCGCTCGATTCGTTCGCCCCATTGCGAGAGATACAGTCCGGTGAAAATAGCCGTTACCACGGTCACGAGCACAAGCCCGCGTCGCAGAGAAATATCTCTGGGGGCGAGGCGCGTCCAAAATGAGCTCGGCGTATTCACTAAAAGTAAAGTGTTTCAGGATCTTATCGGCAGGTATGGCGTTACTTTGTGAGAGATTTATTCACAAAACCACACACAAAGTGACGCCATACTTAAAAGCACTCGCGATCCACTTTGATGATGTTTGAGGACGGTGCGTTACGGGCAACTGAACCGGGGTTCTCGGTTTCGTAGACGGAAGAAAAGCTTTGAGCGAAAACGAGCGCTGACTGATTGGTCTGCGCGTCACAACCCGTCTTACCTGCGAGCGCGCGGATTCGTGCGCGGCAGTAGTTGGACAAACTGGCACTCAGTTGATCGAACAACTCGCTGGAGTCGCTCGAGCCTTGGACCGTACCGGTGCCACAAGTGTTGTTCAATCGCCCACCTACCAGCAGCGTGACTCGCCGTGTCTCGTCTTCCTTGGTTTCAATGACACGAATGCGAGTGCTTCCTGGAGAAACGTTGTAGCCGGGGGGAAGTTCGGCGAAATCCGGGTTGCCGACGCCATCCAGAACGTGCACCCGCACAATGGATCCCCCATCGGCCACGTATAGCCGATCGTTGTCGTAGGCAAGCGCCGCGGGGTACTCAAATTGTGCGCTTAAAGCCGGACCGCCATCTCCGGTACTTCCCCGTGCTCCTGTCCCGGCGATGGTTACGCCCACGTTGTCACTCCCGATACGGTGGATCTTGGACGCTTCGCCATCGGAGACGTAAATGTTGCCTTCACCGTCAGACGTAATGCCGAGTAATTTCTCACGCGTCGGAAGCGTCGCGATGGTGTCGCAGCCTCCTACGAAATAACGGGCTGTACCTGAAGGAGCAATTCTAACTATCTCGGACGTTGCGGCTAGTACGGCGTACACATTTCCGGACGGATCGGCCGCCATGGCTGTTGGGTAGGGCGTATAAATCCCGCACACGGCGGGCGCTTGGGGGATTTCGTTACCGTAGTCATCATATTCCGGAAAATTGTAGCCGTTGTACATGGGCGCAAACGGAGCTGCGCCGCAGGTGCGGCCGGTCGCTCTACCAATGTCATAGTTAAAAGGCCCTTCGTGGAATTTGAGAATACGGTGGTTACCGGTATCACTAACAAAGATATCCCCATTTTCGGTGATGGCGATCCCGGTCGGCTCGTTCAGTATGAGTGCGCCAGGGTCGCTGCCTAGAACGTCCGTGCAGCCACTTAAACCAATCCCAGCGAAGCGACTGACGACATCCTGCCCCCGACTGCCTTTGTGGATACGCATCACGACATGATTTTGGGCGTCCGTATAATAGATGTCTCCGCTTGGGTGAAACGCGATGCCAGAAGCTTCTCGCAATTGGGTAAAGCGGGTATCTAGATTTGCTCCCCAGGTCAACCCGTTTTCGCCAAAAACTATTTCCAGCTCGTTGTTGATCCCGACACCAAAGACGCGCCTTCCATTCGGGACCGGCGATACCAGTTCCATAGCTTGGAACACAAAATAGAGTTGAGAGGGATTGCCTGACACCACCGACACCGGATGGAAAACATTGGCGGTTAGAGCGTCAATCCCTCGCTCGGGATTCCCCGCAGTTCCGGAGCCTACTACCGCAGTGATTTGGTTATTTTGAACCTTACGGATTCGGTTTGTACTCGTTTCAGCAAGATAGACGGTTCCCGCAGAGTCTACGCTAACATCCTGCAAATAGCCAAGCTGTGCAGAAAGCGGGGTCACGCCGTCACTTGTTTGGGTCCCACCGCCCGCGTACGTAGAGACGACCCCGTTGTGCGCGACGCG
>JAGQZV010000118.1 GCA_020435295.1 Bdellovibrionales bacterium | reverse complement strand
TTGCGGCACCTGCAACCGAGATTTTTGTTCCCCAAATCCAAGAAGCCTTTGCACCTGATGGCCCGCGCTACGTGATGCTCGACGTGCGGGACTGGGTGGGCAGCTTAGGAAATTACCTCAGAAACAAAACAGTCGAGGGCGCAAAAAGCGCCCTCTCCTCACACATCCTCAAACAAAACGATCCAGAGTTGTTCGCGATCGGGGTGACCATCGAGAATTTCGTCTTGAGTTTGATTAGTCAGGCAATGCCTGCGTTGCAGATCTACGGGAACACATTTTACTTCCGCTTAAAGGGCGATGCAGAACTAAGTTCTCTTGGTTGGCACCGCCACCGCACCCGCCCCCTCTTCGCCACTCTGGAATTCGCTTCACAGATGAGCACGCGGGTAAAGGACGAACAAGCCGAGCGCGGCTGGCTTTTTATCGCAGATGGAAACACCCAGCACCGCTCGCCCACCGCCACCCCAGGACCCCGGGTCACCTGGGTGGATTTTTTCTCTCCATTGTCTGAACGGCGCGAGGAATAGGCACAATCGGCGGCCGCCCCACTAAATTTCACCCGGCTTGGCCCAGCGCGCCATCCATGCTATGGGATCTGGATGGTCTGAGAGGGGGACCTCAGTCATGGCAGGGATTGAACTTCAAAATGTCCGCAAGGACTTCGGAACGCTGTCGGTAATTAAGGGCGTGGATCTGGAGATCCATCCGGGAGAGTTTGTCGTGTTTGTCGGCCCTTCTGGCTGTGGCAAAAGCACACTGCTGAGAATGGTGGCGGGTCTTGAAACGGTAACTTCGGGAACCATCCGAATTGGGGACCGCATCGTAAACGACGTTAGTCCGAAAGAGCGAGGCGTTGCGATGGTTTTCCAAAACTACGCCTTGTACCCGCACATGACGGTCGCGGACAACATTGGATTTTCCCTCAAGCTATCGCGCGTTCCTAAAGCAGAAATAAAGAAACGCGTGGAAGAAACTGCGCGCGTGTTACGCATTGTTGAACTCCTACCAAAAAAGCCAGGCCAGCTTTCGGGCGGGCAAAAGCAGCGCGTCGCCATGGGCAGGGCCATGATCCGTAACCCAAAAGTATTCCTATTTGACGAACCCCTTTCCAATTTGGATGCACAACTGCGCATCCAGATGCGATCGGAAATCGCCCTTCTACACCGCCGAGTTGGAGCTACTGTCATTTATGTCACGCATGATCAAGTAGAAGCCATGACGCTAGCGGATCGAATCGTCGTATTGCACGCAGGACACATTGAACAAGTAGGGGCTCCGCTGGACGTGTACCGCAACCCCCAAACGCAGTTTGTGGCCTCCTTTATCGGAACCCCACCGATGAATTTTGTTCCCGCACAAAGGTTCCCGGCAGCGAGCCTTCCTACCAAGTGGAACGGCTCACTAAAAACAGTCGGCTTTCGAGCGGAAAAAACCGCGATTGGAAAATCCGACGGACTTGTCCCCATCGGAAACGGCCGTGTACGCCTGGTCGAGCCACTCGGGTTGCGCGCCCTGGTGCACGTCGAACTTGGGGATCAAGAACTCGTAACCGAAATTGACACGCTGGATGCGCCTTCTCCCGACAGTGAAGTCCCGCTTGGAGTAGCGCCTGCGGATCTCTTTTATTTCGACCAATCCGGCCGGTCTTTGGGGGCCCCTCTATGAGACGCATCGACTGGCTCCCGTGGCTCCTATTGAGCCCAACAGTGCTCTTGCTCGCGATTTTCGTAGTCTACCCGGCGCTCTACTCAATATATCTCAGCACCCAAAATGTGGATCCTTTTACCCACCGTACTATCTTTGTCGGATGGGAAAACTACCTGGAGCTTGCCGAATCCGCGGAGTATTGGAAAAGCTTGAAAGTGTCGCTCCTCTTTACGCTGTACACCGTTATTCCCTCCATCGTGGTCAGCCTAGCGGTCGCCCTTGCGCTCAATGCCAAACCCTACATCAACGGCTTTTTCAGAACGCTCTTTCTGATGCCGGTGGCGGTTTCCAGCGCGATGGCCGCGATGCTTTGGATCTTCCTTTACAACCCCACGGCCGGCTTTCTGAACTACGTACTTTCAACCGCCGGTGTGGTTGGCCCCAATTGGCTTGCCGATCCCACGTGGTCGCTTGTCGCGGTGGCCATTGCGACTGTGTGGAAAGAGCTCGGCTTTAATGTCATTTTCTTTTTGGCGGGGCTCGCCTCGGTCCCCCCCGAGCTCAATGAAGCCGCACGTATTGATGGCGCCAATGCGTGGCAGAGGTTCTGGCGCGTGACGCTCCCGATGCTTTCCCCTACTGTATTTTTCGTCGGGGTCGTTTCGGTCATCCACTCTTTTGAAAGTTTTGGGCAAATTCATATTCTGACCCGTGGTGGCCCTGCTGGGGCCACAAATGTTCTCGTCTACAGCCTATACCGAGATGCCTTTGAAAACTTCCGCTCTGGTTTCGCCTCCGCCCAAGCGGTAATTTTATTTGCCATTATTCTCGCTGCGACTTTCGTACAATTCCGTATCGGGCAGAAACGGGTGCACTATGCATAGGATTCTTAGGGATCGACGACTGTGGATCACCTTGTTGCTCCTTGTTCCGGCACTGATCCAATTTTTCCCAATCCTCTATATGGTGAGCCTCTCGTTCAAACAGGGAGTAGAGGTTTTTGCGTTCCCCCCGACCGTTTTTCCCAAGTCCCTAAAACTCAACAACTACGACGCAGCACTTAAGGCGGCCCCCGTGGGGCGTTTTCTGGTAAATTCTCTTATCCAAGCGACGTCGATTACCCTGCTTCAGGTGTTCACCGCTATCTTGGCGGCCTATGCTCTTGCCCGAACCGAGTTTCCAGGGAAAAAGTTTTTTCTTGTCATCATTCTCGCCACGATGATGGTTCCCGGAGAAGTCATCATCATTCCCAACTACCTCACACTTGCAAAATTGGGGTGGCTAGACACCTACGCCGGGCTAGTAGTTCCCTTCGGCGCCTCGGGTTTCGGCGTTTTCCTGCTATACCAGTTCTTCAAGTCCATCCCGAAGGAACTTGAAGAAGCCGCCCGGGTGGACGGGGCGTCTCGGCTCCGATTCTTGTTTCAAATTATGGTACCGCTCTCCATGCCAGCGGTTGTCGCTTTCGCGGTCTACGCCTTTGTAAGCGCCTGGAACCAATACTTGTGGCCGCTCGTAGTCACCCAGTCGACCGAGATGCAAACCGCCCAGATCGGCATAGGTATGTTTCGAGCGGAGAACGAAGCCAACAGCTGGGGTATGATCATGGCGGCAACAACTCTTTTGATAGCCCCATCAATCGCACTATTTCTCGCGACCCAGAAGCAGTTTGTTCAAGGCATCACAATGAGTGGTCTGAAAGGTTAATATGAAATTGTTGATTCTCGCCTCATTAATTCTTAGCGGTCCTTTGCAGGCTGCTACGACGATTCAGTTCTGGCATTCCATGTCAGGGCCAAAAGCAAAAGTAATCGATCAACTCGTAGCCGACTTCAACGCACGGGCAGAGAATAAAGGCAAAGCGGAGGTGGTCGCGCAGTATGTAGGAAGTTATCCGGAGGGTGTTAACAAGCTTCGCACCGCTCTAATCGGAAATCGTGGACCACACGTCGCTCAGATTTACGACATTGGTACCCAGGTGATGATTGACTCCAATGCGGTGGTCCCGCTGCATGAGTTTACAAGTAAGGATCCCTCTTTTGCTGCCGAGCAACTTTTGCCGCAAATTCGGCGCTACTACGAAGTAGCCGGAAAACTCTATTCTTTGCCCTTCGCGACGTCCAACCCGATTATCTACTACAACGTCGATGCCTTTGAGAAAGCGGGGCTGAAGTCTCCTCCCAAGACTTTTGCCGAACTGCAAATGGCATGCCCCAAACTGACCGACGCAAAGAAACAAAAAACGTGCATCACGTGGCCCCTGCATGCTTGGTTCTTTGAAGAGTTTGTAGCGCGGCAAGGGGGGGAGCTGCTCTTTCCCGCCAACGGCCGGACGGCCAGAGCCGAAAAAGCGCTCTACAGTGAGCCCCCAGGGCAACGCTTTGTTTCTCTATGGAAGACTCTCGTCGATAAAGGAGAGTTCGCGAATGTCGGGCGTGGCTGGCAACCGGCCAACCACAATTTTTTGGCCGATCGCTCAGCGATGATGATCACCTCAACCAGTGATGTGTTCGAAATCACTAACAAAGCCTCGTTCAGAGTCATGACCGCACCCCTCTTCACGTTTGATCCTGCTGTACCGGGCGGCACCGTAGTGGGCGGAAATTCGCTGTGGATTCTGAAAAGGAAGCAAAAGGAAGAAGAACAACTTGCCTACTCGTTTGTTCGGTTTATGGCGTCCCCATCTGTGCAAGAATCCTGGCATCGCAACACCGGCTATTTTCCCATCCGCCAGGACGTCATTGACTCATTAAAAGCCAAAGGCTTTTACAAAAAGTACCCAGGTGCGTGGACTGCCATCGAGCAACTTCGCAGCAGTGCTGAGATTCCTGCGACGCAGGGAGCGCTTATGGGAGTCTTCCCCCAGGCCCGAGAGTACATCGAGTCGGCAGTTGAGGAAGTCCTGGCAGGGCAAAAGGCTGTCGAGAAGGCTCTCAAGGACGCCGAAGACCGTACGAACAAGGCGCTGGAGCGTTACAACCGACTTAAACAGCACGGCTGAGTCAGACGTTTACTTTGCAACCCAAGAAATAGATACTTTTAGATTTGGGGCGAACACTAGTGGACCCGCATTCTGATAAATCTGACGGCCTTGATACGCAGGCAGTACAGCAATGCATACAGATTCTGGAGAGCATACTCGAGGACCGCGTAAGACTTGCCGGCATCCCGCCTGCGCTGCGACACGCCCTCATCATGGCCGCGGGCAGGGTTTCCAGACCGGACAAGCTGGAAATCATGAAGCTATCGAAAGTCTACCGCCGACAAAAAAAGAAAACAAACGATGCTGCCGATCGCAGGGCAGTCGCCGATACAGCCATTCGGACAGCACGACGCCAAGAAGTCTTCCAAAACCCTACCGCGCTCCCCCCGGTCCGTACCGAACGTCCCCGTCTGAATCGGCCCAGAAACTGTTATGTGTGCAAGAAAGAATTCGACACGCTCCATTTCTTTTATGACTCGATGTGCGCCACGTGCGGAGATTTTAATTTCCAAAAGCGTTCCCAAACCGCTTCGTTAGACGGAACCGTAACGCTACTGACGGGTGGCCGGATCAAGATTGGCTACCAGTGCGCTTTAATGTTATTGCGCGCCGGCAGCCACGTCATTGTAACCACCAGATTTCCCAGAGACGCGGTACAAAGATTTTCCCGGGAAAAGGATTATGCCGACTGGAACAAGCGGCTGGAACTACACGGCCTGGATTTGCGCCACTCGCCCAGTGTCGACGCCTTTTGCGAACATCTCATTCAGCACCTTCCAAGATTGGACTTTCTTATAAATAACGCCGCCCAAACGGTGCGTCGCCCACCCGGGTTTTACCGCCACCTGCTCGAGCAAGAATCCGTCCCCTTGTCGACTCTACCGACGCACTTACGTACCCCACTGGCCGCGTACGAAGGTTTTAGAACGCCCCGGCTTCATACCGGGATAGAATCCGATTGGGTGGCCGATCTGGCTACTCAAGGGGCCGCCATCGGGCTACAAGCGGCGGGTCTACTGACTCAAATCCCCGTTTTGAAAGAAGACTCGGAACCGGACAAGGCCTTCTTCCCAGAAGGCAAACGTGACGCCGACTTGCAGCAGGTTGACTTACGTACAATGAACAGTTGGCGGATGAAGCTCGCCGATGTACCGACGCCAGAGCTAATTGAAGTTCAGCTTGTAAACGCCATCGCACCGTTCATCCTGTGCAGCAAGCTCAAGCGCGTGATGCTACGACACCCCTACCGTTACAAACATGTGGTGAATGTCTCGGCCATGGAGGGGAAATTCACGCGCTATACAAAAACGGATAGGCACCCGCACACCAACATGGCGAAAGCAGCATTGAATATGATGACTCTCACTTCCGCCCCCGACTACGCCAAGGATGGTATCTGCATGAATGCGGTGGATACCGGCTGGGTCACCGATGAGGATCCGGCCCAACACTCGGAACGAAAGCAGCTTGAGCACGACTTCCAGCCTCCGCTCGATATCGTCGATGGAGCCGCCAGAGTCTGCGATCCGATTTTCTCTCACCTGCTGACCGGCGAAGGGACTTGGGGTAAGTTCCTCAAGGATTTCACGCCGACCAGCTGGTAAGAAAGGCAGCCCGTTCGATGCAAGACTCTTACTCAAACGATTCATTGCGCAGCCGCCGTATGAAGGAACTTGCGCATTTTCTGGACTCAAGATTCCAGCTGGGTCCTATCCGCGTGGGATGGGATGCGATCCTCGGCCTCATCCCAGGATTTGGAGATGCGATCACTTCAGTTCTTTCCGCCTATATTGTCTTGGAGGCGGCTCAGGCTGGGTTGCGCCCCGCAGTGCTAGTGCGCATGGTCGCCAATGTACTGATTGAAAACATCGTCGGGGCCGTGCCTATAGCGGGCGACGCGTTCGATGTCTTCTGGCGCGCCAACGAAAAAAACTATAATCTTTACGAGGCAGCTCTTAAGGACGGTCAAAAGACTCAGCGGCTCTCCGTGATATGGCTGTTGGGACTGCTACTCGCTTTTATTGTTCTTTCCTCGCTCGCGATCGCGATTCCGCTAGCGCTTGCTATCTATTTGGTTCGACTGATCAGTCTTTCGTAGGACGTTTCCAATCGAAGAGTGGGAGCACCGGCCGTTAAGACGGCCGGCACTCCGCAATAGAACGATCTAACCTCGTCCAGGACGGTTAGGCCGAGGCCGATTCGGTTGCGGCGTCGGGCTAGCGGGCCTGCTAGGTGTTGTTCTAAATCTAGTGCTACCGCGCGGTGGTCCAGAGAAGGCCCCCTAATTCCCGGGCGCTTGGTCTTTCAGCCACTGCCTGAATTCGTCAACACAGGGCTCGCCCTTCTCGCTTACTTCCCCACCAAACAGTTGCGATTGGTAAATTTTGCTAAAGCTCTCGTTCAAAAGCAGCTTGTCTATTTCGTCGATTTGCTCGAACATGCTTTTGAGAGCGGCCGTGTCTTCGGCGCCGAACCCATCGCCGTCCCCAAGCTGCTGCGAACGCCCATGAATCATTTCCAAGGTTTGCTCCGTTTGGTTCGCGTGAGTCATGAGAATCGCCATCTCGCTAAATAGCGAGCCTACCACCTTCTCCGGCGCTTCGCCCTCTTCTACCTTTTTCAAAATAGCCCGAAAGCGCTCGATAGCCGCTGCAATGGGCTTTTCTCGGTCTTTGGCTAACAGAACAATGCTTCCCGAAAACTCACCCGCTTCGAGTTTGGCAATTTTTTCTCTGATGGCTTCGTGGGCAAGAATCTCATCCAAAGCCACTCTACCCATGCTCTCGCGCGCCACAAGTGCTGCAAACTCCTTGCTAGCGGGTCCCGCATTCACCGCCTTGCGAATTCGCTCTACGCGAGACATTTGGGGCCCGGTTTTGTCGTAAGTCAGTTCGTAAAACTTTGATTGGAACTCGAAAACGGCGTGGACTTGCTCGGAAAGCGGGAGCTTTTTTATTTGATTGTAGCGCCCGATGATCGCGAAAGTACCTAGTACGTTTGCATCATAGTATTCAGGGTCATTCGCGTACTGGAACAAAAAATTACTCCCGACAATTAGCTGCAGTTGGGTCTTTCCCTCCCCCTCAGCCATTGTCGCGGCAAACCCGCTATGGACGTAGCTATCTACGGCCAAGAAGGACTCAAAGCCACCCAGTGCCGCGACCCCTTTGGCGACCTGATCTCGGACGCCCTCAAGTGCCGCTTTTTTTTTCGCATCCGTTTCGCGCTCTATCCGGACGTCCAAACGCTGTCGCGCGCGTGCTATGGTGAAGTTCACAACCAGCCCCGCAAAAGCCGCCCGGCGCGCTCGCTCCTCTGCAGCAGCACGATCGGCCTCTTCGATGGACTTGCGCAGTTCCTTAGGCGTATCCAACGCAGGGAGCGCTTGGCGATCCAGCGCCGCCAAAGCCGATGAGACACCCAGCAAACAACCAAAAAGAGATAGCAACAAGCCCGCGTTCTTCACGATACCTCCGCATGATTCAAAATCTTCGAGAGAACTTAATTTATGACACATCGTGTCGCCCTGGGCAATTTCACTCAGTTCCGAGTGCGGCGCTTTGAAAGGGACACAGCCGAGCTAATACCCGCCGAATTACGCACTACTGGCTTGTCAGCGCACGTTCAATTCGGGCGACATCAAACCCCTCTGCACTGTCGACAAGCAGAGGCCCCCGATACACCGCCCAGTGGGGAACATTTTCTATTTTGAGAGCTGCAGTTAAGGTGCCATCCGGATCGCGGTAGACTGGCACTCGCACGCCATTTCTTTCAGTAAAAGTACGGGCACGCTCCGTATCGCTGTCCGTATTAATCGTCACGACCGAGAGCCCGGGTCGCGCATCCATTTCAGGTAACAATCCGGTTAACTTTTCCCGGCAGGTATCGCACCACGTGGCCCAAAATACTGCTAGCACGCGCCCCTCCGTCGTGGCTACCGGTCGCCCTTCGAAGTCCCGGAGCCCCGCCAGCGAAGGCGTAACTGCGCTGGCAGCGGCCGCTAAAAGTAGCATACATACAAAGAGTATTTTCATCCTTATCACTCCCATTTTCCCGTCGTTTTCATAAGCTCTTCCGGCGTCACAAAACCAATATGCGGATCCCCCAATCCTTTTCCGGGCAGTTGCACAAGTGTGCAGGGAAGCGGCCCCTTGCCACACAGTTGATTTTTCAATTCCACGCCCGACTCGTACGCTACCGGCCAAACAATTCCTGTACTGCGCTTCCACTCTTCTGCAAACCAAGGATCGTCTATTCCGACGAGCACATGAACCAGATGCACAGACCTGGGGGCTTCGCCGTTGAGTTGCGCGTTCAAGTGCGAGAGAAATCCCTTGGCTTCTTTGAGGCAGGTCAAACAAGTCTCTTCGGCAAAAACTAAGACAACAGGCTTATCGCGCAACTCGCGCAGATCGAGTGGCTGACTCCCCACCGTCGGGAGCGTTTCCACGAGGAAAGTGCCCTGCTCCGTGTGGGTCACTTCTCGCCCCGAACGTCTCTCCACGGGTAGGTGCTCCCCGCAAGCTGCTACGAAGAGAAGAAGTACTGCGAGCGCCAACAATTTCACAACGTCCACCGTACTCCTCCCGATGCTCGCACAGCATCCACTTTGGTGTTCGTGCGCACGTAGGCGGCCTCGATACGAAATTCCAATCGCGCCAAGCGGTAGCGCAGTCCCAGCGCGTACTGATCTCCCGCGACTTGCACCCAACGCCCTGATCGAGGATCTTCCTCGTCCTCTACGAGCAGCCCGTAAGCGGCAGTGACTAGAAAATCGTACCAGGGTTCGACGGTGAGTCCGACTTGTCCCCCCAGGTTTCTGAAATACCCACGTTCGTCCTTGAGCGGTACGGACCGCAACTCACTCGCATAGTCGAATTGCATGCTCACAAAAACCCGGTTCGATACCGCGTAGGCTTGTCTCAAAACTACCCGCAAGTTGGGTGGACGCTCCTCCAGGCGTTGGCTAGCGGCCAGCTCCGCCGCGACTTTCCATCTCGTCGACAGCGATTGTTCCCCAGTTACTTGCGCTTCCACACCGTTGATCCGAGTGGGTCTATTGCGCGTATTAAAGTCAGAATCCAAATAATAGGACTCAGGAGCGTGCTGGAGTAGGTACACTCCGGATACTCCAACCACAGTGGACCGATTAAAAAAGCTTCTGCGATAACTCGCCAGAAAACTCTGAAACGCAAACGGACTTTGCGTTAGGCTTCCCGACCATTTTAGCGACGCGCTATCAGCGCCCCGCTGGTACTCCGCTCCCACGGCTGCACTAAGCTCGTTTCGGGCTGAGACCATCTCTGAAAGAAGTTTTTCATTCTGATTTTTATCCCGAATAAGAACGGACGAGTAATCAGGCTGGCTAAACGTGAGCGCCACCTCCGCGTTGAAGTGAGAAGCGATACCCTCTGTTCGATACCCCACTATTTCAGAAAGTGTGCTGACTCCGTAGCTACGGTTGAGATCAAATATATCCAGCGCCCCACGCTTCACGTCTACTTCCATCGAAGTGAACGCCTGACTAGTCCATGCCAAAACCGAGCGGGATATTAAAATCGCGCAAACCCAAACGCTTAATGCGCGCATACCGAGCACGCTCCTCCAGATCCGGATTGTTTCAGTGTTCCAAGGTTTGTTAGATGCCGCGGTTGGGCGGGCAAAGTCGGGTTGCTTAATTCCATGGCGGGGTGATTGAGTTCGCTGCGGTCCATTTTACCCATGGAGGCACAACCCGCGAGAACTGCAAAAACAACGCTGAGGCGAAGTAGGTTGTTAAGTTCGGTTTGCATCGATCGGTGTCCCCTCACCATTTAATTTGCCGTGGCGTGATGTCGCTTTATTAGAACGTTATCTGCGCAGCGTCATGCCTGTCTATAACTATTCCGCAAAACTCAAGGATTGTGCGGCACTTGTGCGGCGCTTTCACGGCGCCTTTGCAGTGGTCTCTTTGAAACATTCGCGCGCAAAGCCTCTAGTTGATAAACTTTTTATATGAAAATTCTAATATCTGGAACAGGCGTTGCAGGGCCTTCACTTGCCTACTGGTTGATAAAAAGCGGGCATACGCCGGTCCTTATCGAAAAAGCTCCAGCACTTCGAACCGGAGGCTACATCATCGACTTCTGGGGTGCCGGCTTTGACATCGCAGAACGAATGGGCATTCTTCCCACCCTACAGAAAGCTGGGTACAAAGTTGACGAGGTGCGATTTGTAGGCGCAGATGGCGCCCGAGTTGGTGGCTTTTCTGCCAAGGTATTTGATTCCGCAACAGGTGGTCGCTATTTGAGCTTAGCGCGAAGCGAACTTGCAGCCGCCCTCTACCACGCATTGGAAGGAAAAGTCGAAACCCGCTTCAACACCAGCATCCGGGCCTTGAGCGAAGGGCACGGGCAGGTGGATGTTCAATTTGAGAACGGCAGCAGCGAGCAATTTGATCTCGTGATAGGCGCGGACGGATTGCATTCGCGCGTTCGAGAGCTGTGTTTTGAAAATTCATCCAGCTATGAACATTACCTCGGGTACAAAGTTGCAGCCTTCGAAGCTACCGGCTATTCCCCTCGCGAGGATCTAGTGTATGTGATGTTCACAGAAGTGGGGAAACAAATTGCACGCTTTACTATGCGCAACGATAAAACTCTTTTCTTGTTTATTTTTGCGGAGGAGTCGGGCGCCCCGGAAACGACTCCACATCACCTAGCTTCACAGAT
>JAGQZV010000117.1 GCA_020435295.1 Bdellovibrionales bacterium | reverse complement strand
CCTAGCAGAAGGACTCGGAATGGGCGCAATGGGAATGAACGCCGCACAACACCTCTCTTACGAGTTACAGAGATACTACCTGCGGGAGGTGCCAAGTCCTGAGTTACAGACGCCGTTTTGGCGCCTCTTGGTTCGCTTCTACAGGCAATACGACATCGCGTACTTTGTGCACGACTGGGAGAGTCTCTCCACGTTCTTTCAGCGCTATCCCGAGTGAACAGGCTGCCTAGGGTCCAAACACCGCTGCGCGCATGATTTCCTAAGCTCGATTATCTATTGAGTATTTGCTGTCTACCTAATGGGCGATTTTTTGACTTCGTTCTCAAGAGAGCCCAACTACCCGAAATTGCAAGCCGCTACCCGTGACCCTGCGCACTCAGTTTCCACGTCGCGGGTGAGAGTGTGCGTGGGGATTTTGGCAGCGCCGTTGCAATGCTAAGTGGTGCGCCTCAAGTAGTCCGTATTCACACCTACGCTCGCTCCTTCATTTGGACAAATCCCTTCCGAAGGAGATCGAGAATGACCCAACCGCGAGTATTAGCTCTTTTGTTTGTCCTCGTTCTCGCCGGTTGCGGACAAGAAGAACCAGGGCAACGAAACACAAATGCGTCGCGCATTAGCGGAATTATCAACGGATCCTCAAGCCACGATCCAAGCGTTGTTTTGTACGGGTGCACGGCGACCATCGTCGGGCCCCGCAGTGTTATCACTGCTGCGCACTGCTTTCACCCGAGCCGACCTAATACCGGCACACGAACGATTACCGTTGGGAACCGAAAACTGAAATTAAAATTCTTCGCTCACCCAGGGTTTAATGGCTGGGACCACGATGTTGCCATCGGTTTTGCAGGCGAAGACTTAGAAGTAAAACCGCGAGCAGTTGGAAAAGCGCTAAAGTGGGGAACGGGCACTATTACTGGTTTTGGTTGCAACAGTCCAAACGGTTCCGGCTACCGTAAACAAAGAACGGGTGCCGTTAACATTTACCAATACTACCGCAACAAATCTATGGTGCTGGGAGCTGGTGGAGCGGTCGCGTGTCCCGGAGATTCCGGTGGGCCGCTTTTTCAATCGGGGAAGCTTCTTGCGCTCATGTCGCGCACAGACTTCAGACGAACCACCTATTTCACACGCCTCGATGTAAGTGGAAATAGAAATTGGTTTCTATCCAAAGCAAAATCGATGAAGAGCCCCGTCTGTGGTTTCCAAAGCCGTGGGTGTCAGACGAAACTGTATGCACAGGAAATCAAGTCCACGAAAGCCAAAATCAAGCAACTTCAAGCCAACCTAAAAAAGGCAAACACTACCAAAACAAATCTTACCAAAATGATAAACACTCTAAAAAAAGCTGATAAACCTGTAACCAAAGAAACCCAGCAGCTCAACCAGGTGACAAAGCAGATCGCCTCCTACCAAACCCAGGTGACTCAGCTGCAGGCATTGCTAGTGAAGCTGGATGCTTAATACCAGTATTAGTTAAGCTCTCATCTTTCCAATACCGCCGACATCGGAATCCACTTCCAGGGTGCCCCAAAAGCGAGCCCGTAATGGTGTACTTTTCCTTTGGGTTCTTTCCAATAGATTCCGGTAGGGCCAAAAAGCGGCTCTACGGCGATGTCGCCTATATTGGGATCTACGATCTGCGCCTTCGCTCCCGCCACAAACAACTCCACCGCGTGGCCCTGAGCGCCCCCCAAGCCCGTTGTGTACAGGCGCGCGCCGAGCGCTCCAAAGGGCGTGCCGTAGTCAATTAGCTGCTTAGAAGACCCTACGGCATTGAACGCGATAGCGCCCTCGCGGGTTGCGGTGTCTTTGATCCATTTTGCATACAGAGCCCTCTCGTCAGGACCGAGATTGGGATCGAGTAAACGTTGCCCCAACCAGCGCTCGCTCTCCTTTTGCCATTTTAGAATCGCGCGTTCAATTTTGAGGTTCACAGCTGTGTGCGACTTAACAATGTACGCCACGCGTTTTTCTGGCGCTTTGAAGGGTACGGGAAGTCCCCGCACCTGCGCCAAGTGCGCCATCCGTCTAAACTCTACCACCCCCACACAGTGCCCATCCCGCGGTGGAACGCCACCCGGAAAGTCCTCCGGAGTCTCTTGTTGGTTCTCTGGCTCGCCCTCTTCGATGGGGTAGTCATTTGGGGGGAAATCACCGGCTTCGCCGAACCTTCCCCAATTTAGCGGTCTAAGTCTTGCGTGAAACTGAATCGCTTCTTTGATGGAGGCCCGCGGCCCGACTTTGGGATCCAGCGGCGGTGCCGCAAAAGCGATGGAAACTACAACTAGGCAAAATAGAGGTATTCTTTTCATGTCACCCACCCATGCTAGGCTCTTCTACGTTTGATTTAGCCCTGAGATCTCGCTTACCACCCCAACAAAGGAAATTTCAACCTAGAAGTGCCGCAATGCATAAGAAGTGTTGACGGGCCCCAGTTAATAAAATTTGCGGAAAGTCCTAGGGCAGTCCTACTGCTTTTCTAGGTGCAGCTTTAGCGGGTGCGAATCGATTTCCTGCTCCGAAGTCCAACTGGTGGCGTTGGGTTGTGGCACCATCTCAGTCGCCAGGACCTCGCTCATGATGTAGTCCCGGTGGCGTTTGACAGCTTCTTCGAGCTTGGCGGGGCAGTGGTATTGCACCCGAATCCGATCGGTGACCTCAAAGCCACTGTCTTTGCGTAGCTTCTGGATGCGGTTTACAAGCTCGCGGGCCTGGCCCTCTTGAATAAGCGCATCATCCAACTGAGTGTCGAGCAGCACCGTAATGCCGCCAGCCGACTGCGCGACCTTGGCGCCTTGGGGGGTGCGTTCGATAAGGATGTCGTCCAAGGCCAAGAGCGCGCCACACGGGAGCTTGAAGTGTCCGGTAGCCTCCAATTCGAGCACGTCGGCAGACTTCATTTGCCGAATTTCGCCGGACGCTTGCTTCATGAGAGGTCCAAGTTTGGGACCCAGCACTTTCGCGTTAGGTTTTGCCGAAAGCGTGACGTACTTAGACTCATCGGAAGCGTAAATCACTTCGTGTACGTTGAGTTCAGACTTAATCAACTCCCCAAAACTCTTGATTGTCTTCTCGAGATCAGGATCCTTTGTGACCACAGTGATGGATCGCAAGGGCTGACGCGTTTTAATTTTGTTTATGCTACGCAAGTTTCTGCCCATTTCGACCGCCTTGCGT
Source organism: Bdellovibrionales bacterium (assembly GCA_020435295.1). Lineage (GTDB taxonomy): Bacteria > Bdellovibrionota > FAC87 > UBA2466 > JACKAF01 > JACKAF01. The sequence continues at coordinate 8,178 of JAGQZV010000117.1, read as the reverse complement.
ACGAGATCCATCTGATTTTCCAGATCGGGGTAGATCCAAATAGGAGGGAAGTAGAGTTGGTCGTTTGCGCAAAACGTATCCAGTTTTACCTCGGGGTAGGCGCACAAATGTACACTTTGGGGTTCTGCATCCAGTTTCAAGTTTTGATAAATCTCTTCGGTCACAAAAGGCAAAATAGGTGCGAGCATTTTTGTGAAGTTACTAAGGACGTAATACAGCGTCTGGTAGGCGGCCTCTTTGTCGTTGCCTTTATCTTCTTTCCAAAAGCGCCTTCTATTGAGGCGAATGTACCAGTTTGTCAGCTCATCGATAAAACCTAGGACATGGGGAATCACCTCGTAGAGGTGGTAATTCTCCATCTTAGTTTCAACGTCGCTGACAAGGGATTGAAAGCGCGAGACAACCCACCTATCCAAATCGTTTTCTAGTTTGTCGAGCTTGCTGTCGCTAAATTGCTCAGGATCCCAGCCATCGGCGAGAGCGTAGGTCACAAAAAAGCTATACGCGTTCCAGTACGGGAGTAGCACCGATCGGATAATCTCCTGAATGCCTTTTTCGGAAAAGCGAAGCTCTTCCGCTCGTGAAGCGGGAGACGTCGTCAGGTAAGCCCGAAGCGCGTCCGCCCCGTACTTGTCGAGTACGACTGTCGGCTCTGGATAATTCTTGAGCCGTTTGCTCATCTTTTTGCCATCTTCAGCCAGTACGAGCCCGTTCACGATGACATTCTTAAAAGGCGGCTGACCGATGAGCAAGTTACCGAGTACCGAGAGCGTGTAGAACCAGCCACGCGTCTGATCGAGTCCTTCGGCGATAAAGTCCGCTGTAAATTGTTGCCCAAGTTTCTTGGGGTCACTCTTTTCGTCGAAGAGGTAATGCGCTTGCCCGTATGGCATCGATCCGCTCTCAAACCAGCAATCCAGCACTTCCGGGATGCGCTTCATCGGCTTGCCAGACTTGGGTGATTTGATGACGATGTCATCGATAAGATGCTTGTGCAAATCCGTCACCTTGCGGCCGCTCAGTTTCTCAAGCTCCGCAACGGATCCCACGCAGAGGCGTTCTTTTTTGTCCTCTGTTTCCCAGATGGGGATGGGTGTCCCCCAAAAACGATTGCGGCTGATGTTCCAGTCGCGCGCGTTTACTAGCCAGTTTCCGAAGCGCCCTTCCTGGATGTGCTCTGGCACCCAATGGGTGCAATCAGTATTATTTTTAACGAGCTGTCTTTTAAGGTCGTCGTCGAGTTTTACAAACCAAGTTGAAATCGCACGGTAGATTAGCGGCGTATCACTGCGCCAGCAAAAAGGGTAATTGTGCACAACGGTGCCGTGGTGAAAAAGGAGTCCCTTATTTTTTAAATCCTTGATGATGATCTTGTCGGCCTCTTTGACGTTTTGCCCCTGATAGTCGGGGACTTCCGCGTTAAAGTTCCCGGACTCATCTACGGGATTTACCGGTTCAATTCCCGCTTCCTGACAGATGAGCATGTCATCTTCACCAAAGGCGGGAGCCATGTGCACCAGTCCTGTACCATCTTCCGTCGTCACATGATGGCCCAAAACAACTCTAAACGCGTCTTTATGGCTCTTATAGTAGGGGAAAAGTGGTTCGTACGTTTCCCCAACCAGTTTGTCACCGGTGAACGTACTGATAACCGTATACTCTTCTTCTTTTTTGAAATACGCTCCGACTCGAGATTTCGCTACGACAAGACGCTCTTTATCCGTGGCGGTTTCAATTTCTAAGTACTCAATGTCTTTGCCAACAGCGACTGCCAAGTTCGACGGAAGTGTCCACGGGGTGGTCGTCCAAACTAAAAGCGAGCGCTTGTGTTTTTTGCTTTTCATCCGCACCGTGATGGCCGGATCCTGGACGGACTTGTAATTCAAGTTCGCTTCAAAGTTAGAAAGCGGGGTCGAGATGCGCCACGAATACGGCATCACGCGGTACCCTTCGTACACGAGCCCCTTGTCGAAGAGCTTTTTAACAACGCTCCAAACCGATTCCATAAACGGTGGATCCATCGTACGGTAGGCATTCTTAAAATCTGCCCAACGCCCGCACCGTTTGATGGTCTTTTCCCACTCCGCCGTGTAGCGCACCACAATCTTGCGGCACTCCTCGTTGAACGTATCAACGCCAAACTTCTGAATGTCGTGCAGTCCCTTAAGTCCCAGCTCGTTTTCCACTTCAAACTCGACCGGCACGCCGTGGCAGTCCCAGCCCCAGCGGCGTTTTACATACCGGCCCTTCATCACCCAATAGCGGGGGACAATGTCCTTCAAAGTGCCAGCTAGAATGTGCCCGTAGTGCGGCAATCCCGTGGCGAAGGGAGGCCCGTCGTAAAAGACGAATTTCTTATTGTCTGGGATCTTTTCTCCGTCTTTGGGCTTGTGGTGCTCTAGCCCCTTTTCGATGATTTGGTTTTTTTCCCAAAAATCGAGGATCTCTTTTTCCAACTTGGGGAACTGGACGTCAGACGCTACAGGTTTCATTTTCCGCAACGTACTACGCGACGGCGGATCGTACAAGTAGTTGAGATCGCTAAAGCTTGTGCGGTTTTTGACCGATCTAGTAGATTGAGAGGCGGGTACCCTCAGTCTGAGGGTCCGCGCCCTCCGGGCTCTAACTGTCTGTATTTGTTAGATTTTATGCCCCCCCCTTGGGAGTGTTCATGAAGGGCTGCGTATTTTTATTAAGCCTTTGGTTTTGGCTTCCCACGTTCAGCGTGGCGGACGAGCTCTGCTACGACTTTGATAAGCCCAGCCAAGAGCGCCTTGCCGGCGCACCCGAATTGAAGCTGCCCGCTGCTGGCGCAGCAGAAGCCAAAGGCCAACGAGGAGGCGGCGTTGACTGGGCGGCTCTTCGCGTCCGGCTCGGCAGGCCCCTCAGCTCGGTGTACGCGTTGGTGCGCGATCACCGCATCGGCAAGGACACTTGCAAAACAACGCTTCAGTCGCGTTTTGAAAAAAAGAAAGGCTATCTGGATTTCGAAACGCTCTCCATCAGCGCGAACGTTTGGTCTTTCATCACTATCGATTGGGTTGAAAACTGGGGCTACGAGTTACTGGCTGGTACTGTGGGCAAGCCGACCGCTATCCGTGCGTACTACCAGAAAATCAAGGGCACAAGCCACATCCGGCGCCTCTGCGGTTTTATCGAGATACACGCGATTGATTCCAAACACACCGATGCGTATTTTTACGAGGAAATCAAAGCGACCCGCGTGGATGCCACGGCAACGCTTGGCAAACACCGCGAAGCCGTACGTAAAATCCTCGGGCAATCGCCCCTAGAATGCCGAGAGAAGAAGTAACTCGGCTGTGGCGTCAGCAAAGAACGTGATAAGATCTCCGCATGGCAAATCACAAATCCTTCCTCTCTCTACTTGGCGCGTTGAAAAACAAGCGGATGGTGGTCGTTCTACTGCTGGGATTCTCCAGCGGTTTGCCGATCATGCTTCTCTACAAATCGTTGAAAATTTGGCTACGGCGGGAAGGGATCGATCTCAGCACCATAGGATACATCAGCTGGGTCACGGTGCCGTACTCCTTCAATTTTCTTTGGGCATTCTTTTTTGACCGGTTCACCCTTTCTAAGTTGGGCCGTCGGCGTGGGTGGCTGCTTGTAACCCAGTTGGGGCTCACGGCCGCGCTAGTCGGTATGGGGCTTTTTGATCCGAAAGTCTCACTACCTCTTGTGGTCACGATAGCCACGATACTCTGCTTCTTTAGCGCAAGCCAGGATGTGGTGATTGATGCCTATCGACGAGAAATCTTGCCAGATTCAGAGCTTGGGGTGGGCGCCTCCCTGGGCGTGTATGGGTACCGTGTCGGCATGCTGGTGGCTTCGGGCTTTGGCTTGTGGATGGTAGATGCAAATACGCTGAACCTAAGTTTCCATCAGATGTTTTTTGTGATGGCCGGACTCATGCTCGTTGGGATCTTAACGACTCTTTTCTGTGAGGAACCCAAGGTGGACGGGCCGTCGCCCAGTAATCTCAAAGAAGCCGTCCTTGATCCGTTTCTGGAGTTTTTTCGCCGGGAAGGAGCGGTGCCCATTCTACTTTTTATCCTGCTCTTCAAAATTGGTGATTCGATGGTGGGGGCGATGCTTGGCTCCTTTTATGTGGATGTGGGTTTTTCCAACGCAGACATTGCCGTAGTTACTTCGGGACTTGGCTTTTTTTCTACCATGGCCGGGCTTTTCGTCGGTGGCGCGCTTATCTATGTACTGGGTTATTACGTGCCGATGCTCATTTTTGGGGTGCTGCAAGCCCTATCCACGCTTTCATTCGTCGTCTTAACGTACACTGGCAATAATCTCACGGCGCTTTCGGGAGTGGTCTTTTTTGAAGATTTCTCAAGTGGCATGGGGACTTCGGCACTTGTGGCGTTTATGTCTTCTCTGACAAACAAGCGTTTTACGGCAACCCAGTACGCGCTTTTTGCGAGTCTCGCTTCGTTCGGCAGAACTTTCGTTTCGGGTTTTTCCGGGGATCTTATAGAAGTAATGGGTTACGGGAATTTCTTCATCTTTGGCGCCGTGATCGCCATCCCTGGGCTCTTACTCTTGCTCAAAGTCCAGTCGTTGCAAAAATCCGCAGCGCCTATGGCTTAGCTGCAGCGTCAAGGGCGTCCAGTTTGGCAAAGAGATCGGCGACGAGAGCCCTGCGTACGCCGGTTTCTACTGGCCTCAGCCCTACTTTCTCGACGATAAGCCCTCGCGGAATTTCATTTAAGAAGCGCGATCCCACCGTTTGTACAATCTTGCCGTGACGTTTACGCATCGCCGAGCGGGTAAGTACGAGGCGTTTTCTTGCGCGGGTTACGCCGACGTAAAAAAGACGTCTCTCTTCGGAGATGTCAGTACCGAGTGTGCGGTGAGGTAAGATATCTTCTTCAATTCCGGTCAAAATAACAGCGTCAAACTCGAGACCCTTGCACGCGTGAAGGGTCAATAGATGTACTTTTTCGATGTGCGCTTCGTCCTCGTCTTCAACGTTGTCCCTCAGCTCCATGGCATCGAGAAAATCGAGCATGCCCTTTTTGGTTTTCCCGGCCTTAGCGAGATACTTTTCCATGACATCGGCAAATGTCTCAATAAAGCGCCAGCGCTTCGAAGCAGAAAGCGAATCGGTAGAATGTTTTTCTAAGTACTTGCGGTACCCCATTTGCTCCAGCGCCGTAGTGAGTTGAGTGGCAGTGGATCCAGGGGCGAGGCAACTGCTGACGAGCCCATCAAGAGTGTGGAACAAGTTTTCAATGGCGCCGCCTGCGCGCGGCTCAAGGCCCGCTGCCTGCCACTGTCTCGCCGATTTCACAAAGGACTGCTTGCGGGCCTTGGAAAAAGCGGCGAGCTTTTCTACGGCTTTGTCACCCAAGCCGCGCGACGGGGTATTCAGGATGCGTCTGAACGCGATTTCATGGGGGCGGATTGCACAGCGCAAGTAAGCCATGACATCGCGGGTTTCTTTGCGATCAAAAAAACCCATTCCGCCCCGCATACGGTACGGGATACTGTTTTTTCTGAGCTCCGCCTCAATCAGCGCGCCTTGCGTGTTGGAGCGAAAAAGCATAGCAATTTCGCTGCGCCCAATGCCCGCTCTTTCAAGCCTGCCGATCTCGCTCACCACATGCTCTAGTTCCTCGGCCTCGTCGCGTAACACAAAGAGCTCAGGTAGCTCGCCGTCTGATTCGTGGTGGGGGCGTAGCATCTTGTCATAGCGCGTGCTGTTGTTGCGAATAATGGCGTTGGCCAAATCCAAGATGGGTGGCAAAGAGCGGTAGTTGGTTTCCAAACGCACTACCTTGCAGCCAGGATAAAATTTTGGGAAATCCAGAATGTTTTTTACGCAAGCGCCTCGCCACCCATAGATTGATTGATCGTCATCTCCTACGACAGCGATGTTGCGGTGGGTTTCCACGAGACGTTGGACGAGCCGCATCTGCATGAGGTTGGTGTCCTGAAACTCGTCCACCATGACGTGGTCAAATTTCTGCTGAATGCGGGATCGAATCTCGGCTGATTGATCCATGAGTTGAAGCGGCCTAAGGATGAGTCCGTCAAAATCTATGGCCCCAAGACTTTGCATCTTCTGCAAGAAGCGTGGGAGAACCCACTCCGCCGCAATCTCATATTCGTCATCTCGCTCGGCTTGGGTACGACCTTGTTCTCGCCACTGGGAGAGAATCGCGAGCAAGCGATCCGCATCATAAGCAGTCTTGTCGCCCTGGCGCAGATTGCGCAAAAGTTCCTTGAGCATTTGGCTGGTATCGCGCGTGTCGAGAATACCGAAAAACTTGGGGAGCCCCGCTTCGTCGTGGAATTCCCGCAGAATTTGTAGCCCAAACGAATGAAAGGTGCCCGCAAAAATGTGGTCGCCTTGTCCGCCGAGTTTTGCAGAAACGCGTGCTTTGAGCTCGCGCGCAGCCTTGTTCGTGAAGGTGAGTACGCAAAGCTTTTCAGGGGCGCAAATGCCTTCGGCGAGAAGCCGCCCCGCACGCGCAACGAGCACCGTAGTTTTGCCCGAACCCGCGCCCGCGAGGATGAGTAGCGGCCCCTGGTTGTGAGCCGCCGCTTCTTGTTGTGATGGGTTTAGCCCCCTGAGCCAGACCGAGTCCAATACGCCTTCCCAATGGTGAAAAAGATTGACCCTACCCCAAGCGCTTTGTCCGCAGCAACCCCTTCTCCGCTTCCTTGCCGGGTAAGGCTTCGGGGGCGGGGGTCGGATCCAGAAAATTTTCCTTCGGTGCCATATAATAAAGGTGCACGGTCTGTTTGATGACTGAGGCGTTCTGCTTGGCCTCCGGACCACGTCCCCAGAAGAGATCGAGCCGGCCGCCGCCTCGGATGGCGCCTCCGGTGTCCTGGTCGAGCACGAGGCGGGATGTGTGCTCCCAGTCCGCAGGAGCGCTAAGCACCGGCCCTAAGAACTTCGGTTTGTTAAATTTCAAAAACCCCACCGCACCCTTCGGGAAGAATTTACCGTCTGTCGCAATGGTACGTCCGGCGGTGACTTCAGTCCCGAGCGAGGTGAGGGGCTTATTTTTTAACTTATTGAAAAAAACGTAACTCGGATTCTCATGCAAGATGTCGTAAAGATCTTCCTTATCTAAGGTGCGCAGGTACGCCTCCAAGTTCAGGGCAGTGAGTTCCGCCAGCGGGATTACGTCTGCGATGAATTTGCCGATCGCTTGGTAGACCTCGCCATTTTGTTCGGCATACCCGATCCGCAGTTCTTCCCCAGACCCGAATACCACTGTTCCGGATCCTTGGATCTGCAAGAAGAAGGCGTCGATAGGATCCACCCAGGCGAGCTCAAGATTGCGTCCCGAGAGCGCCCCCTCGTCGATTTCTTGGCGGCTGTAAAATGGACCCAGCTGCGTATTGCCTGCCTGTGATTTTTCCTTGAGGATCCTGCCGCGCATCCGACGGATATCCTTGAAGCGATCATCGAAGAGTTCCAGAGCGACTTCGATAAGTTCCGGTGGTTTTTTATAGAGCGCGGCGCTGTGTTCTTTGGTTTTTGATTTGGAGCCGGGTATGACCGGCTCAAAATACGACGTCATGAAGGCCTGCCCCCAATTCGGTTGACCGTAGACTTCGTAAAAGTCGAAAGTGTCTCGCACTCGTTGCCACATCTGTTCACGAGGCCCGTCTGCGGCGAGAATTTCTGCAAGGTGCTCTAGTCCCATTTGGTACTCGCGCACGGACAGTTGCCGGTTTCCAAAGACGAGGGGGTAGGGGTAGGGATTAAATTCCCCCATTCGCTTGGATTGTGCCCGCAGCGCCTCGGAAAACTCTTTCAGATCGAGATCGTCGTCTAACTCCGGAGCTTCTACGAGCCGCATTGCCTGGAAACGGGTTTCCAGCGCAGGGCGCGAGGGCATGAAAAAATCACAGGAGGCGAAAAATAGAAGTGAGCTCAGGACAAAGAAGCGACGCATCCTTAAGAGGATAAACTAAGGAGAAAGAGTTTTCACCTTTTCTTCGGGGACCGAAGCTGTTGCGGTGTCTAACACTCGGAGTTTAGGGCGGGTATTGGATTTGCGTCCATAAACACGTTCCAACACGGCGGGTAGTAGGAACAAGCCCACCCACCAAATTGAGAGTGTGCCGAGGAAAGCGAGCCAACCAAGGCTTCGAAGGACTCCCGTGCGTGAGAAGATCAGTACTCCG
>JAGQZV010000116.1 GCA_020435295.1 Bdellovibrionales bacterium | reverse complement strand
TTGCAGGAGTTGGGAGAGGAGTTCGGTGTCAGCAAGGAAAGAGCCAGGCAGATCGAAGAAAAGATCAAGGAGCGTTTGAAAGCGTTCGTTGTGGAACGGTACCCTGACTATAACCTTTTGTGAGTGTTGTTGTGTTGAGGCATTAGTCCCTTCTGCAGATGAAGATACTATCGCCGGGTTTGAGCCCCATCTTATCGATTTCCAAGGCGGTTGCTAAATCGTTTCGCGTAAGATTTTCGACGGTAAATCCGGCTTCCACAAGCCTGTTTTTGAAGTCCGACCCATACCGGCGTACGTGATCACGTTGGCCGAAAACCCTTTCCCTTTCCTTGGGATCCGTAACGGATGCATCCTCTAATGAGGTATTGCCTGAGATCGGGACAAGAATGATGGCGATTCCATCATTCGTAAGCACTCTTCTAAGTTCTTTCATGGCCTTTTTGTCATTCGCAACGTGCTCAAGAACGTGGCTGCAAAGGATCAAGTCAAAACTCTTGTCGGGAAACTGCAATTCGCAAACATCTACTTGTACGTCGACGTTGCTGCCAAGAAGATCAGCCGTTACGTAGACATCTTTGCCAAATAGATTTCTGAACTTTTTTTCAAACGCTGGCTCTGGGGCAATGTGCAAGAATTTCTTAGGTGGTACCGTGAAGTAACTGGTTTTTCGTTGCAGATACAGCCACACAAGCCTGTGCCGTTCAAGAGAGCCACAAAAAGGGCACATGGCATCTTTGCGCGGTCTTATTCCGAAGTCTAGAAATCTTCTCAAATGGTTTTGGCAGATCGGACATTTGCGGGCAAAGCCGGTGAATTGCAGGCGTGCAACAATTCGCTGGAATATCCCCCCACCATCCATATTGGGATAGTCCCACGAATTTCTCAAAGATTAAAGGCTTTTGGACGGTACCCCGACTACAATCTGCTGTAGTCGGGGCCCAATCTTCCTGCAAGCTCCTGTCTATTGCAGGACTTCTTTTACAAGCTTCCGGCAACTTGATCGGCGTTACCCATTCCGTTGCCACCCGCCCGAGCGCGGCCGTTTACCACAAAGACGGCGGCGATGTTGTTAGGCGTCACCGCGCCATTTGGGTACCCGTAGTAAAGATTTTTTGGATCCATCGGATCGGAGCTCTTGGCGCCGGAGAACATGTTCACCGGGACCGTGCCCGTGGTCATGAGTTTCACTTGTCCCACGCCAGGGCCGCCTTCGCAAACACCCGTTTGCGCAGCCTCCTTGCACCCGTGAAACTCCGCCATGGTGATACCTTCGGCGTTGGTCGATTCCATGTATTCCTGCCACACCTTCTGATCCATTCCTGCGGAATTTTGTGTTGCCGTTCCTGGCTCCGTACACTGTGTCCCGTCTAGACCCCGATCGACGCAGATGTAATCGCCTTGCTCGCTGCTGTGAAAGCTTACCTTGCTGCCCCAATCATCTCCGTTTGCTTCCTGCAGGCTGATGTTTCCAGCCCGCGAGGTGATAGCGGAAGTGGTTTTGGTTTGCCTGTTGTCTGGCATGTTCCCATCAGAGTTCTGAGGGGTAATATCCGGCGGATTCACCGTTACCGGAGCCGCTGCCACGTCCTGTGGAGGTGCCGTGTTCATCTGCTTGATTCGATCGGCGAAGCTCGAACCGCCCGATGTGGCGGCGATCCCACGCTTCGGTACGGCGTTTCGATCGATAATCGGATCCACGGCGGTTTGCGAGAAACTGGCGTTGATGTTTTGGGTACTCAGAAGCGGGCTCGGTAGAGCGTTCGCTACTGCACCTTTTGCGTCGTTGTGGACTCGTTCCGCGGTGACCTGTATGGAAGCCGTAAGGCTGATTGCCATGGCTAATATAGTGAAGTTTTTCATCTCAATCCCCCAAGCGTTCTTTGGTTTATCAAGCGAAAACGTTCATTTTGGTAGGCAACGTACTAACAACTCAAGCATACGCCTGTTCATTTATCTGAGGGAAGATCCCACCAACAGGATACGTACTTTTTGTAGACTGATAGAACCTAGGCACTTGTCGCCACCCGCACACTGGTAGTCGATGCGTACGCGAGCCGGGCGGCCTGAAATCCCTACGTATTCTGCCTGTCTGAGGCAATCATGCCGCACCTACTGTAAAAACCGATCACAGTTTGAGCCGCTTTCCCCAGCGGTCAGATCGGCACCGTGTTTGCACTTTTCAGTGGTTAGGGAGGGTAGATGGCAAGATCTAAGCGACGCTTATCCGCCTTATTTGTGGCGGCCGCGGGCTTGGCCGTAGGCTTATACCCCTACCTCATCGAGTCCTACGCGAGCGTTGAACGCCACCAGCCTGAGTTGCTATCTGACTTTAAGCGCCCCCTACGAATTCCGTTTCCAGCTCAAAATCCTTACACACAAGAGAAGTACGAACTTGGGAAAAAGCTCTTTTTTGATCCGTTGCTTTCTGGATCGAGAATGGTTTCCTGCTCCAGCTGTCACAATCCCGGTCTTAACTGGACCGATGGACTGGGCAAAGGGGTGGGGCATGCACACCAAGAACTCGATCGAAAAGTTCCCACCCTATTAAATGTGGCTTGGGGCTGGAATTTTTTCTGGGACGGCCGAGCGGAGGATTTGGAAGCCCAAGCACTGGGGCCTATCCAATCGCACCGGGAAATGAACCTGTCTCTTCCTGAACTGGTTTCACGCCTCAAAGAAAATCCGGGTTATCGTGCCTTGTTCGCCTCTGCTTTTCCCCGTGAGTTGCTGTCTGCCCAGCTCGTTGGGAAAGCACTCGCCACGTTTGAGCGTACGATTGTTTCAGGCCTGGCTCCTTTCGACAAATGGGTGGAAGGGGATGCAGACTCTATCTCGGCTGCGGCCAAGCGGGGTTTCATTCTTTTTACGACCAAAGCCCGGTGCATCACCTGTCACTCTGGATGGCGATTCAGCAATGAGAGTTTTGCCGACATCGGCCTTAAATCCAAGGATCTCGGACGTGGGGGTGTGGTGGTGGATGAGGACTTGCGGTTTACATTCAAGGTTCCAACGCTTCGAAATATTGCACTGCGTGCGCCTTATATGCATGACGGATCCCTGCGCACACTTGACGACGTGTTGCGCCACTACAATCAAGGCGGCGCAGTTAAGCGCCCAACAAGCGTACGATTTGTTCAACCACTCCATCTCAACAAAGATGAGCAACAGGATTTGGTGGCGTTTCTGAAAACCTTAACAAGTGAGGAAAGGGAGATGAGCTTGCCTCGTCTTCCGAGATAGAGAGGAGTCGATCATGAAGCCGATTCTAATAATCCTAGGAATTGTCCTAGCCCTCAGTGAAGTGGCCGACGCGAAGTCCGACGCACCTATTGTTACCCGCCTTTACCAGGTAGGGAAGAACGGCAAGTATTGTGTGTCCGTGACTCCCGATGAGAGTCGCTGTGTTTCTGGCGTCGATGAAAGCGGTAAACCTTACAACCATCTCGATACCATCGAAGGCGAATACGTAATTTTTGAAAATCTTTCGGATGCCCCACACGATATGGTGTTTACTGGTAACAACCAGGAACGGCTTCCCGCGCAATTTCCCAACGCTGAAAAAGCGGAGAAAGTCCTCCGCGTCTCCGACCTAAAGGGTGCTATGATCAATTGCTCCTACCATGGCAAGATGCTCAGCGTGGGTTACAAGGTGAGAGAGGGGAAATTGGACGACAGCGCCCCTATCAACGGCCATCAGAAATCGGCAACACCGTTTGCAGCGCCCGGGGTAAATCAGTCGGCCAACGCCCCAACCCGCCCGCTCGTTACTACCGGCCTAGCGGACGTCGGATCGGAGGTGATTGCAAGAGGGGATGCAAAAGATGTAGAAAACCTTTTAAAAGCCCGACCTGAGTTGCTGGGCGAACTCGTCGAAACCCGCCCGCTATTAGCGAAAGAGCTCATCGCCAAGGGAATTACCGAAGACCCGCTTCAGGGGGGAGTGGGGGATCCCGGGCAACAGAAATTAAAGAACATTCTTGCCGATGAGGCCCTCGCGGCAGCGCTTGCAAATGGGACGCTTACGCCGGAGCAACTTGCACAGGTCAAAGGTCTAACGAGCCCGTCGCAAGTGAACGGCAATGTGTCCGCCAGCCGGATCGGGTTTAACGAGCGCGGAGAACGAACCGCTCGAGACCTTGGTGAGTCCAAAGTTCAGTTTGGAAATCAGACCTTGCGGGTTACGGGACTTGGAAATGCTGGACCAAAGGAGAATAGGCGACGCACGGGGCTCTCGCTTGCTTTAGGTTCGCTTGCAGATGAGGCGCGCCGTTTCGCCAAAACCGGATCGGAAGCGCTGGGGTTGGCACGGGAGCCGGCTTCCTTCGAAGAGCCTCATTTGGCTGCGTTTGATAGCCCGGGAACGCGAGCGGCATCAGCAAGCGGGTTTGGGTTTTTTAGCTTCCTGGCGCTGGGTTTAGCGACAGGGGCGTTGGTGGTGTTCTTCTATTCAAGGCGCAAACGGAAAGAGCCTCGCGCGGAAACTAAACCGCAACCAGGGCCGCATCCGCGGAAGGCTGGGTAATGGTATCGGTGCGGACAATCCTTCTTGTGAGCCTCGTGGGGTACAGTACCCTGGCGCTTGCGACACCGCCTGCGAGTCCCTGGTGGCTGCCCGTGCAGCCGTACTGGCTTCCCATGTGCTTTTTTTTCGACGCTCACATTGACGAGGAAAAAGCCAACGCTCAGATTCGCAGCCTTTCGGAGCAGTATGCCGGGTGTGGGATCCATCTGAAACCATTTACGTTTACGATCCGGGAGGGATTTTCCTCGGATCTCCAGTCGATTCGGGCGCTCGCGGAGAAGGCCTGTCCCTTCGTTGATGAATTTGGCGTGCGCGGTGCGATCCAAATGCAGACGTCTAATAAGAAGCTCCCGGTCAGCATGTGTAACGATTCAAAGGCAAGCGGCTGTTCTACGCTGTGCGAATCGCATTCGTTTTCAGTGCTCGGACCGCAAGCCGGCGCCGAGGTTGCGCTGCACGAATCCTTGCACAGTAATTGTTGCGGGCCCTTGTGCGTCGATGCTGGTCAGGGAAGTGGCCAACCCGCTGGGTACGACTTGGAACTCGCCTCGTTGGGATCACGTCCGCAGACAGAGTACGCCAGTAGGTCTGCGATTTCGTCCAAGAAAATCTCCGCTTCCGCTTGTGCGGCGCTTCGCGCTGGTGCCTCTTCAAATGAAGTGCGGAGTTGGCGCGCCGGGAGAGACGATGTCTACTATAAGCGCGAAACTGAAATCCTGTCACAGTACGACCTCAACGCCGGCGTCAGTTTTTTCAAAGCACAAAGTCCCCGACCGCCCGCTGAAGTGAAAGTACCACCTGAACCGGTGGTCATTCTCACCAGCACAACCGGGGAGAAACTCTTGGATACTCTTCGTGATGGAGAGGATAAGAAAAAAAATGATGAGGCCACTCAGGTTACAAATCTGTCTATGGTCGATGGATCGTACAGGCACCATCTCTGGAAAATAAAGGTTGGGAAGCGCTAGTACAAAAGCGTCCTTGCAAACTCTAATGCATCAGGACCGTACCACACGAGTATATCCTCTTTGTTCCTCGACGAGAGTTGGCGCATGCTGGGAGCCAGCGCCCACGAAAAGTAGTACCTGAGACTCTTATCCTTAAACGCATCGGATCTCAAAAAGGAGTCCAGGCTGAGTTTGATCTCGAGCGGATCAAACTTTTTTGCTTCTAGCCGTTGCTCAATTTCCGTGACTATTCTAAGGACATTTGGGTGTGCTTGAAGTTTTGCTTTGGCCCACAGCTGGTGCAGAAAGGCAGAACTATCTGGTTGAAGACCAAGTGCTGTGTAGCGCAGCTCGCTCTCGTCAAGATTCCCGATAAAGGGCGCAACTCTTTCGGAGAACAACGAATGCACGGCGGGCTTTTTGTAGAGAGTCGAAGACGAAAACGCGTGGAATCCAGCGCGTACAGAGTTCAAGTTGCGATCGGGACGTGCTCTGGTTCCCTGGCGTACCCATGCAATATAGCGCAGCGTCTCGGGGAAGTCTGCGTAGCGAGCCTCTTGGAGGAGGTTTTTGAACAATTTAGCCGCGTCTCCCTTCAAGGCCTTGGATAGTTTTTCTACCGACCCAGGGCTAATGGATTTGAGGGAGGTCGCGGTTAGCTTTGCGAATTGCTCTTGGCCCTGCGGGGATGAGTAGTCTTTTTCTTCCAAGACTCTGAGAAGCGCTGCCTGCACTCCAAGTAGTCCCACTTCGGAAAGGTCCCCGTTGAAACCCTGCCGTGTCGCAGAGTCATTGAAAAAGCGCGCGTGACGTTCGAGCGGAGGTTCTGTACTTATCGTCTGGACGGAGACAAAAACCCCGCGCGATCGACATTCCAGCGGCTCGATGCGCTTGTTTCCTAAAATAAGATCCAGGGCTGCGATCGTTTTTTTTTCTTTTTTGTCAAACGTGTACTGAACCCGCACTTCTGTTGAAAAGTCGAGCCCAAGAGCGTAGCTGTTCTCTTTGTCCCAGGCGTTGTAGAAAAGTGGCCGCCCAGGCTCCGCGATGGCCCTGCCGCGGTTAGCGGTTGCCAACTGGATTTGGCGGCTATCCCCGTTATTACTTACGATTAAAACGGGTGCTTGTTTCCCAAGTTCTATCTCGTAAGCGATGTTTCCGGGGGCATTACAGGAAAAGCCAGATGGAGTTGCAAGTACCGAGAGAGTCCATACGTTCGTTAGAGCAATTATCCGTAGAACTAAAGGCATGATGCGGTGTTTAGTCAGAACTTATCTCAGTGTCCGCCAGTTTAAGCCAACCCGATGCACTGACTTGGGATCCGACTTGACTTCCCGTTCCCGAGGATTGAGAGCCGCCAAAGGATGACAGCCCGCTGATCTTCAGTTCTGTGGGATCGATGGAATAGCTCCAAGAGCCTAGTGCAAGGCTAACGAAACACGTCTTGTTGTTCTCGTCTCGACGGCCAGTGGCACTTCCTGTGGCCACGATGCGGTTGTTTTCGAAACGTGCCGAAACACTTGCAAAGGCATATAGGACCGTACCATCCTGAAAGGTGCAGCGGTTGCCGATCACTATTTCGCGAGCCGAAAGTGCTAAGCGTACGGCAAAATCAATGTTGCCCCCCCTTTCGTCCCGCCCCCAGATGCCTGGTAGGGCAGTAGGGGTGCGCGAGGCGCCCGAAGGGATGGAGTACAGTCCGTCTCGAAGACGGGACTCTCCTGGACTGAGTGCATCGGCGCATCCCACAACAAGAAACAGCGTTAGTCCCCAAAAAAACGAAGATCTCATTCGGCCTCCATGTACGGGTAGCGGTAGTCCGTCGGGGGAGCAAAAGTTTCGGAAACTGTGCGCATGGAGACCCAGCGGACCAAATTGAAAAGGCTTCCCGCCTTATCATTTGTTCCGGACGCACGGCTGCCACCGAAAGGTTGCTGGCCGACGACGGCCCCCGTTGGCTTGTTGTTAATATAAAAGTTACCCGCGCTGTGTTCCAGAACCGAGGACGCTCGATCGACCGCCGCTCGATCTTGGGCAAAAATGCACCCGGTGAGTCCATACGGAGAGGTTTTGTCACAAAGGCTAAGAGTCTGCTCGAATTTGCTATCATCGTAGACGTAGACGGTCAGGACAGGGCCGAACAACTCTTCCTGCATAGTTATGTAGTCGGGCTTCTTGGCCTCGATAATGGTTGGCGAAACAAAGTATCCTTGCTTGTCGTCGCAATTCCCTCCGACCACTATTTCGGCATTTGGATCTTTCCTCGCGCCTTCAATGAAACCCCGGAGTTTTTCGAAAGAGGCCGCGTCGATAACCGCACCCATGAAGTTCCTGAAGTCCGAAATGTCTCCAAGTCGGATGGATTCGACTTCAGCGGTGAGTTCCTCCTTAATGGCGGTCCACACGGACTTGGGGATGTAGGCGCGTGAAGCGGCCGAACACTTTTGCCCCTGGTACTCAAAGGCCCCGCGCACGAGTGCCGTGACAAGTGCCTTGCGATCAGCGGAAGCGTGTGCAAATACGAAATCCTTGCCCCCTGTTTCTCCGACAATGCGCGGGTAGCTTTTGTAGCGCTGAATGTTGCTACCAACCGTTTGCCACATGTGCTGAAAAACGTCCGTACTTCCAGTGAAGTGGATGCCCGCAAGCTTGTCGGATTCCAGAACGGGGTTACCGACCTCTGCGCCGCGTCCAGGAAGGAACTGGATGACTCCTGGGGGGAGCCCGGCCTCTTCTAGAAGTTTTAGTGTGAAGTAAGCCGAATAAACGGATGTCGAAGCGGGTTTCCAGAGAACTACGTTTCCCATGAGTGCTGGCGCTGTTGGCAGATTGCCACCAATAGAGGTGAAGTTAAATGGCGTCACCGCAAAGACGAAGCCCTCTAGGGGTCGGTACTGCAGCCGGTTCCACATCCCAGGAGCCGATTCGGGCTGAATCGAGTAGAGTTGCTTCTGAAAAGCTACGTTGAATCGAAAAAAATCTATCAGTTCGCAGGCGGAGTCAATTTCAGCCTGGTGAGCTGTCTTGCTTTGCCCTAACATCGTGGCGGCGTTTAAAATCGGACGGTACTTGCCTGCAAGCAATTCGCCCGCTTTCAAGAAAATGGAAGCACGTGCGTCAGCGGAGAAGCGTGACCACTCTTGCAGGGCCTTTTGGCTTCCCTCGATAGCTGCCTGAACCTCTTTCGTGCCCGCTTGATGAAAGGTGCCAAGCTCTAGGGATTTGTTGTGAGGGGCTCGGAGTGCCGCTGTCTTACCCGTACGGAGTTCTTCACCGTTGATAACGATAGGGATTTCAATCGGGCTCCCTTCAAAATCAGCCAGTTGTTTTTTGAGCGCTTTAGTTTCTGGGGAACCGGGCCGGTAGTTCAATACCGGCTCGTTTTTTGGGACCGGAACGGTGGACTGCAGATTAGACATCGTGAACCCTCCCTTAGAAAACGTCACCACATTCCGTATCATTAAGGAGAGAGCCGGACAAGAGTGGGCGAAAAAAGCCCGCTGTCTTTTTGAGAGAATCAGCGGGCTTTTCTCAAAAACGCTTTGCCACGTCGTGTTGTAGCTATTTCTTACGACGCTTTGTCTTGCTGCGTTTGGTTTTGCGCTTGGCGGCTTTTCCACCACGGCGTCTTTTGTTCTTAGACTTTCGTTTGCGACCCGCACGCGACATCTTCACGCAGGAAAGATCTCCCTGCTTGTCGATGAAGTAAAGAAAGCCAGGCTTTCTTTTCACGCCGAGCTTCGCGACGACTTTGGGCTTTGCTTTGGCGGCTTTGCGCCCGCGTCCCATCTTTGCCTTGGCGATGTTTCCTTTTTTGTCCAAGAAGTAAAGATAGCCGTCTTCTTTTTTAATGCCGACTTTTTCAACTTTTGTGGCCATGGGCTGCTCCTGAAAGATTATGGGCCTATGCTACCAATTCTTACGCAGAAGTGGGACAAAATTCTTAGGACTCAAGATTCCAAATCGGAATATCGAACACATTCGTCTTCAGGGAGACCTCACCCTGCGACTGACGACAAATGACGGCTTGGAGGCCCAATTGGTTTAGACTCTTTTCGAACGGGCTCACCTTGTAGGGAGAAAAAGCGTGGCGTACCGCTTGTCGTGTCTGGATCCGGATGAAATCGAGTGCCTCTTCGTGGCGTAAAACGAGCTTCCCTTCAGGCTTCGTACTCAGGTGCATTCCGTATTCGACCATCTGTGGCGGGATTTCGAGGATTTGCCCCCACGTAGCGAAGTAGCGTGTGGGGTCCTGCGCTTCGATTGGGAAGGGGCCTATGCGTTGCCGCCACGAGGCGAGGCGGGCCTCGGCGTCTTGCGGGCTGACCCAACTGAGCTCTTCCGGAGTACTATCGTCGGCTAGAGCTTGTGCGTAGTGGCTCTTGTAGATCGCGATTTCCTCTTGGACGGGGAGACGATTTAAACCAATACAGTCCACATTGAGAAACAGCGTGAATGGAATGTTTCGGTCGATTAGTTCAGGAACGGCGTTCTGGAAAGCGCTCTTCCGAGGGTTTTCCAGGCAGAACGCTGCATGGTTCGAGAGTGTTCCGTTGCGGAGATTCTTGACCGCGTCGTCGAGCTTCACGAAGCTGAAATATTTACCTACTTCATCTAGTTTTTCGGAAAAGGTTTCCCGATCGGGAACATGGTCTTCGCAGAGTACGATGGCCGTGCCAGAGGCAAAAATCTTCTTGATCCATTTCATATGGTCTTCGAATATGGGGTGGTTTTTTCTGTTTTCAAATAGCTGTCAAACACCATGGCAGCATTTCTCACAAAGAGCCGTCCGAGTGGCGTGCAGCGCACCGCGGAGCCGTCGCGCTCCAAAAGCCCATCGTGATCCATACCCTCCAAGGCGTTCAACTCCTCATCATAACGGACTTCAAAATCTTCATCAAATTGCTGTCGGTACAAATCAAATGCGACTTCGAAGCGGCACATCAAATTCTGGATGATCCACTTGCGTCGTCGATCCTCATCGCTGAGTAAGCAGCCTCGAAAAGTCGCAAATCCGTTTTGTTCGACTGCATTTTGGTAAGCGGCGACCTCTCGAAGGTTTTGGAAGAAGCCGCCGTTAATTTCTCCTATTGCCGACGCCCCAATCCCCACTAGATGCGTGCCCCGTTTTACGGTATAGCCCATGAAATTGCGGTAGAGCGTTCCTCGACCAAGTGCCAAGCTGAGCTCGTCATCGGGGAGAGCGAAATGGTCCATCCCGATCGCCACGTAGCCCGCACCGAGGAGCTGTTCGTACGCCAACGAAAATATAGCCACTCGCTCTTCCACCTGAGGCATGGGATTTTTTTCCAAGATGCGCTGGTGAGGCCGCAGGCTGGGCAGGTGGGCGTAGTTGTACAGCGCTATCCGATCGGGACGCATGTCGATGACTTTCTCAATGGTTTGGGCAAAGCGGGCGAGAGTTTGAAAAGGCAGCCCGTAAATGAGATCGAAGTTTATCCCCTGGTAACCCAATTGCCGGCAGTATTCCAGCATTGCCAGAGTCATCTCTGGACTTTGGATACGGTTTACCGCTCGCTGCACTTCTGGATCGAAATCTTGCACTCCCATGCTCACCCGGTTGAAGCCTTCTTCGCGCAAGGTGCGCAACTGCTCTTGGCTGGTAACGCGGGGGTCGATTTCTATGCTGATCTCGGCCTCCGGTTCCAGTTCAAATCGCCTGAGGGTGTGCTGCTGGAGCCGTCGGATTTCCTCAGTAGGAAGAAAAGTGGGGGTTCCACCACCCCAGCTGATTTGGCTTAGACGCCGGCGCGTGCCCAAGGCGTGCGCTACCGAATCGATTTCGGCGATAAGGGCGTTGACGTACGGGTGGGAGACCGTTGCGTCATGAGTGATTTTAATGTTGCACCCGCAGTAATAACAAAGCGACTCGCAGAATGGA
>JAGQZV010000115.1 GCA_020435295.1 Bdellovibrionales bacterium | reverse complement strand
ACGATGAAAAGGAAAGTGAAGACGACGAATCCGGCGACAACTAAACCAACTCTGGGAAAAATGGTTTTAGTTCTTGCAGAAACACTTCCGTTTCGGCCTGAGTCTCAAAATGCAGTTGGGGCGAAAACGGCTGTCTCGGGCTAGTAACGAACCTCGACAGAGACGCCAGGACACTTTCGCAGAGGTCCTCTGGGGAGTATCCCCCCTCGAGGCAAAATAGAATCTTCCCGCTACAAACTTCTTCCGCGACAGATAAAAGCCCCTCGGTAAGAGCGGCGTAAAATGAGGTACTCAGACGAAATCCTTGCATGGGGTCGCCCACATGTCCGTCGTAACCAGCCGACACAAGAATCATGTCTGGGCGAAAGGCCTCAACAATCGGAAGCGCATAGCGCCCGTAAACGGCCGCTAGTACCGGATCGGCGTACGCTTTGGCGAGCGGGAAATTTACCGTTAGTCCGAGGCCAGACCCCTTGCCGTGCTCACTCATCCCCCCCGTCCCCGGGTAATAGGGAAACCTATGGGACGAGAGAAAGAGCACGCGATCACTCTCGTAAAAACTTTCCTGCGTTCCGTTACCGTGGTGCAAATCAAAATCGACAATCGCGATGCGTGCGCTTGGGTACGTTTGGAGCAAGGTGGCGGCAGCGACACCCACGTTGTTGAAAAGACAAAATCCCATCGGGCCCGTGGGGCGAGCGTGGTGTCCGGGTGGTCGCAGCAGAGCAAACCCGCGACGTACTTTACCGGAATAAATGTTTTTGGCTAATTCCTTTGTGGTTCCGACGGCGGTTAGCGCGGCCAACAGGCTATCCGGTTCGTAGTACGTGTCGGCGTCGCACCACCCCGCCTGCCCACGGAGCGCCATGAGGGCGTCAACGCACTCTGCGGTATGAAACGATCGCAGCGCGCTCGAATCCGCTAGCGGCAACGGATCCAGACAAGGCAGCAAGCTCAGCACTTCGTCGCAAGCGAGTGCCGCGTAGAGCGGGCCAAGGCGCCCCGGGTTTTCCGGATGGGCCCACGGCGGCCGGTGTGATTTGAAAACTTCGCCATACGCAAGCTGAATGTCTGTCATACCGTGGCCTTTCGTTCGTTCGAGGTGTCCCCATTGTCTACAGCTCTGTCAAAAAGCCTGTTGGTGATCTTACTCCCGCTTTCTATCCAATTCATCCGACAATTCAAGTACTTGGATGCATCCCCCGTCCACTCTCTGACAGGGTGTATACGCGCTGTATACCATTGACCAATCTCTCGACCCTGTGGGCAAGAACCTGAGCTGTGCAAATTCAAGCGCTTAGAAAGAATTGGAGAGTTGGTATTTGAATTGCTTTATCTAATACCTAGAAGCCAATACAAAATGGCTTTTCCGTTCCCCGCATATTTTGCGGTTGAATAGGCAACTTTGTAACGCAGCTTTGAAAAACAACAAGACTTCCCCCCAAACCGCGTTTATGAGGCAGAGGCTTCACAGCTTCTGCCTCTTTTTTTCCCTTCAGAACTTCACTCTTTCCTGCCGATATAGAGATGAATAGGACTGCGTTTCGTTCAGGAGTCTCGCATGAGAAAACTCTTCCTAATGTTGATGCTATTGACGGCTTACGCGGTGGTAGCGGCCCCGCCCGATAAGGAAAAGCCCGAAAACAAGTTACTGCAGATGTACCGCCTATATTACCTTCCGTTTAATGTGTTCTTCCGGGAAGGAAACTCGCCAAATGAGATCGTTCCTTTTGTCGACGCGGATCCCAACGGATTAACTAAGCGGATGGTAAAAGCGCAGGAACTTCAGATCTTGAATTCCGAGTGGGACGAAATGCGAAAAGACTGGAAAAAGCGCTCACTCTTTTTGACGACCCAACTTGGAGTCAACAAGTCGGCACGTATCACACGCGGCCTTATCTCACACAAAATCTCGTTAACCCGCTCCGCGTTTGACGGAATCGACCTAAACGATCGCATCAAGCTGAACAACGCACTCAAAAGCAAAACACCACAACTGCAAAAAGCATTCAAACAGCTTCGTTTCCTGAAATCGTTTATTACCGAAGACAACGAGGACAAGTTTAACTTTTTTGTCGTGTCTGCCAGCTGGTGCCAGAGTTGTTTGGAATACCGAGTGCTGCTGGAGTCGTACGTAAAACGCTTCCAGGACCCAAAGCTGGTCCTGCATTCCATCGTACTGGAAGATCCGAAGGAAGAGGTCTTCGACGCGAAGGTCATGGAAGAGCTCTTTCCCAACCCCAAGAAGTACTCCCACGAGAGCATCCCGCGCTTTCTGGCCTACGAAAGCGTAAAGGGCAAACCCATTGTCCTAGAAGAGGGCGAGGCGCTAAAGGCGCTCTACGACCGCTTTTTCATTAAGCATCGCGGCTATCTAAATGATAAAATTAGTATTTTCGGAAAGGGCGCGCGCAGCTTAAGCTCGGAAAAGTCCCCCTAGGCGCTTCGGACTTGATTTTGCCTGTCCCAATCCGGTACTACTGCGGGCATGCGAATTGCCGCCATTCTCTGTTTAATGGCCCTCCACGGGCCTCTGGGACCGGTCCTCCCGACCTCTGTCCAGGCGGTTGAAGCCCGGCACCTCTCGTTTACCCTCCCCGACTGCACGCTTGTCGACATCGCCGAGTTTTGGACTTTCCTGCAACTCGATCCAAATCTACATGAGGGCCTCGCCGAGCGCTTCCACGCCATTTCAGAAGAAACACGAAGCCCCAGCCAGGATTTACTGGACAAAGGGCCGCACTCCCTGAATAGAGCGCTTTTTTGGATTAGCGCCGTCCCACGGGGGCGCGAGCTGCTCTCACAAGTGCTACCCATCTGGCGTTTAGATCGCAAAAAACCGGGACTTCATTTTGATTCTGCCAATAGCAAGGAAGGCAAACGACTTAATCAAAATCCAGAATCCATGGCCTTTTTTGTTGGTGATACCGTTTACTTCAACCCTAAGTTCTCGTTCATTGTTCTTGTCGCGTCGCTCTTTCACGAACTCGTCCACGCCCAACAAATCCTTGTGGAGGAGGGTGGCAAAGCCAAGCAGCAACAAATCGACCGCCTTAATGAGGCCGACGCGCTTTACCAGCACTGGGCCGCTATGGATGTCGGTGTCGGTGCGGCGACGGGCGTAGTTTTATCTGAAGAGATCAAAGAAATGCAAACCGAGCTGCGCAACAAATTGGAGGAAGCAAAGGAAGACTCTTTTCCCGTCTTAATCGCGATGGAACACCAGGCCTACCGCGCACAGGACGCCTTTATCGGCGAGCTTTTTGAGCTAGGGGCCGAGTTCCGCAGCGCTCTTGCCGATCGCATCCAAGCCCGCCAATGGTTGGCTTACCCGGTAGAGGAAACTCTTTTCCGACGTCTCATGCAGTATGAACGCGGGCTGAACATTCCCGCGTCGATGCTCGACGCGTACTTCAAAGAAACTCACTTTTCGACTTTCGAGTAGCAATCACCCCCAAGCACGCGACACCCGGTTGCCAATTTGTCACTTTTAGCCGGACATGGATTTTTACCATTGTGTCGCAAGCAACCGAAACCATTGATCCCACCCATTGTATACGCACTGGGGCACTTTCCTTGCACCGATCTAAAGGACAGTCATGCGTCAGAAGATGAGAGTGGAACGAAACAATGCGGTTTAGAAGTCTTGTACATTGGGCACTTGTCTGCGCTGCGGTTTGCTTGCCCGCCGAAAGCGCAGAGCCGTCTACCGTGGCGGAAGTGCGTTTTTACGACAACCTTCTCGATCTCATGGCCGTTTCCACTCACGAAACTACCGAGTATTGGGATGAGGACGCTTACATTACCCCCGATGTTTATTTGTCGGCGAAACCGCAGATACTTGACTCAAACAACACCATGCAGGTGCGCTTGGGAATTTCCTTGTCGGGAACCGCTCTAGGCCACGGAAGCCAGTGGGTTACAAGAAAAAAATGGTCCTCGGCAGACGTTCAATCTCAAATTTCCGGCGACCTCTACAAGGATTTATTTGTCACTCCGGAAAGAATTTTTTCGGGCGCGCTGCGCGGGACCCCTGACGTACATTTTTGGGTAGTTCAGACGTCCAATAACTTCCGCGGTCTGTCGAGATTCGTACACAAACGAACTGCAAAAAAAGCGAGTAGAGATACCGCTGCGAAACTACCCCAAAAAAAAGCCAGAATGAAGGCCGAAATCAATGCCGCAGCAAATACCGCAGTGGTTCGTGCAAACGGTGCCCTGCGCACCCAACTAGCGCAGGTAGAAGCACTCGTTGAGGGGACGGTGAATTTGCCCTACCAAACCCAGTTTAGCAGCCGAGCACCGTCCGGCGGGCTACGGGGGCGCTTACAAGCCCGATTCACAGCCAACGATCACAAGGACCGCGGCGCGCTTCCAAGCATGGACAATATTCATCAGCCCGCTAGCGCTTTCTTTCTGCACGAAAGTGCGATTGAAGACACGATTAGCCCGCAACTCGCGGGCAAGGAGTTACGCCTTTCTGAAGTTCACAAAATCCTGTGTAGCCAGAACTTTAGTAAAGCCCTCGATTTTTGTAACAAAGAAATGGACCAACAAACCCGTGACACGGGCATCGTTTTTGACAAAAACAACCCGTTTGATATTTCCTTTGAAAATAATCAAATCAAGATCCAGTTGCACGCTATTCACCACCTGCACAAAAAAGACAGCAAGGCGGAAGGAGTCTTAAGCGAACCTCCTAAAGCAGATGAGCTAAGTTTTCAGGGAAGTCCTTATACGATTGAGATACTCTATGACGTACGCGGCAGCCGGGTGCAACGCAAGCACGTAAAAATTCTCCCGCGGGCCGTAGAAGAACAAGAAAAAGAACCCGAAGAAAAACCTGAAAGCAATTCGGTGGCCTCAGAAGCCTCCAAGGCAGTGCATTCAGCGGGCCGCTATTTTTCGCGATCCTTCCAGGCCCTTCTCATCGCCCCCGAAGAACAACGCCGCCTGCAAAGCGCGTACGAAGAAGCTTTTCGCGAACAGATTGACATCCCCACCATTCCCCTCGCCTTTGGCCTAAACGTGGAGAATCCGAAATCAGGCGGCCAACCCACCGTGAGTCGCCACGGCAGCCTGCTGCCACTAGAAAGCAAGACCGACAGTGGTTACTTCATGCTGACGAGTTACGCGTGCACCGAAAACATGGGGGCAATCGGCATTACATTTAACCCAATCCGCACCCCCAACGGGTACAGGCTAGAGATTGGGAATGTCGTCCCCGGTTCGCCCGCCGCGTTGGTGGGCCTAAAAAGTGGGGATCGCATTGAGTCCTACCAAGGAACCGGTGACACGGGTTTGATTCCGTTTCATTCCTCGGACTACAAAGATTTTCTAAGCTCGGTAAGAAATACCGCTGCACAAAGCGATCTGGAAAAACGCGAGCTCGTCCTCAAAGGCCAGACTTCTAGCGGTAGGGAGTGGCAGTATAGCCTCACCGCCTGTCCCAATTACATAGATCACAAAGCGGCGTTTCACGAAATGGTCGAAAAGGCCAAAGGCATGCAGATTGCGGCCGACCCGCCCAGTGATGCGTTTTGCAAGGAGAATCCAGCGAAGATTGGCCTTCAATACGAAGTCGTCCCCTCCACCCAAGCCGGTAGATGGGGGATTCGAGTTATTGGCGTAAGCCCCAACTCTCCGGCTGCGCGCGCCGGTTTGAAAAAAGGGGATTACATTACAACCTATGGCCACGCCACAACGGCAAAGCGCTGGTATCTTGGCCACAACGAGGCGTCTCATTTTCTTGGGCTCATTCAAGAAAGTGCCAGCGGCGGGGATCCCACGATCGTCGTGTCCGGTGTTTCCGAAAACGGGCAGTCCTTCCAACGCAGCTTTTTCGTTTGCCGCCAACCCTAGCGCTGTATACAAGCAGAACACACGCCCAAAAATTACCCGGTTTTTCGGGGGAGGCGCCTTCTACGAGCCTAATGATTTCAGACGCTTAGATGCAAACTCTCGGCGGCACGGGCTTTGCTTTTATAGACCATAACCCCTATCCCCTAATATCACGGGTGGGCGAAGACTAACTCAACTGAGGATGGATGCAGCTTTTGACGGCCCTCTAGCTCTGAGGGCTCTTTAGGAGGACACCAATGCACTCACAACACTGTGCTCCTCTTCCGCTCCCTGTGTAGAGCTTAGGTTGTGGCCCCCGGCCGGAAGAGGCCGGGGATCACACCAAAGCCAATTCCCAAAACCAAACCAAAAAACTTGTCATCCCACTCCGTGTCCCGTTTTCTATTTGAGGATGGATTTGCGTCTGGAAAAACTGCGCGCGCAGGGGATTTATATTGGAACGTCCAGCTGGAAGTACGACGGATGGAAGGACCTTGTCTACCATCGCCCGTACCGGAGTCAGAAGCAATTCAACGACGAGTGTTTGAATGAATACGCCGAGCACTTTACAGCGGTGGGTGTGGATCATACGTACTACGCGTGGCCGAACCCAAGCCAAATTAAAAGATATACTGAGCAAACTCCGGCCGCTTTTCGTTTTTGCCTGAAGGCGACGGAGCGGGTGACCGTATTTCAATACCCGAAGCTGAAGCGCTACGGAAAAGAGGCAGGAAAACCAAACGAGAGTTTTCTGAACGCGGGCGAGTTTGAGGACAATTTTCTCATTCCTCTTGAAGCATTTTCCAAGCGACTTGGCCCCGTTCTCATTGAGTTCTCGCACTTTTACCCCGGAATGTTGAGTAGCGGCCGTGAATTTGTAGAAAAACTGGATCGATTCCTCGAACAGGTCGCGCGCCACAAAGCTTTTGAGTTTGCCGTAGAAATTCGGAACAGCAATTGGATCTGTACGCCCTACTTTGAAACGTTGAAGCGGCACGGAGTCGGTCACGTCTTTAATAGCTGGACCCGCGTCCCTTCGATCGGAGAGCAACTGGACGCTCTGGGCAATGTGCCGCTGAGTTTATACGCCGCCCGCTTACTGCTCGCTCAGGGAACCAAATATGAACAGGCGGTGGAAGCTTTCTCCCCATACAACGAACTAAAGGAAAGCCATCCGGCCATACGCGAACAAACGGCAAAGCTCATTCGCCAGGCCAAACTAGCAGGTATCGCTGCCTATGTTTTCGTCAACAATCGGTTTGAGGGGTGCGCGCCGCTCACTATTGCCGCTATTTTGGATTCTCTAGGAAGTTAGCGCAATAGAACCTACGCGCGCGGGTTGAAGGAGTGGTTCTCCAAGGCCTTTGCAACCTTTACGTATTCGTCGTCAGGGGATTTGGGAACCTTGATTTGTATTTCCACGAACTGGTCCCCACGGTGCCCCCCACGGCTCGCCGCAATCCCTTTTCCCTTCAGGCGCAGCCGCTGACCACTTGATATGCCGGCAGGAATTTTCAGCTGCACGGTTCCGTCCAAAGTCGGGATCTCAACCTGCTTGCCGAGCACGGCCTCGGAAAAACTGATCGCCAGCGGCAAAACAACGTCCTGTTTTTCGCGCTTGAAATCCTTGTGTGGCAATACCTGCAAGCGAAGCAGCAAGTCCCCGTTCGGACCCCCGTTTTGTCCCGGATCGCCTTGTCCACCGAGCTTGATTTTCGTCCCGTCCTCAACACCCTCCGGTATCCTCACCGAAACCCGGCGCCCGCCTCCCAAATCTAAGACTCGCTCCGAACCGCGAGCGGCTTCTTGAAAACTGATGGTAAGCGCCGCCTCGCGATCGTGCCCGCGCTGGGCGAAACCGCGAGTTCGGTAGGTCGTGCGCCCGCCGCGCCCCATTCCGCCGACGTCAGCGCTAAACCCTCCGCGGCCAAATATCTCTTCGAAAAGATCGCCCAAACCGAAGTCGGCAAAGGCATCCGGATCGAAGTGCCCCCGACCTCCGGCGTGCGCGCTTTGTGCAAACGGGTTTCGGCCTTGTGCTCGCATCTGGTCATAATGGGCCCGCTTCTTCTTATCCTTCAAAACCTCGTAGGCGAGGTTTACTTCCTTAAACTTCTGTTCCGCGGCTTTGTCTCCCTGATTTACGTCCGGGTGGTATTTCTTGGCGTGTTTGTGAAAAGCTTTGCGGATCTCCGATTCGGAGGCGCCTTTTGACACACCTAGTATTTCGTAAAGATCTTTGTCTAGCATCTACTCTATATATTAGGGATTCTCCGGAAATTGACCAGTGACGAAATGAGGCGACCCAAAAAAAAGGGCCCTCCGGGAGGAGGGCCCTTAAAATCGGCTTGGAATTTCAATGTCTAAAACTCGTTAAGATGAATCGAGGTGAATCTAAGTTGTCTGTCTAAGTTGCCGTACTAAGCTGAGTCGTCTTTGGTGCGTATTTATTTGAGTTCTCAGTTGTCGTACTTGAGTTTTAGTGCATTTTCGTTCCCGAGCCGTGTCCTTGTCTGTTGTGCTTCTGTAATTGTTAATTTGCACGGCTCATGCCAAGGCTTTCGCCTCGGTATCATTCACTTTTTCGCCCGCCAGAAAACGCGCTGTAGATTAAGAAGACAACACTACAGGCTGGCGCGCCATTTAACACAGTGATTTTAGCAGGTTATGTTGACAACCTGGCTGACACCCACCTTAAGCCTGCAGGCATACACTAGACAGCCTAAGGTTCCAAAAGTAGATAGGCACCTTTTGGAACCCTTAGCCGCGGAGCTGGAGGGAGGCCACGACGCCAAAGCCCATGAACAGGATAGGCGAGGTATCGATGTGAATCGTATAGCGGCCCCTTACTGCCATCTGGGTGTCCCTATTGAGGTCGAAGGTGACCCCCGCCCCAACCTGGGCCGATAGGCTCGAAATGTCCGATGCGGCGTTAATCTCCTCGCCTGGGTTGGGCTGAAAGCCGTTGGGAGTATCCCCGATACTGATCCCAAGGGCAAAGCCGAGCCCCGCGAATACCTCAAGGGTATTGAAGGTCAGAGCCGGAACGACGGCGAATTCCAAAAACCCATAATTCAGACTATCGGCAAGCGACGGATCGGCCGTGCTAGCAATGTTGGGGTCCGAACCATTCATCTGGAGGTAGTTCACCTCTAGCCGGAGCGGAACGTTGTCTTGCAAATAAAAGCCCGCGTAGCCTCCAGCAATAAACCCCACACCCGTGTAGGTGCCAGGGTTAACGGGTTGCGCCGGTTGGATCACGGCGAAATTCCCCCCGAGGTTTACTCCAAAAAAGAAACTTGGTTTGCGCCTAAGTAGTAAACTTTCATCCTCTGGAAGCACCATACGGGTACGCGATCGCCGGCGTGGCTTTTGCGGATCCGGTGCTCCTCCGGGTGCGCCGGTACCGCCCATTCGCTGCAGGGCATTCATATTGACCCAACCATCAAGCGACGTACCGTCTTCCAGCTCGACTTCCACCATTTGGTAGTCTCCGCGCTGCTTGCCCACAAGAATGACCACGGATCCATCGGGAAGCCGACCTTTTACTCTAGAGTCCTCTTTGGGCCTTTGCCGCAGATCGGTTTCAAAAATAACCCGCGCCTCTTCATTAGCGGAAAACTCTTCCGCTTGGAGAACAACGGCCGTCGTCAGCAAACTGAGCGCGAGAAGTGCGCCACAAATTCTATATGGTGCGTGTGGGGGAACATATCGATTCCCTGGACGTACTCGAGTGAAAAACCGAGTTCGGAAAGTCCTCGAGTATCTTTTGAAAAAGCCACTGGCGAACATGAGACGTAAATGAGAGTGCGGATATTGCCAAACAAAAACGCGTTTAAACTGCCGCCCATCCCTTTACGAGGTGGGTCGACTAAAAGTGTATCATAGCTCAACGCAAAGTTCCGACCTAACTGGCGAGCCAGCCGTTCATCCACAGAGGCCACATCGAAGCTGAGCTTTGCGTCAAATCCCGATTGCGGCGCCAAGTTGGCTTTGACGATCGCAGCGCCGTTTCCATCAAAACCCTGCACACTTTTTACTAGCGGTGCGTAGGCGAAGCTGAGGTTGCCATCCCCACAATAGAGTTCGAGCACACACTTGGCGTCGGCCACTCCAATCCGATCCGCGATGAGTTCACGCAGCTTGATGTTCTGTGCTGAGTTCCCTTGGGTGAACCCATCCTTACCGTGGGATTCATCGGTTACACAGTGGACCTCTCCCGACTTCGCATCGAGGTACAATTCCAACTTTTCTTCAATGGTGGCACTTGGCTGGCGTCGAAGCGTTGCAAGCGCCTCATTGATTTTTGGATCTGCCGCTACGCAACTCTCTACACTTACTATCTCGTGCGTGCGCTTTCGATAAAACCCCAAGTTCTCCCCACAACGACGGACTTGGATGCGCGTTCTAAAACCCTCACGCTTGGCGGCCGGCAAAAACTGGCCCCGCACTTTAGGTTCCCACCCCGCGCGCTTTAAGCTGTGATCCAAAGTTTTTTGTTTCGCTTCCAGCTGGGCCTCATAATCCCAATCCAGCCAGTCGCAGCCACCACACAAACCGAAATAGATGC
Organism: Bdellovibrionales bacterium; assembly: GCA_020435295.1. Lineage (GTDB taxonomy): Bacteria > Bdellovibrionota > FAC87 > UBA2466 > JACKAF01 > JACKAF01. The sequence continues at coordinate 976 of JAGQZV010000115.1, read as the reverse complement.
ACCCCGGATCCACACGCTGGGAGCTCTTCTCCAGGATCTCAATCAGAGTCCCATCCACAAAACGAGTGCCACCCGCGGGAAATTGCACGCGCACGCGATCACCGGGCAAGGCTCCAGGAACAAAAACCACTTCACCGTTCTCGGTGCGCCCCACACCTTGGCCCTGCACACCGGTATTTTCAATTAAAAGGTCGCGCTGGATCATTTGCACACTATCTTGTCGATCAAAAACGGAACAAGCACTTCCGCCGCCGGCATCTTCAAACGATCTTCCTCGGTGGGAGTCTGAAAAAATTCCACTCCCCAAGACTCCAAGATCCTGCGGCTCTGCTCATACATGGGGTGACGCAACAACCGCATATTCATTGTTGGCACCACTACAATGGGAATGCCTCCACCTACAGCAGCAGCCACAAGTAGAGTGACAGCGTTGTCTGTAATGCCACTCGCACACTTAGCAAGCGTATTGAGAGTGGCTGGCGCCACGACCACCAAATCAAATTCTTCAAAGTGCTCCACACTCTCATCCGGTTCGCGAACCACAGGGTGATCCGCGGCCCAGCTCAAACTTAGCGGCGTGATGAATTTAAAAACTGAGGGAGTAGCAAAAGGACTCACTTGTGCGCCATGGCGTCTAAGCTCCCGAAATACCTTTACTAATCCTACCGCCCCAATCCCGCCTGACGCACCCACCGCCACGCGTTTGCCGCGAAGTTGCGCGGATTTTTCGTTAACGCCTTTATCGAGAATAGGCTTTTTCATGGCCCTTACTTCTCGCATTCACAAAAAAATCTCAACGTGTTTCTGCGTCCTTTAGCGGGGAATAAGCCCCTTGTGGCAAATCTTTGCCTGTGTTATGACCTTCTTCACCAATGAGGGGAGGTCCGATGGGAGAAGTGGTTGTTTACGCTAAGAAAAGTTGTCAGCAGTGCAAGAAAGCGATCGCCTTTTTGGACAAGCAAGGTGTTGAGTACCA
>JAGQZV010000114.1 GCA_020435295.1 Bdellovibrionales bacterium | reverse complement strand
CGGTAGATGGTTTGGAGGGCGGCGACTCGTTTTACCCGGCACTCGCTCGCCGCGAATACCCAATTGGAAATTTTATCCGAGACGCGGCCGATCTCGGTTACACGCCCGCGCCTGACGTCATCCACGATTTGTACGGACATATTCCGCTGCTGGCCAACGCTGACTACGCCGACTTCTGCCAACGGTATGCAGCCACCGCTTGTAAGTATTTGGACGATTCGACACGTTTTGCTCAATTTGAGCGTTTTTTTTGGTTCACCGTCGAATTCGGCCTGATTGAAACTTCTAAAGGCAGGCGCATTTTCGGAGCTGGGATTTTGTCCTCCAAGGCAGAGTCAGATTATGCACTCAGTTTCGGACCAGAGGTGGTAAAGTTTTCCATCGAAGCTATCGTCCGGCAGGACTATAGAATCGATCAATTCCAGCAACGCTTGTTCCTACTCCAATCTACGCAACAGCTTTATGAAAGCTTACCAGCGGTCGAAGAGTGGATCCAAAACAACGACCCTTTTCCACTTTTCCCAATTTTGCAGAGGTAGTACATGACAAATCAGGAAGTAATCCCCCAGAGAAAAATCTTCAATATCGAAAGCACACTGTTTGAGCAGCTCGCCGCTCCGATGCCGGGAATGTCGACTCGAGTGAACGGGACGAAGCTCCGGAAACTGTACCTACAGTCTATGTCACAACAGTGGAATCCCACCGACAAGCTTGTATTCTCTGAGCCAGAGCCGATGCCCGAGAAGCTCCGAGACATCTGGATTCGCTTCGGCACAATTTTCTACACCTTGGAGGAAATGGGACTTCACACGCTCAATCATATGATGGGAGCGGCGTCCAACAAGTTGGCGAGCGACGATGTTGCTTTTTATCTTTCCACTCAGTGTGCGGACGAGGCCCGGCACGTATTTCTTATCGAGCAATACTTGAGCCGTTTGGGCGCACGCCCCCATTTTGATCGTAAGTTTCGAATTCTCAGCCGCATCGCCTCTCAAGGGCTCTACCGAGTTGAGAATTGGATGTTTTCCACACTTTTTTCGGAAAATTTTGCGTCCGCTTTCTTGCGGCGGGCGCGAAGCGCCGAGATTGACGGCTTCGGGCAGACAATGTGTGCCGGAATTCTAAAGGATGAGCACCGCCACATCCATTTCTTGAATATCGTGTTACCCGACGTAATTGAACGCTTAAACCTGGTGAGCCGCACCTATATTAAGACGTCTCAGTTTTTTATCATGAAGTTTACGGAACACGTGTCTAGATGCCTGGAGGAAGACGGCAAGTGCGTGGGAATTCCACGGCAGGAGCTACTTGAGGAAGCCTTCGAAAACATGAAGAAGACTTACGAAAGCTTCGGCGTAGGAAGAGATTTTCTTGTATTCCCCAGTATTCGATCGGCGTAAGGGCCGCGGCTAGTTCCGAATCGCAGTGGAATGCGTTTTGCCACATAAAGGCCGTACCCGACGGCAATCGAAGCTAAAAGGACGAGCTTAACCATTCTTTTATCGTATCGAATTGCGGCCGAGAATCCACTTGATAGATCGCAAGCTTGCCAGAGCCTTGACAAGGTTCCCCCTTCGGCTACAAGGAACCCATGCACGGTGCTCCAAAAAAAGAAGCTTGGGTCCGCTACCTGCTTTATGTGTTGTTAGCTGCACTCACCGCTACATCCGTTCACCGCACCGCAAAAACCGACTTAGATTTCAAGGTTTTTTATGGTGCGGGACGGCGCCTGGTGGACGGAGATAGAAACCTCTACGATTTTCGACGAGACGGAGTTTTTACCTTCAAATACAGCCCGTTTTTTCCGGTGCTCATGTTGCCATTCTCGGCACTGCCCGAGAAAACTTCTCGCCTACTGTGGGGCCTTTCAAGCGCTTTGGCGTTTCTACTCGCTTGGTTTGCTTTTATCCGCTACTTGGAGCTTGGAAACGATACCAGAAGCGTATGGGCACAATGCCTTACGTTACTTCTTGTAGCCCAGCCGGTCACGAATAACGCCATACAGGGAAACATCAACGCCTTGCTGCTCGCGTTGATGGCACTCGCGCTTTTTCTCGATCAAAAGGCAAATCGTCCCATTTGTGCTGGAATTCTTTTAGCCCTTGCCATCTCTACCAAACTCACACCGGCGGCTTTGGGTTTTTATTGGCTTTGCCGAAAACGATATCGAGCACTAAGCGCGGCAACGCTTTTCTCGCTCGTGTTTATGATACTCGTTCCGGTACTCCTCTACGGAACAGCGGGCGCATGCTACCAGTACGAACAGTGGCTCACAGTCCTAAAGGACACAGCGCATTTTCCCTTCTACAAGTACACTAACCAATCTCCTTTTGTAGTAGCGTACCACTTTTCCCAATCCACCGGCTGGGCTCGCGTGTTTCACTCGCTGATGATAACGCTCTTCGTTGCCACCTTGTTATTTTTTTGCTGGAGCCGTTTGTGGCTGTCGGTCCTGAGTACATGTTTTTTCTTGATGTTAGTGGTTCCACCGGTTTCATGGATTGACTACTATCTATTTCTCACTTTCCCGCTGCTGTGGATCCACGATGCTCTTTTCCATGGAAAGCTCGGCACCCTATCGAAGGTTATCTATTTTGTTCGTTTTGGCGCCACTGGGTTTCTCGTGCAGGCTTTTGTCGGTAGGGAGTGGTCGGACTTTTTTGCCTATTACGGGCTTCAGTTCTGGGGCCTCTGCGCGCTGCTTCTTATTCTATCGATCGAGGCGATAAACCCAAGTTCCCCATATTCGCGAGCAGAGCGAGAAAAAACGCTAAATTGTGCGCAATGATAGGTTCATATATGTTGAGATGGGAAACTCCCTGAAGATTGAACCCGAGCAACGCCACTAAGCAGCCCCAACCAAAAGCTCGATCTTTTGTTGCAGGTTCTAAGATCAAGTAGCGACGCAATCCCCACAAAAAAACAGAAAACCAAAACCAAACATAGGCCAATGCCCCGAGAATCCCGGTGGAGGCGAGAATCTCAAGCGGTGTGGAGTGAGCATTTCCCACCGCCCGCTCCACATAACCGATGCATGACCCCTCGACGTACTTATCTGATAAGAAGCCATTATTGTGAAAACCAATGCCCAAGACCGGGTGGTCCAAGAAAATGTCGCGGTGTATTTCCCACACGCATTGACGCTGTGAAAAATTGTACCCAGGGTTCGTTCCTTCCACCGTACGCCGCAACCGCTCGCGCATGCCAGCGCTTGTGGCAAACGATCCCAGTAAGACTAGGACGACCAAACCAACGGCTACCGCTAGCGCTCGCCAACCCCGAGTGCACGCGCACAGTACTACCGTGACGGAGGTAGCAAACCAGGCAATCCGACTTGATGTCCATACGACAACGACGCAAAGGAGTGAAGCATGCAGCAGCCGCCACCATTGCCGGGGGAACATACTTAGCGCAAGACTGAGAAAGGCAGACGCGTAGAGCAAATACACGTTAGCAAAAGAAAGGTGCCAATCAAACGTTCCAAGCACTCTTGGCCCAAGGCTTAACTCTTCCACGGCGTAGTGGATAATTTTTTTCCCATGAGGGCGAATCAGATCCAATGGCGTGAAGTGTTGAAAAACACCGTAAACGCCAACAACGAGAGTCGCTACAAATAGAATCCATAACCAGTAGCGAGATCGCGTGTACAACCGAAGCTGGTAGTACAAAAAGAAATAAAGCGCGAAAAACCGCAATGACGCAACGTCGGCCAGTTTTTCGGAAAAGCTGGGTTTTAGTCCAAAAAGCGCGGATAGAGCGGCAACCCCCATGAAAAGGGCTAGGGGTTTTGCGAACGGCGGCGTTTCCAACCGGTCTCGCGTAAGCCACCAGCGCACCAAAAGTAGAACCACCAATAAGGATGAGAAGATTTCCATTCCGGAGATGCTCAGCGGCAGGGAAAGAACGTACAACCCGAAAACCCAATGCTGCAAAGAATCCAGCAAATTAGCGACATTTTCACGCGTGAAACTCAACGCAGGCATTATACGTACCACGTTACTTTCTTGACAAGCCTGTGGATAACTTCAGCACGCGATCCAAAACAATCCACAGCTATGTGACAAAAGGAACGTGGTACCTAGAAGCTGCCTTCGGAGGCGTGCAGGTAGCGGCGGATGTCAGTGGCGCTCTCGACACCATCGAGGGCCAGCAAGAAGGGGCGGATATCGAGAGACAATTGGGAATCATTATAGCCGAGCACAGCGTTTCCGCGAAAGCGCAGAACAATCTCCTCTCCGGTGGAAAAATATTGCTCGGCTTTCAGAAAACGGCCCGAGCTACTGCCACATTGGTCACGCAGCACCAGCTCTACCAGATAATAGGAATTGGAGGGGATTTGGGTCAACTTGCCTAAGGACACGGCTTCTTCAGAAAACTGAACTTCTTGGAGCTGCACTGTCACTCGAATCACTTTCGCTTCGAGATCGTTTGGGTAGAGGCGAAATTCGGCCACGCACAGCCCGAGATCGCGTGTATGGACACCTACAAGATCCGTTGCCACCAGCTCCAAATCCACGGCCGCTCGGCTCAATCCACTCTCAAGCGTCGCGTCCGTCGCCTGCCCGCTACACCGGACAAGCATTAAGAGCAAACCCAGTAACAGACCAACGGTGGTCACAATTTGCTGAATCGCCTTCATTAAACCGCCAACGTTCCTCGTTTCCCTACCTGCGCCTGGACGGAAAGCACCACGACAAGGACACAGGTTTCGGGACTAAACTATAATTCGATGCCCAAATTGTAATCGTCGTTCACGCCCGCAATAAAGCCGCGGTTGTCACCACGATCCAAGTTCACGTAATCGGAGTACGCGTATTGGGAATCATAACCACCCGCGTGGGTAACTCCGACGACCCGTAGCTCTCCCCCGAAGTCTAAGAGCATGGGGCCGCCGGAATCACCAAAACAGGAGCCCGCGCGATTAACAGGGCCGATAATCGCGTGGCCTCCTCCGGTATTCAGGGGGGTGATCAGCTCGATATAATCAGAAATTTGGTACACAGCATTCGTTCCGGTACGTTTGAATCCGGCGCCCAAACGCGTTTCGATATCGCCACAGCCATACCCAACCAATCGCACGATATCGTCTTCGCGTACGCCATAACCAAGCTTGGAAACTTGGCCAAGATTCTCGTCAGCAACATCGCTATTGAACCACAAGATCGAAATGTCACGAGGATCGTTAACAACGCCGGGACCGTAGTTGCGACGGTTCGACGTGTAGAACGTTCCGAACGAAGTAATTATTGTGTAGGTGCCACTGCTTTGGGTGCAGTGAGAAGCCGTTAGAACCGCACGAGCGCTAACAAACGTTCCCGTGCAAAGACCGGTGCCGCCGGGAGAAATAACCTTCACCACCGACGGGTAGTCACTCGTATATTCTACTTTGCTACTGCTGGGAGTAGGAAGAGAGTTCAGGTCCCGAGCACCACACCCAACCAAGAAAAGGAGAGCGCACAAAGGCGCCAATGTATTACGTACCGCAAACATACCACTATCCCCTGAATTTTATTTTTACTTATTGGTTGGAGAACATTGCCGCGTCCTCTAACCGCCCTGTTTAACCCTGTCTTACGGAATCCGAGATAAGTAGTTGCAACGGCGGTGCCGCCAATTGTGAAGATTTAGAAGTGACCAAGATCGCGGAAGAAACCATCAAGTTTGTAAATCAGCTTTGCACACGCAAACAATGTGATCACGTGCACACTTTTTCTACACGAATGCCTTCACAATCATGAATGTTTTCTCATAATCAACACTTGCCTTGAACGAAGCCTAGACAACTGCAAGAGAAGGGGTAAGAAAGACAGAAGAGTCTTGGAGTATCGGCTGCTTAGGGGGTCGGAGGGCGCACGTCTGACCAAAACATCGTCACCGCCTAGGTCCGACGTTCACGGCCGGGAAAACGAAAAGTGCCAGGTCCCTGCTTACGAAGGAACCCGGCACTTTGTACAAATGAGCTAATAAGCTATTTGGTCTTGTTAGCGATGTAGCTAACCGAGAACGTGCGGCTTACCACTACATTCCCAGAAGCCACTTCGATTTCGGTCGGCGCGCTTTCCAGTGCCGCCGCTTTGGCGAACTCACGACCGCCAAAATCTCCGCGAGGGGATCGTGGTTTCTGGGGGCCAGACACGCTCCAAGATCCCGGAGAGCTGATCCACCACTTACCGCCGTTGGCTAGCGCCACTTCCGCAGCAATAGTCTTGCTCTTCTCTTCTTCTATTTTACTCTTAAGTTTATCCGCAGCTTCATTGATCGCTTTGTCGGAAACGTAGAAAAGCGCCGGCTGGTAGGACAACGCTAAGCGGCGCTTGCGTTCCTCGCCTTCTTTACGTCCCTTGCGGAACTCTTCCTGCAGCTCCCCAGACTTGGCCCGAAGCGCGTCGATAGCTGCCGCCACGTCCGCTGCCGGGGCTCCTGTATCGATCGACAGGGTTTCAAACGCCACACCGACATTTGTGCACTGCTCGTCATCCACGCGCTGCGCTCGTTTTTCGATGATGACAGTTTTTTCCAAAGTCTGTGCTCCCAAAGCGGTGTGCCCGGGAACGTTCAATTCATCGCCGCGGTTGGTGTCTTCAAGTTTGCGCAGTTCGTCTACCACACTTTTCTTCAGCGTATTCAGCGCATCCACCGCAGCGTCTTCATCGATAAAACAAAGTGCATTCAACGTAACGGTTAACACTGAACGGTCCTTTTCTAACTTGGTCGATTCAGACATCGGTACCGTTACCGAGCCAATTTCTTTCTTGCTTTCAGCGGCAAAACTGGGCGCTGCCACAGCCACTGCCAAAGCCGCAAATGCGAAAAGTCTCATGATCAATCCTCCTCTTCGTCCCGAATCGGGATCGTATTGCATTGAGTCATGAGTCAACTACGGCCGGTGTGCATACCGCAAGTTAAAAGTCCATGTAGAGGCCCAAAGCGTCTTCAAAGCGCGTCCTAAAGTAGTCTTAAATTGTCCGTGTTATAAGGAATAGCCCCGCCCCTTAGGCGCCCCGCGCAGCAGTAAAGCACAACAAAAGCCAACCGCCGCTCCTCCTAAATGAGCCATATAGTCGATGCCCCCTGCCGTACGGGAAAGTTGTTCCAACCCGCCTGACAATTGCACGAACAAAAAGAAAAGAAGCACCAGCCCCGCGGGAACCGAATAAAAGCGAAAGAGAAAGAAATAAGTAAACCGCGCTTTGGGAAACCGTAGCAGGTAAAATACCATCACGCCAAAAATTCCACCGCTTGCTCCGATGTGCGCAATATTTTCTCCACCACCTGCCCATGCGGAGAAAAGAGAACCGATGGCGGTAGAACCCGCCACGAGAAGCAAATAACGAAACGGCCTGAGCTCGTCCTCCACATTGTCGCCAAAAACAAAGAGGCAATACATGTTGCTGAGCAAATGAAGCCAGTCGCCGTGTACAAAAAACACCGTGAGCAGATTTAGCCCCATATAGCGCGTCTTCATCCCCGGGAAAAAGGCAAGGGCCTCAAATAGAGTGGGGTTTGTAAAGGCGGCGATACTGACCCAGGAGGAGGATACGATTAGAAGGATCGTGACCCACGGAAAATGCGAGAGCGCCTTCGGGTTTGCTTCCGCCGGTAAACCAAACAACGCCAGCCACTTGCTTTTGGTCGTCATCCTGTCATCGTGCTCGTACAAAAAACACTCCGAAAAAGTGTCCCCGACAGGAATCGAACCTGTAATTAGGGATTAGGAATCCCTCGTTATATCCATTTAACTACGGGGACTTTAGCCGGCCTACTCTACTGTCAGGGGCCTTGGGATTCAACCCCCACACTTGCCGCCGTCAGGCCGTAGCCGTATCCTAGAAACGTGGCAAAATTCTCCCTAACACCTTTTGCCCCCGTACCCAAGGCCCAGGTGCGGGGTGAGCTTTTGCGAAAGCACGGCGAGCTTTGGGTCACGTTTTCAGTAACCGGCGCCGACGTGGTTTTGCCCCCGCTTAGCTCGGCACCGACGTTTAAAGAGGGCCTTTGGCAAAGCACGTGCTTCGAACTCTTCGTCGCTGGCACTACGGGACCTTCCTATGAAGAGTGGAACTTCTCTCCCTCCGGGGACTGGTGGCACGCGGAGTTCAAAGACTACCGGATACAAACTGAAAACACGGCGCGCCCTGCTGCTCCACAGATACGTACAGCGACCCACTCTGGGGTTCGTATAGAAATAAGAGTGCCGGCCTTTTCTTTGCCCCATTCTGCCTGCGCCCCATGCGCTGTCCTTAAGCACCAATCTGGAGAGATCAGCTACTGGGCCATGGAGCACAGCGGCAACAAGGCTGATTTTCATCGGCGCGATTCCTTCGTGCTCCATCTCTAAGATTGTCGACGCGCCATTTTTGGACTAAAACCTGACAGGTCATTGAGGAGAAGGACGATGGAAGAATCTGATTTTCAGAGACTCGTTAAGGAATCTAAGAAAGCTATCAAGGAAAATAGCATTCACGAAGTGAAGGCCAAGCAAGACAGTGGGCATCAGTTTTTTCTGGTTGATACGCGCGAAGATTTAGAATGGGAAGCCAGCCGCATCAAGGGAGCGATTCATATTGGAAAGGGAGTTCTTGAGCGAGACATTAACAAGAATATCCCGGACAAAAATGCAGAGATTATTCTTTATTGCGGAGGGGCATCGCGCTCAGCCTTGGCTGCAGAATCCATTCAGCGGATGGGCTACAAGAATGTGATCAACATGGCGGGTGGTATCCGTGCCTGGGCCGATGCCGACTACCCGATGGAATCCTAAAATCGAACTAATACTCGGGGAGGGGAAATGATTACCTTATACGGTTGTACAACACTGCGTGTACTCAAGCCACTTATCGTCGCGGAAGAACTTTCAATTCACTACGAGCAAAGATACGTAGATCTGGTAGCGGGGGAACACCGCCAGCCCGCCTACTTAGCAATCAACGCCCAGGGACGCATCCCGGTTCTCGAACACGAAGGGCGCTTTCTCAGCGAAAGCAATGCCATTGCCCGCTACATGGCCGACATGACGGAGAATACGCTCTACCCGCGTGACCCGTGGACACGTGGCGAAATGGAACAGTGGATTGCGTATTTCAGCTACCACGTTGAGCGCAACTTTGTGAATGTGTTCTTTTCTAGAGTCGCCGGTCCCAAATTGTTCGCGCTAAAGACTGACGAAGGCCTTGTAAATGACTGCTTAGCAGCCATCCAGAAAGAAATGCCATACATTGAAGGGCACCTGGCCAAAAACGATTACCTATGCGGCAAAGATTTTACGCTGGCAGACGTAATTGCGTTTTGCGACGTGTTGGGATTTGAGGCGGCCAAGATCGATCTCTCCGCCTACCCAAGCTTTCTGCGCTGGTATGAAAGCATCAAGCACCGCGACTCCGTAAAAAAACATACGCCTGAGTTACTTGCATCGCCGTTCTAACGAAACTGTAGCGGAGCAGTGCCGTACGCCGCGTACTCAGACTCCAGCGCCGAGAGCACCTCAGAGGAGGGTTTGAGACGCGCGGCGAGCTTGGGCAATAAGCTGTGCGCGTGGCTCAGCGCAAAGTATGGAAGGTTCTTCCCAAATCGTTTGGAAATGCGATCGGCTACACTCACGCCATCAGCCGCATCTACAGGTTTTTCCCCTCGATTGGTAAGACCTAGGACCGCTACTACTTGCACCCCGGCTTCCTGAAGCTGATCCAAGGTCGCAACGAGCGAACCGCCGGTTGTCGTCACATCCTCGACCACCACGGTCCGGCCACTCGGCTGCCCCACAAAGTACCGATCTTTAGGATCTCCGTGGAGCTTAGCTTTGGCTCGCCCCATCGCGAGCACGTGAGTCCCTTTGCCAAAATGGCTCTGGCGCTTTGCCCATTTGTACTGGGCGAGTAAGCCCGTCTTTGTCGCACCCTCGGGAACACCGTAAAAACAATCTACAGAAAGTTTTTGGTCTTCCACAAAATCAAGGATGAAGTCACAAAGCTTATCTAACAGAAAGACGTCGTTCGTGACACTACGCCAATTCACATACCAGTGCGATTGGCGTCCCGATTTTAACTGGATTGGCTTTTCGAAAAAGCCTGCTACTTTTTCTTCAAGAATGAACTCTTCGAAAACAGCCGCATCAAACTGGCTCAACGAGGACCTCCCTCATGCGTTCGAACGTCTTTTGCCATGCGGAGTGCCGCAGTCGAACTTCAGCACTCTCCATTATCTTCCCGCCTTCGGATAGCTCTTTTTTCCACTCCCTCCCGAAATCTCCCTTTTGGATTTCGGAGAGCAAGCCATGCAGCTCCTCGCTTAGACGAGGATTCAATACGCGGTTGCCACGAGTCACCCCTCCAAAAAAAGCAGTCGGGCTCACCCGCCGCACTGTTCCGGCAGGCCCAAAGCGCAGAAATACTTCCATGATACGCTGCACTTCGTAGCAGCACTCGAAAAAGGCCATTTCCTCGCTATAGCCAGCTTCGCGAAGCGTGTTGAAAGCGGCCTCCATCAAATACATGAGTCCGCCACAAAGCACACTTTGTTCCCCGAATAGGTCACACACAGTTTCTTCTTCAAAACTAGTTCGTAGAGGCACGCCACACGCCCCAATCGCATACGCATAACTCAGCGCAATTTCCCAGGCGCGTCCGGGATTGGTGGCGCTTTCCGCCGCAATGGCCACCGGCAAGCCAGTCCCCTTCTCGTAGTTCTCACGAAGTATGACGCCGGCCCCCTTTGGGGCCGCCAAGAAATAATGGGCGTCAGGTAGTCTTTCAATCTCATGAAAGTGGTACGCAAAGCCATGGGCAAAGCCCAGCGCTTTGCCTCCCCCCAAGGCCGGGCAACAGTGCTGGAACACCTTCGGGATGACCGGATCCGGAAGGGTAAAAACTAGGATTGACGCTTGCTCGGCCGCTTCCAAAAAACTGCGCACCACAAACCCGTCCTCGCATGCCCTCTCTGCGCCCGTCCCTTTCCTCGCACCAACAAGGACGTCCATTCCGGAATCGCGCAAATTCAACGCGTGCGCTCGCCCCTGGTTGCCATAGCCCAGTACGGCTATGCGTTGGGACTGCAGCGGTTCCAAGTTTTGCGGTTGGAGTTCCATTAGCCCTGGGTATACTGCGTTTATGGACAAATTCAAGCTCGTAAGCGGATTTGAGCCCCGAGGCGATCAGCCCGCAGCCATTGATAAAATGGTCTCTCACCTGGAATCGGGCGCACGGGATCAAACCCTGCTCGGCGTAACCGGTAGCGGAAAGACTTTTTCGATGGCCCACACCATCGCGCGGCTCAATCGCCCGGCGCTCATTTTGGCCCCAAACAAGACGCTTGCAGCCCAACTTTTTGCGGAGTTCAAGGAACTATTCCCGGAAAATGCGGTGGAGTACTTTGTAAGCTACTACGATTACTATCAACCCGAAGCCTATATTCCC
>JAGQZV010000113.1 GCA_020435295.1 Bdellovibrionales bacterium | reverse complement strand
CATCTGCGCGGTCCCAGCGCGTTTCGACATCAATTTCGCCACGTTTATCCATCGCAGCAATGGCGTTGTCAAAAAGGTTTATCAACACCCGTTTTAGCTGCGAACGATCGAGATTCATCAACGGAAGCGATTCCTCAAGGCTTAGGTTAAATCGCAAAGTCTCGTGTGCGGAGCGGAACAGGCTAACCGCCTCCAGCACAATTTCATTGAGCGATTCCGGAATCTGGCAGATATCCGGCAGGCGAGCAAACGCGGAAAACTCACTCACAAGATTCTTGATGGCATCGACCTCCTTCAAAATAATCTCGGTGGCTTTCCCAAAAGTACCGTCGTCCTCAATCGTATCGAGATAGCGGCGCCGCAGCCTCTGGACGGAAAGTTGGATGGGCGTCAACGGGTTTTTGATTTCATGAGCAATACGCTTGGCCACCTCCCTCCAAGCAATCATTCTTTGCATTTTCTGGATCTCCGTGACGTCATCAAAGACCGCCACCACACCCAGCGGAACGCGACTCTCCTCATCACGAAGCACGCTCAATGTAATCAAAACAGACACCAGTTCGCCGGCGGGAGACTTTAGCCGCATCTCTCTTCTAATAGGGCGGGCTTTACCGTAAACTGCCGTCAAAACTTCTTGAAATTCAGATTGATACTCCGCCGGGATCAAGCCCTCGTAGGATTTTCCGAGCAGTGCTTGCGGCTGTACCCCCAGTAAATCCGCCGCCGCATGATTTACCGTCGAGATTCGACCGTGCTCGTCCAGAGAAATCACTCCGGATTGTACGCTTTCCAAAAGCACTTCGATGTATCTCTGGCGGTGGCTCAGTTGCGCGTTTATCTCCTTAAGGTGGTGGTGCGTTGCCTCAATCTGCTGACGGTTTTGCTGCAGCTCTTCTGTCATCTGGTTAAAGGAGTCAACCAGCTTGCCCATTTCGTCGCTTCGCTGAGAGGGAATTCGGTAGTGCAGATTCCCCTTTGAGATCTCCTCTGTCCCACGCGAAAGTTCCTCGATGGGAACGACCAACCTCCTGGCCACATAGAAGCCCGTCCATGTTGCACTAAAAAGGATAAGCAGGGTCATCATGGAAAGGATGGCGAAGTAAGTAGATTTGATGGGGTAATCCAGTGGGTTGTTTGTCTTGTAATCCTCGTAGCTCAACGTTATCTCAGAAAGGCGGGAAGCGAGGCTCATTGGTATAAAATAGCTTCCTAAAATAACCCCTCTACCAACTCCCAAAAAAGCTCCGCAGCGAAGGAGTTCACCCACCCCCACGTTTTGGACTCTGCAGTCGCTTTCTCCCGCGAAGTAGTGACTTAACGTCTCTATAGATGCCTCTGGAACATGCGCCGTGTGCTTAGGGTGGACGGACAAAACTCGCACGGCGAAGGGGTCCGCATAATACTCCACCGCGTCCAGCCCAAACTCCAAACGAGCCCGATCAATTTTTCTTTCGATCGTTTTTTCTGAGCCCAAAGGCTCTTCCATCGACACCGCAATTTTCCGCACAAAGTGACTGGCGTTACGCTCGGTGTTTTCATAATAGTTGCGTACTACTTCAATGCTGCGCTGAAGGGTGCCGCCAATTTTTACGCTAAACCATTTGTCAAAACTGTTCCGAATGTAGATCGCAGAAATAGAGAAAAGCAGAACAGTTGGGATAATAGCAAACAGGATGAACGCGAAAACAAGTCGGGTGCGCAACCGAGATCCCACTCGGCCTTTTTTTTCGTCTAGTATGAGTTTAACAACATTGCGAAAAACCAGGAAAAGCAGCAGCATGATGAGCACCACATTTAGGTTCATCAGGCCAAAGAAAAAAATGGAGTTTACAAAAGGGAGCTGGCTGCTTACACGAAGGAGATAGATTTCAACCCCCGTGAACAGAAGGATAAAAAAGAACAAGAAAACGACGATGATGCGTTCCCTGCGGCGGCGTCTCTGTTCTTCCGAATCCATCGATAACACGGCGAATTAACCTCGGCGTATTCTTTCACAAAGCCCTGGCGAAGGAAAGCTAGCCGGTGGTGGCCGGGGGCGCATTTATAGGATAAATATTAAGATATGATTTATGCCGACTACAACGCGACGACACCACTGAGTGAGGCTGCCAAGGCCGGGATGGCTAAGGCCTTTGAATGTTGGGGAAACCCCTCGTCATCGCACCGGGCGGGGCGACAAGCCAACGCCCTTCTCGAGGAGTCGCGGGACAAAGTAGCCTCCGCTGCTGGCCTGCACGCGAGGGAAATTGTCTTCACCTCTGGGGGCTCCGAAGCGAACGGAATGGTGCTGATGGGAAGCGCTCTACAATGCGGCTCAAGTTTCCGGCTCCTCACTTCACCTGTTGAGCACGCCTCTGTAGAAAAAGCCCTCCCCTTGTTGTGCGAGAAACTAGGAGCCCAAGTGGAACGCGTCGCGCTCGCCGAGGATGGCGCGTTGGACATGGCGGATTTTCGAAACAAACTGGAAACCTTTCGCCCTCATTTGGTGTCACTCATGGCGGCCAACAACGAAACAGGGGTCCTCTTTCCAGTAAACGCCATCGCTGAAATATGCGCCCACACGGAGACGCTTTTCCACACGGATGCTACCCAGGCATTTGGCAAAATCCCATCGACAGATTTCAACCGTGCGGATTTTATCACCCTTTCGGCACACAAAATTTACGGGCCCAAGGGCGTGGGCGCCCTTGTGATTCGTGGCGACCGAAAGCTCGAATGTACGCGTTTTGGGGGCAGCCAAGAAATCAAGCGTCGGGGCGGCACACAAAACATGATCGGCATTGCAGGGTTTGCGGCTGCCTGCGAAGATTTGAAAAACTCTCATGTAGAAACCATCCGCGCGCTGCGCGATCGTTTTGAAGCGGGCATCAAAAACTCGCTTTCGGATTTTACTATTCACGGCGCCACCGTGAGTCGCCTGCCAAATACAACGTGCATCCGTTTTCACGGGATTCTGTCGGAAATTCTGCTCACCGCACTGGACCTCGACGGGTTTTGTGCGTCTGGCGGCTCGGCGTGTTCCTCCGGCTCGGCTTCGCCCAGTCATGTATTAACAGCGCTAGGGCTTGCCCCGGAAAAGGCTAAGGAGGCCATGCGGATCAGCTGGGGACGTTTCACCACAGACGAGGAAATCGATCGCTCGATCGAGCTGTTTGTTCGCCATGTGTCGCGCATCCGGCAGCGGCGAATGGACAGAAAAGCTCTGTAGTTACAAATGCTTATCTAGGGGCTTTATTTTTTCCCAAAAACCCTATAGTGCTTTCACGCCATGCATAAAAAGGCCGTCGTTACGCTCGCTCTATTTCTTTGTTTTCCGCTGTTCGCCTTGCGCGGACTTTGCCCCCGAGAGTACGCCGAGGCGGATGCCTTTCCGCTGATCGTAGACGTGGACGACCTAACGGAGACCAGCCCGGACTGGGAACGTGCCATACAAAACCTACTGCGGGCGGGTATCTTAAAGGCCGAGCGATCCTGGATGCTACCTACGAGCCTCATCCGAGACTTTAACCCGACCTCTTTTTCTGTGGCGTGGGAACATAGCAAGCACTATGCACCCGCCCACGCGTACTACCAGTTGCTCATCGCAATCGCGGAGATCCTCAAATCCGCCCAAGGCGAACGCACCGCCTCGACGTTTCTAGCGTCCGTGCTCACGCGGGCGCCTGAACTCCAACCTCACGTAGAGTACCCGCCTTCCGCGGACGATCTCTTTACCTCCGGCTTGGGATCTCTCTGGAACTACATGGTGGTGTTTTGCCTTCTTTACGAGACCGAGGGCAATTTGATCGCCCACGAAAATGCCTTCCACCATCTGCAAAACAAATGGCTGCTCGCGCTAAATAGCCAGCTGGCCTCAAAAGGCCTAAGTTACCCCGTCGGCCTCGTTCAGGAGTTTCTTCCCGCCTGGTTTCCCCTTACACAAGGGAGCCAGTTTAGTGCTTTGGAAATGCCGAGCAGCACAGGGCGGACCTTTCAGGCATCGTTGAGCCGTGGGGGGTTTTACCGTCGACATGGCGACCAAGAAACCCCTCTGGGGCAGACCATTGTGGCAACCGTTGCACCTGGGGCGGCGGATATGGGCCCAGAAGATAGGGCATTACTTTTGCGAACCGATCACCTACGGGTGGCCTATCTAAAGCCGGGTCAAGTCGCGTATACAGTTTCAGTGCAAGGCAGCGATGTCGGCATGGGGCTACGTATCAGCAGAAATACACGTGAGGCCATCAGCGAACTACTGAGCGGGTACACGGCGCTAACGCGCGCACTTCCCTCGCTCGCACCGGCTCCCTCCCGCCACCCATAGACAGGGGAAATCTCCCTATGATAGACCCAAAGCTTCGGAGGCACGTTCAAGTGATCAATCTAGAACCTAGAAAGGGTTCCAAAGTAGTCGTTGCGATGAGTGGGGGAGTGGATAGCTCTGTTGCCGCCGGCTGGCTGAAACAACGCGGGTTTGATGTGATCGGTATTTCACTCCAGCTCCACGATATGGCGGAGGAAACCACCAACAAGTTTGGTACCTGCTGTTCGCTGACAGACATCTCTGACGCACGCCGCGTCGCCCAATCTTTGGGGATTCCCTTTTACGTGGCCAATATGGAGGAGAAGTTTCAGTCCGAGGTTATCGACAATTTTGTCCACGAGTATCTGGGAGGACGCACGCCCAATCCGTGCGTAAAGTGCAACGAGAAGGTGAAGTTTCGCCACCTGATGGAATGGGCGCTCGATCTGGGGGCAGACTACCTGGCAACGGGGCATTATGCGACAGTGCGGTTCAACCCAAAAGCGGATCAATATGAACTCTGCAAGGGCAAGGATCCGCTCAAAGATCAATCCTACTTCTTATTCACCATGGAACAAGAAGATTTGGCGCGCACGGTTTTCCCAGTAGGCTCCTTCGTAAAAGACGAGGTTCGCGAAATTGCTTCGAAACTCAACTTGCAAGTGGCCAACAAGCCCGACAGTCAGGAAATTTGTTTTGTTCAAAACCGCAACTACAAAGACTTCATTGAAAAGCAAGTCGCTCCGAGCCTGTTAAAGCCTGGCCATGTTTTGGACACTTCCGGCAAACACATCGGGGATCATACAGGATTGCACCAATTTACTATCGGACAGCGTAAGGGAATCGGCTTGAATTCAAAAGAACCCCTCTATGTAGTTGCACTCAACAAGGCCCGCAATGAAGTAATTGTAGGACCAGAAGCCGCTCTTTTTCAGCAAAAATGCACGGTCGCACAACTCAAGTGGGTAAGTGACCCAAACCTAGACTCCAACCAGAAGTTTACCGCCAAAATCCGCTACCGTGCAAAAGAAAGCCCCGTCACGGTCTACCCACTGCTAGATGGACGCGCTGAAGTATTTTTCGAAGAACCGCAGCGGGCGATCACACCAGGGCAGGCACTGGTATTCTACCGTGATGAGCAGGTCCTCGGCGGAGGCTGGATCGAAGACAGGGAAGAGGCCTTTCAAAAAGCTCAATGAAGATCGGATTCAAAACCTTCGGCTGCCGCGCCAACAGCGTGGATACCGACACTTTATGGTTGGAAGCGGAGCGCAGGGGATTTGAAGTCGTTTCAGATAAGGCGTTTGCAGACGCCTATGTAATCAATAGTTGCACGGTCACGGAGGATGCCGATCGCAGCACTCGCAACTACGCACGCCGCTTGAAGCGCCAGAACCCTAAGTCTCTTGTAGCTGTAATCGGCTGCTACGGGCAAACTGGGCGCGCCGATTTGTTAAAGATGGCATGCGTCGATGTCGTCCTAGGGACTGCAGACAAGCATGAAGTTTTTGATTATTTCCTACACCCAAGCTCCAAGGATCGCGTCCAGGACGTGACAGGCTACTTGCCAGAAAAATTTCTGGGCTCCAGACGCGCGCGTGCGTCTATCAAAGTGCAGGACGGGTGCAATTTCAAATGCAGCTACTGCATCATCCCCCAAGCAAGAGGACGTAGCCGGAGCCTTCCCTTGGAAACAGTCGTCGAGCAGGTTCGCGAAGCTCACGCCCAAGGCTTCCAAGAGGTCGTGCTAACCGGTATTCACCTCGCCCATTACGGGTGGGATCAGCGCACGGATCTTATGGGTTTGCTCCACGCGCTTTTTCGCAAACTTGGGGGACCTCGGGTGCGCCTAAGCACGCTGGACCCTTTTGAGATTCCGGATAGTCTCGTGGAGCTTCTGCGCGCAGAAAAGCGCCTTTGCCCCTATTTCCACATCGCATTGCAGAGTGGAAGTGACAAGGTGCTCACTCAAATGAGGCGCTTCTATAGCGCTCATGAGTTCGAAACGGTGACGCACAAGCTATACTCGGCGAACCCAGATGTTTACATAGGCGTGGATGTCATTGTCGGATTTCCCGGGGAAACGGACGACGATTTTGAGCAGACGATTCGTTGCCTGCAACGCTCCGTGTGGACCAAACTCCATATCTTCCCTTTCTCCGTGCGCAAAGGAACAGTTGCAGAAACGATGCATCCGAAGATCTCCACGCACGAAATCGAAAGCCGCATGCGTAGGCTCCAAGAACTCAGCGCGCAGCAATACCAGCGCTACCTTGCCAGCCAGCGCGGAAAAACGAAGGAAGTGCTACTCGAACGCAAAACGTCCACGGTAGGAGATCTCTGGACTGGCCACACCGAAAACTATCTTCCCTCCCTCATCAAAGTTCCCTCGGGAAAAAGGCGAAGTACTGTAAAAGCGATCGTGGGCCGACGAGAAGGAGAGTGGGTCTGGACTGACGCGTCTCTTTAATGGATAATCCCTCTAATTCACCTTAGGAGGGATCATGAAAGTAGGAGCGAGAAACAAAATCGAAGCTGAAGTTACTCAAATCAAAAAAGGGGACGTCATGTGTGCAGTAAAAGTTAAACTGCTGGGAACAGACATCATGATGAGTTCTGTAATGACCACGGATTCCCTGGACGACATGGGCGTTAAGGTAGGGGACAAAGTTCACGTCTATGCAAAGGCCGTCAACGTACTGCTGGGCAAAGACTAAAACTCTCGACGCTCTGCAAAGTTCACGGGTCGGCACGGAACGTTTTGATACAAAAGCCCCCCGTTTCCGCGAACAAAGTACGGCGTCTTTATTCCCAGAATTTTGAAGACGGGCGCTGGGCTAAGATCAGCAACCACCTCAAAGCACGCGCGTTGCGTATGGCAGGGAAACGGGGCCAGTTCGGTTCTGTCCCGTCGCGAACTTTTAGGCGTCACATACACGAAATCAAATTTGTCTATGTAGGGGCAAACATAATTCACATTAGCCACTTCTCTCTGCGACCTAAAAGTAAAGTACTGATCCGAGCCCACGGCCAAAGACTTTTTCGGACCGACGCGCTCCAAAACTTTCGCGGCAACATAAGAAGCCGATTGCTTGGGGGTACGCTGAAAGGCGGAAAGTTGTCCCTTAGCTTCCCGAAATAGCAGCGGCAGAAACGCAACGACTAGCGGAACGAGGACAACTGCTGGACGAGCCACCGCCTGGCGCAATAGGTAGTAAGTAAAGCCCAGAATTGAAAACCAAAGATAGTAGGGTTGCAGCGTCCAGACACACAGATTTGCCAGGACAAATACCCAGGAAGACAAGCGCATCCACCCGGAATCAGCGAAGCGGCAGCTCAGACTCAGAAAACCCAAGGTGAGCGCACAAATGATATACGGCCAACCCGCGTTCCAGGAGTGCGTTAGTGCGGCGACGAAGCTTTGAAAAAACGCCGCTGCCGTGGAAACCTGGTAGGGGAAGTTTGATATTCCGGCCTGCTTGGAGAAACGCAAGAATGCCTGCGGATCGGCAAGAGCGACGGGCAAGTTAAACAGCACGAAGACCAGCGCAGCCCCGGCTCCCATCGCAAACCAGGGAGCGTACCGCCGCTCGCGCAGCAAGTGAAAACTTGCCGCCAAGGCGAAAAAAACGCCGCCCGCCGGAGACGTAGCTCCGGCGCAACCAAGTAAGAATGCGCCCATAGCATAGCGACAGCGAAAAAGGGCCCACAACGAAGCCAGTCCAAATACGGCCGCTAGATCGTCTGGCCGGTCTCCATCACTAGATACCAAGCTAAAGCACAGCACAAATCCGGCAATCCCAAGTGTTGCACGAGGATCGCGTAGTCGCCCGCGCCAAGCGGGATACAGTAGCACTATGAGACCCAGCGTGCGCAGGAGGCGGAGTAGGGCATCGAAGGCAATGGACTGTTTAAGCCCCACACCCGTCACTTTAGTCCACACACCGAAGAGCGTTGGGTACAATGGCGGGTAATACGCGTAGGGGCGAGTTTCCCCGAACTCCATGTGTGTGAGATTAGAAGCCTCTAGTTTGCCGGCCGAAGCCAGCCTGACGCCGGCTTCCTTGAAAAGGAAAACATCGGTGGAGGGTAGGCGCGTTTCGTAAATGCAAGAGAGCAGTAGACCCAGCAACCACAGTAGACCAACCAAAAACCACACGGGTTGGTGGGGTTTGTTAACCGCTTGAGTCATTGCTAGTCGACGATCTTGTACCGATCAAAGCGCTCCGTACGTAGGCCGGTCCATTCGCCGTCACGTCTACCGAGGATATGATCGGCGGCCTGAAAGCCCATGTCCATGCATTGATCCGCGTTATTGTAGTTGAAATCCCCGGTACGACCGATGAAATACAGATTTTTGAAGCGATCTTCGAGTTCGCGAATTTCATTCAAGTGCCTTTGAAACCCAACATTGTACACGGGGTAAAAACTCTGGAAGCGCTTGGAGAAGCGCTTCACGACCTGATCGGCCTTGAACAGGTTAAGTGGTTCCAATTGACTAAGGAGCATGTCACCCAAAGTCTGATCGCTCATTTTCCACACAGGATCTTCCGGATCACAGGTAAAATCGACCATTAATGCAGTATGTCCCTCCGGCGTGGTGCTCGGGGAAAACTTTGTCATTTCACTCAGCCGTCCAAAACGAAATTCCTGCTCGGGGAAAAATACCCACATAGACGGAAGAATTGGGTCGGATTTCAAAAGAAAATAGTAAATGATTACGTTTCTAGATCTTACTTTCTCGCACACTGAGTCGAGCCGCGGCGAGTAGTCAGGCATCAACTTTCCAATTTGCGCTATGGGGATGGTGTAAACCAACTCGTCACATACCAGACGCTGCTGTTCGCCAGCAGAGCTTGTAAAGCGAACGGCCGCTATCTTCCCGTTTTCAACTTCAACGCGCGTGACTTCTGCCCCCAGGTGGAAGCACGCACCGTTGCTTTCAGCCACTTCTTTCATTTTTTCTGGAATGCGGCCGTACCCCATCTGCGGGTAGTGGAATTTTGGGGCTTGTATGCTTTTATCGATCTTGGAGCGGAACAACAACTGCTTTACTACCGACAGTAGCCCCGGCGAAGAGATGCGTACTTCAGCAAGCTTACGATCCAGCTGCGACGGATCCCCATAAATTTTCTCAGCCATCGGTGCGAAAATGCTCTGGTAAAGCCCACTACCAAATCGCTCCTTAATAAACTCTTCGTAAGTCACGGCGTCTTTATTTGACACGAAATTCTTTAGCAGCTGAGTCCCGTAGCTAAACAGGATCTTAAGACTCTCAGACAGAGGAAACCGCGTGAGCATCTCCGTCATTTTTAGCGGGTAGGTATAATAGCGCCCATGCATGTAGATGCTCTGCGCTTTGTCCCGTTCCATGAGCTCATCGCCCATTAGCTCTTTTAACTCATCTACAATCCCGTCTAACAACGTATAGAATTTGTGCGGACCGTAATCCAAGACAAAATCACCATCCTTGAAGCTGCCGCACAAGCCACCAACCGCACCACGCTTTTCGATCACGTGGACGTCAAGCTCCGGACACTTGCTGAGCCGATAGGCCGCCGCTAGCCCCGTAACTCCCGCCCCCAGAACAACCACGCGTTTCTGTTTCATAGATTTTCCACCTTCTTCGCGATAACCCGTGTTTGGGCGGCGTAATAGGGAATTAGCAAGCCATCAAGCTTAAGTGTTTTTGCTATCTTTCCAAAAAACTTTGCGAGGCCAGGCAGGTAGGCTTCCAATCGATACAATAGATAGCCAAACTGAAGCATCTGAAAATGTGGGCCGGTCTCGACCACTTTGAAACCCGCCTGGTTTAAAAGTTTCTCAATTGTTTTTGGGGTGAAATAATACAGATGAACGGAAATGATAAACCACCACTTTCGCCCCGCAAGCTTGGCCATCCAATTTCCAATATTTGGATAATTGACCACAACGTACCCACCCTCGCGCAAGTAGTGATTGCAACGTTTAAGAACGTCTTTAGGATCAAAAGTATGCTCCAGAACATCCCACAACGTTACGACGTCCATCGCCGTATTCCATTTCGGTTCATCCTCAATGGTGCCGTTATAAATATTTACGTTGTAATTGCGGTTTCCGAAGTCACTCAAAAATTTGGACGGCTCTATCCCATAGGTCACCCACCCGTTGTCTTTGGCCACTTTTAGGAAGAAGCCCGCTGCCGCACCAACATCCAGGACAGATCCTACTTTTTGAAACTTTTCTATTTTGTTCAAACACGCGGAAAAACTTTTTAAGCGACCATCTGCCTGAGACACATACGTCGGATCCTCATTTTCCGTATAGCCTTTGAGTATGAGATCCTTGCGAAGACGTGGCGAGGTAAAAACGAGGTCACAATTGTTGCAACGAACCAGGGTCTCCTCAGAGATGAAATTTCCTGAAGCCGAGTAGGATTGGATCAGTGCTGCCGCCTCTTGATCCGTAGTGCCCTGATACTTAATCGTAACGTCTCTGGAGCCACAGAGGTTGCAAGGAACGATTTCCCACAGGCCTCTGGCCTCATGGCTCAAAGGGATGGGTACAGACATAGCGTGTGATGCAATCATGATTAGCCTCGAATGGATTTGATTTGACTAAACGCGGCACTGAATGACGGAACTTAATTATTATACCGCTAAGTTACTAGAGATGGACGTGAAAGCGCATTATTCGCCAAGTGCGCCAGCAGCAAAGAACGAGCCGGCTACAAACCAAACGATAACCAAAGTAAGGATAACTGCCCCCATGTTCCCCCCCCCTCAACTAGATTGGCAAAAAGGAAGGGAATCTGGCAACCCCCAACACTGTGTCGAGTTCCACACAATTGCACCATCCGCCGACCAAAAACCTTTGACACAATAGGCCAAAGGGGGTTGCGTTGCGTTTTCGCACGCTTACATATGCCTGCGTTCTCCTGCTCGCGGCCTGCTCCGGCCTGAACGACATGGATCTGTTGGAAGCCCCAGTCCAACAAAAGGTTGAAATAACAGCAGAGTATCCGGCGGTCGTAAAAGTAGTGTCCCCCGGTGGCCTCGGCCTTTGCACGGGCACCTTCATCTCCGAAAGAGCCGTTCTCACGGCTGCCCACTGCACCGATCGGGACGGGACATACACTGTGCTCTCTGGCTTTGGCGTGTTTCAAACTGATACCGTGATGAACTACGGGAACGGGAGCCTTGGCGACCCTAACGATCTCGCTCTACTGCTATTCCCTGATGCAGTCGCGAGCCGCGATGCCAATCAGATTGTTCCCCTT
>JAGQZV010000112.1 GCA_020435295.1 Bdellovibrionales bacterium | reverse complement strand
TTCCACTGAGCGTTTGGTTTTCCCGGCGCGCTCGCTCCTAAAGCCGTTTCAATTTCTCGCGACTGGAATGGATGAAAAAACGTGGGCGGGCGATCCGTTGTATGCCGCAGCGTTGGGCTCTATTTCGGCAACGCCGGAACAAGTCGACGCTTTCCGAGAGCTTCCCGATCGTCGTAGGCAGCTCATTTCCAAACTCGCGATCCCAAACGTCGGCTATCCGATGGATGAAGCCCACCGCGAGGCGCTCAAAGCGCGCGCGCTGCCGCCCGCGGTGGAGTACCACAGTTGCTTTAGTAAACACTTGGGAATTCTAGAAGCGTGTGTCCGCAACGGCTGGGAATTGACTTCCTACAATAAGGTCACGCATCCCTACCACGAGAAGCTTCGTGAGACTTTGACCGCACTTCTGGATCGCCCACTTCAGTGCGAGTGGGTGGTGGATGGTTGTGGGCTTCCCTCTCCGGTGCTTGAACTTTCCGAAACCGCCAAGCTCTTCCAACGGCTCGCTGCGGGCTCGGCGCTTGCTGCCATCCGTAAGCAGATGCTGCAGTTTCCGGAGTGGATCGGCGGGCCCAAGCGCGTGGACACGCGCCTAATGGTCGCAAATTCCGGGAAACTTATTGCCAAAGAAGGGGCCGACGGCCTGCTTGGGATCAGTATTCTACCGTCAACAAGATACCCAAACGGTTTGGGCATTGTGTGCAAATTGTACGGCGGGTACCAGCCCTTTTTGGCGGGTTTGGCGGTGGCGCCCCTGCTGGAAGCGATTGGCCTGGAAGCGGTGGGCAGCGTACCCAGTGATCAAACAGTCCGTTATCACTACACGCCTTTTGAAACGGTGGAGTCTTTAGATATCAGTCCGCCGATTAGCTCTCGCACTGCCGTATTCCCAGGGGATGTACCTTTTTCACGGGAAGTGAGTTTGGACGCCGAGAAAGGGGATCACCTGACGCTTTCGAGTTGCCGAACCACCTTGCACGTGGGAGCTCATGCCGATGCCCCCAGCCATTTTGTAAAGGGCGGCAAGAGCATTGATGCCATTGCGCCCGATCTGTATAGCGGTCTCTGTGAAGTGAAAACGGTTGGCAAGCGGCGGGGCGAGACCCTACAAGCAAAAGATCTAGGCGACTTTAGGACACGAAGAGTTTTGCTGCGCACCGGATCTTTCCCGGACGTGGAACATTTTAACAAGGACTTTGTGGCGCTCAGTCCCGCGCTCGTTCAAGAGCTTTCTGAAAAAGGGATGCTACTTGTTGGGGTCGATACCCCTTCGCTAGATCCAGCGGACTCTAAAACGCTTGCGGCTCACCACGCGACAATACCTGGGAGTTTGGCGATATTGGAAGGTCTCGATCTGACGGGGGTGCAGGACGGGATCTACTGGCTGTCGGCGAGTCCGCTGCGGCTAGAAGGAGCGGACGCCAGTCCTGTGCGCGCGTTGCTTACGCCGCTCTTCTGGTAGTCAGTATTCTAGGCCGCCCATGTGGGTGCGGGCTTCCCACAATTCCGGGAAAAGCTTCTTTTGTAGTGTCTGTTGCAGGTAATGGACTCCCAAGGAACCGCCCGTGCCGCGCTTCATTCCAATCATGCGCTCTACCATTTGTACATGGCGGAAACGCCACAAGAGGAGTTGCTCGTCAAAACGGATGAGATACTCACATAGGTTGTGCAAGGCCGTGTTTTCGCCCCCATCGTATACTTTCAAGAGCGCCTGGAGAAGCGAACCAGAATCCGAATCCGTCTTTTTCAATAGCTTTTCACGCAGCAGAAGTTTGAGAAATGCATCCCGAAGGCTTGGCTTTTGAAGCCGCACCTTCATGGAGTTTTTCCACTCCGGATCGAGCTTGAAAAATTTCGTGTAATCGGACTGCGGTGCCCCCACCATGAGTTCTAGTTCTCTAAATTGGCTGCTCTGAAACCCGCTGGCAGGTTGCAGATTCGATCGGAAACGATTGAACTCAGTCGGCGTCATGGTTTCCAGAATGTCTATCTGCTGGATGAGGACGCGAAAGATTTCACTCACTCTATCAAAAAGTCGAAAGCCTGGGATGAGCTCGCCTGAAGCCACCAGCGGCACAAGCTTCTCCATTTCATAGAGAACCTGCTTGAACCACAGCTCGTACGTTTGGTGGATGATGATAAATAACATCTCATCGTGAGCCGGCGGATGAGAAAGCGGCTCTTGCAACGAGGTCAACTCGTTTACCTTGAGGTAGCTGGTGTAACTCGGTTCGTTTCGTGGGGCCGAAGGTGTACCGGCCCCTTTGCTTTTTGTAACCCTTCCCATGACGCTTTCAACCTAACAGGTCAGAAAGCGCACGCAAAGAAGAAAGTCAGCAGAGTTCCAAAAGTAGATAGGCACCTTTTAGTACGACAAACGGGATTCCAACTGCGGCTGGCGCAGCGCGTCCATTAGGGACGGCCCCTCTAGACCCACGGCCGGTACCCACGGCGTGTAGTCGACGACAAACTGCTTGTCGCTCGTGGGGCGTTCAAACCAGATATCGATGACCTCACCCTTTTTGCCATTTCCTTTGGCGTCGGTGAACTCAAAATACGCCCATTGGCGCGCCCGCGCGCGTCCGCCGTAGTAAAGGAAGCGGTTGGAATCGTAGTCTAGGCTAATGCGCTGAACGCGCTTTGAAGCCAAGGAAAATAGCTCCGTTTTTTCCGATACGCCGTTGCTGTTCTTATCCTGCCACAAGAGAAGCTCCGCAAATTTTTCGTCTTGATCATCGATCAAGTTATCTTTGTTAGAATCAAATTCTCTCAGCGCTTCAAAGCCGTTGGAGTCTTCAACGTTTCCGAATAGCTCATAGCCGTTGTTGATCTGACCGTCTTTGTTTTTGTCAAAAGCCAGAAAATATCCCGGTGCGTCTTTTTCGACCCAAAAGGTGAGGTCTTTCACGTCGTTCATCTGGAACTTCACTTCCCCTCGGAAGGTGGGCCGACGCTTGTCAAAAAACAACATCAGAGGAGACTTAATCGAGTTACAGTTGTCCGGATAATAGCGGCCGAATTGAAAGTTCTGCGGGAGTGCTCCCACTGCGTGGAAACTGGCCTGCAGATGCGATCCGTTCTGACTGATGTCTCGAAGATCACGAGCGCCACCGACAGCCACTCCCTGTTGGTTCATCGCTGCCGTAACCCAGCCGTATCTGTCATTATTTTCCTGGTATTCACCGGTCGCTGTTACGCCCATGCTCACGATGGGGCGGTTTGGAAAGGTGAAACGCAAAAAGGCCTTGAATGCGCGGTTGTCCGGAAAAAACTGAACGGTCGCGTAATCAGTATTGGCGGAGTTTGTGGAAAAACCTTCGGCCAAAACGAGCGACGATGCGGTGTCGCGGTGGAAAAAATCTCGTCCCAGCATGGTAGCTTTATAGAGTGGACTCGGCGATCCGGAAGAGGGGCTCACCTGAAACGCGAATTCGATCGGTAGGCCACCGTCCATATATCGGCGCGCGCCTGTTGCCAAACCGGGAGGTCGACGAAAGTTACCAGAGGAGCAAGTGGCCACCACGTCAATGACGAGCTCCCCTTGTGTCGTGAAACGTGCCTCACCCCCGGCAGAGCGGTTTTCCACTCCGTCATCGATACCCATGTTGGAGATGGCATCGGGTCCGGGAGGGGCGAAGGACTTTTCTGTCCAGGCCAACCCCACTACGAATACTATAATGGGAATTACCCACGTGCTATTTTTTCGCATACGACCTCCAACTTGCTTCTTTCGACTCTTAGAAATTAAAACTATTGGGAATTTCAATATTGCCATTTGTGTCTCGACGACAGGAGCTGCCAATGGCCTCGCTCTTACTCGTTACTTTGCGGTTTAGAGTTGAACGATCCTCATAGACGGTGGGGCGCACCGATGGGTTGTTGACGGTTCTTCTGGCTAATTCGACACCGCAAATGGGAAGGGCAACTACTTGCGGAGTGCCCCATCCGCCCGCTTCGGGATCAAAGACAGCGCGCGTGAGACGTCCAGTTTGGTACCCTTCATACTCGATCGGTTCCACTGTGTAGCGTGCAAAAGTAATCCGCCTTGCCAAGATAAACACAGCGGCTCCTCCCTGGGGTGGCGCTTGCCGGAAAAACTGATCCAAGGAGGCTAGATTCGTACCCGTCACGGGGTGGGTTTGCGTCGTGATCGGGGTGTCGGGAATCGACGTAATGGGTTGAAAGGTGTCAGAAGCGTCCCAATACCCCATGTAGGTGTGCGCTCGCGGGGGTAAGTTGAAATTGGGTAGCCCCCCACCTGCTGGCATCGCACGGACTAGCCCGGCGCTATAAAATTGAATGAGCGAGAAGGGCTCTCGCAGCGTGCCGTTCGGGCTGAAGCTCGTCACGGATTTGGCTCTCAAAATATCTTTCATACGTGTTTCGTTCAAAGTCACGGTTCCCGCGTTGTTGGGATTGCCGGGAGCGGGGGCCGTTTGATCGTAAAATCTGGCTACTTGGATCGGCTGAGGCGGTGATTCCGCGCTCTGCTCAAGCATGACAATGAACGACGCGTTGTTGTCGGGAGTAAGAGTGAGGCGCCTGCGGCATGCTGACAGACTTTCCGGGCAGGGCTGATCTTTTAAATGATCCCAAAAATTTCTTCCGGATTCATCGTTGAATGCGAGCGTGTTGAAGCCCACACCACTTCGTGTGATGTCAAACCAAAGCGCTCGCGAACCTACCATTTCGGTTTGCAGCGCGCGGTAGTTTCCATCAGTGACCAAAAGGCCCTTTTTCAAATAGACCATTAATTCTCCCATTGCGAGAAAGACAAAGCTGGCAAGAGCTGTCACCAGCAAGACTTCTAGCAATGAAACGCCGGCATTCCAGCGCGTACGTACAACCTTCATCCCGTCCCCCTGAAAGCCTCTATTGTGGGACCAAAACACGGACATCCCGAGTGTGGTCTCCCCACTGCATGCGCATATGCATCATCATCATTCCCGGCACTTCCGTGTGTAGGAAAACTTTCTTAATGAGTCCCGGGCACGTGGCGGCGTCACACTGGGACTCATTCATCATCGAAAACGAAGTGAAGCGAACACCTTCCAATGTATCGAGAAGGTCTTCGTCCTTCCGGCTGGCGGCATCAAAGGGGCTTGTTTGCTGGGCCCCTCCAACGGAGGCTTGCGCGAGCATAGTGGCGGCCAGGCGATCCTGTACGAGATCGATTTTTACGTCTTCGTACATGCTTGTGTAAATCCTGAAACCCGCCATTAGGCTTTGAGCAGCAATGCCAATGATGGCAGCGGTTGCCATTAGCTCCAAAAATGTCATGCCGCGGTTATCTTTGAGGACTGTTTTGATTTTCAAAAAACTTTTCTTCATGGCACGTACCTCTAGTTTGCGATTAAGTTTGTAAAAAATGAAATTTGCCCCGTCGCGTATTCCACGTGGCGGTAGTACTCTTTGTCGATGTTACCGGCGACATCTCTGGGGTGTGGCATAGGGCCGGGATCCACAGAACTTCCCTTTAAATGGGAGGAAGACTGCACAAAGACGCTTGTCTCGCACAGTACAAACATCTGGTAGCGCATAATGGGCATGGCAACTTGCATCCAGTTGTTCCAGTTTCCGTACCAGCTGTTTTCACAAGAACTCGGATTATTCCCGTCGCCAAGTAGCTTTGCTTTGGCCAGTACGTACCGGGCGCGTGGGCTTACGTGTGGGTTCAGCCAGTAAATACCGCGCTTGATGGCGTCTTTTGAGATATTTAGCTGGCGCACGACGTTGATAGAGCCCACGATATAAAGCGGTTTGGTGCGTCCGCCTCGGACGATGAAGTCCAGACAATTGAGATAACCCGTAACAATTTCGGCGTTCGACTTTACCTCACACGTGGCGACCGTGACGTTAGGCAGCGTCCGGGTGGAACCGCCTACAGTGGCAAAGGTTGCGTTGGTGTTGTCGAAAATTACCTTGGTTAAGCTAAAGTCGGTCGCGGAGGGATCGGCCTGCGCCATCCAGGTCTGCTCCGCGCGCTGCACATCGTGAAGTGCTACCGAGCCGGACGGGTTTGTGTTCTTGCACTCCTCGTCTAGGTTGGTGTAGTCGAAGTTGAGCTTCGGAAGTTTTTCAAAGGCGACCGCCGCATTGTCTCCGGATTCGGATATTGGGGTCCAAGACGTCGGGATATTCGTGTAGCGGTAACGGCGTGGGGCCGTATCGACCACATAACTAAATAAGGCGTCTTCGGCTGGGAGCCAGTAGCTAGGATCGGCATTCTTGGTTCCCGCCAAGTTATAACGCCCGTCAAACGGAACAATTTTTACTTTGACATTCGATCGGGCATACCGGTTGCCGTTGAGCTCGATGGTTCCGCGCATGATTTGCCGCTGGTCTTTCCCCGCGTATTCATGCGGGCGAATCCGGATCTTCATGCTGACCTTACCGCCGACGAGATCAGCGAATTCGTCCAGCTTGTCTTGAAGGTCTTTTTTGGCCCGTGCGAAAGCTCGGATTTTGCTGTAGGCCGTTTCAAGGTCGTCTAGCTTTTTGTTAAACGGTCGCCCGGGGTTCTTGGTTAGGTCCTTGCGCGTATCCCACGCGGCGTCACGGTCTGACTTTTTGCTCGTATCAGAGCCATAGTCAGTCTCCGAGTCGTCATCAATTTTTTCCATGGCTTCCCAGACTCCCCAACGGCTGGGGTTGTTGCTGCCCTCGCGTTTGTCGTGATCCAGCGCCTCTTTTAGTGAGTCGATGTACGTGTTCAGCGCTTGATAGTTGATAAAAGTGATGTCATTGGGATCAGAGCTGCTGCAGTTGGAGGAACAAAGCTCCGGGACGGTCTTGACTCCATCGAATTTGTTTGCGCGCTCCGAAGCCTCGGTACGGCGGCGATCTTTCAACTCCGACTCAATTCGGGTAGCGCCGTCTTCAAGGGCCAATTGCTTCGCATCGAGATCCACGTTGGCGGCGATGACTGCATCGAGCTTTTCCTGAAATTCAGTGCGCAGGGTTCCTGCGTTAGCCATCACGTCCAAGAAATCCGGTTTTACCGCTTCTAATGCCTCACGTTCGGCTCGGGTCGCGGCATCAATATCGAATTCTTTCCAGGTCCATTCTGCTTCACCAGAAGTCCCAAGCAATACGCGTGTTTCGAGCCAATCGCTTCCAACTTTATAGTTCACGTGAACGCGTGCCACCGGATCAACCGCCGTTGAGACTTCCACCCTCTCCAACTCGTCGGGCATCGGGTTGCCCGCTCCTGGTATTTCTACGCGGGAGGTAATCCCACCGTCACCTTGGGGCCAAAAATAGTTCGGGTACGTAAACGCGATGTAAAACTTGGACGTCAAGCGTTCACCGGATCGATCGTTTCCGCCGTCGCGTGTGATAGCAACTACTTTGCTGTCTTTTGTACTTTCCAGAGTATTAGACTTACCCAAGTCGGCGCACATTTGAGCCTTGCCCGCATCGTACGAGGCGCTTGTTCCTTTTAAGCCTGCCCACGTCGCAAGGCCGTCGTCATTGTACGAAGCTTGAATAATCTTTTTGGCGCCCAGCCAGACATCCAGATCGTTCCACAGGTTACCCCCTGAAGCTCCAGCGGTCCGGGGAGTGAATTCCTGCGTTCCAGTAGCCGTGGCTTCTTTTACGATTCCCGGGGGATCGTTCAGGTGGGCCGTGAAGGACACGGCGTTGAATTGGCCAACTTTGGGGAGTACCAGACCTTCTGAGCGCGTATAGCCGTCGAAGTGAAGTCCGCCGACGAGTTGCCCGCTGGCGTCCTTGTCTAAGTCGCTCAGCGGAACGCGCGGGATCCCGTAGGCAACTGCTGTCGAAGATTCCGGGCTCAGATCCAATTCGCCCGCAACCCGGAGTGCGTACTTGTAGTTGTGAATTGGGTGGAAACCGTAAATGGATTCCACAAAGAGTACTTGGGGCAGGAAGCTAAAGAGACCCGCGAGGTGCAACTCCACGCGAAACTTGACGTACGTGTCGGCGCCTTCGTCAAAGGGAATATCAGCTAGTTGCAAACGCTTCATGGTGATGACGACTCTTTGAATATTTGCGGAGGCGCGCATGCCTGAGGTGCTTCCGAACAAAACCGCTAGCGGGTGCAAGGGGGTCGATGCAATGGTGCTTGGGAAAATGGTAATCGAAAGCGGCTCAAAGCCCAAAGCCCAGCTTTTATTGTCAAAGGCTAGGCCACGCTCCTCGTTGATACCCTGGATGGCGGCCCATCCGATCAGCAATTTTTCAGGGATGAAGACGTTGTTTCCCGACGTGTTTGTAGGATTTGCGTCTAGCCAAGTTGACCAATCCTGTGGGCAACTTCCCGTCGGTGCTCCCGAAGCATCCAGTGTCGGGATGTAACCCGCTTCGGGGTTCAAACAGATCTGTTTTTGAACGGCATTCAAAAAGTAACTGTGAACGCTTGTCAGCATCCGGTAATAGTCGAGTTTGTCGGCGGACGCGATTCGCGTTTTTTGGGTAAAGACGTAGTTGCGCCCGATTTCGAACGCGACGAGGGACAGCGCCGTAATGGAAAGCAGCGAGAACAAAAGCATGTTCCCGCGCCGGTTTCCAAGAACTTTTTTAAGGAGGGTTCCGTTTACGTTCTTCATAATTACTCGCAATTTTAAAGCTTTGCCGTTTCCCTGCCGCCGCAATGCATGGCGTTATTTCCCGTCGCGATCTCTTCGGTGTTTTCCAAGATAGAGTTGAGCTTCAGGGGTCCCGTTTTTATCCCGCCAAATGCTAGGTGAGAGAGGCCCATGCGGGATTCTTCAATTGTAGGGGCTTTTGCGGATTTCAAAAAATGCCAGGATCCTGACATTTCCCTAACACTTCGTACTCATTTGCGAAGTTTCTAGGAAAGGGAATTGTGAAATCTTAAACTCCTGATTTTGTTTGATTAGTTTGAGGGACTCGGGTGCCGCTCTGCTGACGCAGAGGCGAGTCTGGATAGGTAAATGAACTTAAGTGTTTACTACTGGTGTACAGAAGTTGGCGTACACGTACAAACTTAGAGCAGTCCGCTTTGAGGTGATCCGCCATACTCTTTGGGGTTAATGTTATATTTTTTTATTTTTCGAAGGAGCGTGTTTTTGGGGATGTTGCTCTGCTCAGCGGTTAGATTGATGCGCCCAGAATTTCGTTTGAGCGCCTGAATAATAAACTCCCGTTCGAAACTCTCTTTGCCTTTTTCCCAATCCATGTCTTTGAAAAGGGTCGGGCGTCCCACCACGACCTCATCCAGGGAGATAGTACTGCGCCGGGCGCTTTTGCGGATGTATTCCGGGAGACTGAAAATTGTTAACTGGTCGCTACTTTCCAAAACAAACGCGTGCTCGATGGCGTTTTCAAGCTCACGGATGTTTCCGGGCCAGTGGTAGTCTTCGAGTAGCTTCAAGGCTTCAGGTGCGATCCCACGGATGCGGGTCCCGTGGTCTTGATTGAATTTATCGATGAAGTGGTGAACGAGGGCAGGAATATCGTCGCGCCTTTCCCGCAGCGGGGGGAGAAACAAAGGCATTACGTTTAGGCGGTAAAACAAGTCTTCCCTAAAAGTCCCCTCTTCAATCAGTTTTTCCAGGTTCCGATTGGTAGCGGCGACAATACGTACGTCCGCCTTCACGGTTCTCGTACTGCCGACAGGAGTGAATGTGTGATCTTGGAGCACCCGCAAAAGCTTCACCTGCAGAGATGGCGACGTGTCGCCAATCTCGTCTAGAAAGACGGTGCCCTTGGCTGCCGATTGAAAGAGTCCAATCTTGCGTTGATCGGCACCCGTGAACGCTCCTTTTTCGTGTCCAAAGAGTTCGCTCTCAATCAGGTTTTCTGGGATGGCCGCACAGTTGATGGCAATAAATGGGTAGTCCTTGCGTGGGCTATTGTAATGAATGCCTTTGGCAACGAGCTCTTTGCCGGTACCATTCTCGCCCCGGATCAATACAGAAGTGTTAACGCGACTCAGGCGTTCGACGATTTGGAAAACTCGCTTCATGCTTGCACTTTCGCCGACACACTCCGTGCCGTTTCCCGGCGAGAGCACCGGGGCCGAGTATTTCATTTTGGCGAGCATATGGTATGCGCGCTCAGCTTTTTCAACGAGCTCCAATACCCGCTCGTCACGAATGGGTTTTTCAATGTAATCGAACGCGCCCTCTCGGATCGCATCTACAGCGTCTCGGACGTTGCCATGGGCTGTGATAAGAGCGACCGCGGTCGAATACTCTTTTTCCTGGACGTGTTTGAGAAACTCCATCCCGTCCATGCGGGGCATTTTTACGTCGCACAGGACGAGTGTGTACGTCTTAGACCGCAACTTATCTGCCGCGGCTAGGCCGTCTTCGGCCTCGTCTACTTCATAACCCTGTGAAGTGAGAAACGAGACGACTTGCTTTCTTAGTTCAGCTTCGTCGTCTACAACCAAAATGGAATACACGGCGACTCCTGTGGGCACTGTATGGGCAATAAAACCTGCGAATTCCTTGTATCAAACTTCACCTTTTGACGCAATTTGGCGCCGGGAAATCGGCTCTAAATAATAAGAATAGTTATTAAAAAACAATAACTTGTGTCTATTCTGGGAGAGGGAGGCTAAACCGAACGCGGGTTCCCTTGCCGAGCTCACTCGTGATTTCGATAGTTCCCTCATGCAGCTCCACGAAGTATTTGGCCAGGTACAGTCCGAGCCCGGACCCTTTGGTGGTCTTTTCTGCCGTTTTTCCGCGGTAGAATTTCCCCATTACCCGAGGGATCTCTTCTTCCGGGATGCCAGGGCCCTGGTCCTCTACTTCCACCCAAACGCGGCTTGCTTCTTCTCGCGTTGAAATAACGACTGCGCTGCCCGGGGCACTGTACTTGATGGCGTTTTCCAAAAGGTTGGTGATGATTTCTTCGATGAGCTTTTGGTCCCCTTCCATGGAAAACAGTGGCTCCAAATCGACCGTCACCGAGATGTCTTTTTCGTCCGCTTGAAATCGGTTTCGTTTGACCGCCTCCTCTACCAACCGGTTTAGATCGATTACTTCTTTGGCAGGTTCGATGGACATGGTCTCCATTCGGGTGACTTTAAGGATGTCGGAAATGAAGCGGGCGAGCTCATCGTTGGTACGGGCCACAGTCTTGAGAGAGCTTCTCGTTTCTGCCGACAAGCTACTCTCTTCGGAGAGCAGGCGCCCAATGATGGCCTTTATTTTCGCAATGGGGGTCTTAAGATCGTGGCTGAAGAGTGAAATGAAATTGTTTTTGAACTGGTCCATCTCCTTGAGGTGGGCAGCCTCCTGTTGGATACGTTGTTGCTTTTCCTCCTGGCGGCCCAACTTGTACCCCATCATGAGCAGGTGAGTACCGAAGATACACACCAGCGGGTTGGCTAGCCCGATCCAAACCTTGAAATAGGCAAAAAGAAAGAGGCTAACTACCAAAAGAAAAAGCGCGAGAATCAGGAGGCAAATCCACGCGGACGATAGCGGGAAGCTCAAGATAATCGTAGCCGATGCCAGAACCGCAGCGGCTCCAATGCTAACAGTGACCCAACTGGGCAGGTGGCGGATTTCCCGCTGATTCAAAAATGTGTCCATGATGTTGGCGTGGATTTCCAGTCGGGATAGGGAGCCAAAAGGCGTTTCAAAGCGGTTTACGGTCCCAGTCGTAGGGCCTATCAGAACGATCTTGTTCGTAAA
>JAGQZV010000111.1 GCA_020435295.1 Bdellovibrionales bacterium | reverse complement strand
GAATACGGGCTTTGCACCACTGTGGAGCACAATATTTGAACTGGCTATGAAAGTAAGGGCCGGAAGGATTACCTCATCTCCGGGACCGATCCCCCAGGCCTTTAACACGAGAAAGGCGGCAGTCGTCCAACTGGTGGTTCCCAGAGCTCCTTTTACTCCCAAGTAGGCTGCAAGTTTATGTTCAAAACTCTGAGTTTTAGGGCCTGTGGTAAGAAAAATACCAGAGAGTGTGTCGACGAGTTCAGCAACATCGGACTCGTTCAGGTTGTGCTTGTAAAAAGGTACCTTCATTAGATGATTTTCCCATCTTCCGCTAGAGCGCTGAAGGTTTCCTGAACCTCCAGGAGGTGTTGATAATGCTTTAGGGTGTTGAGCCTTTTGTCGTAGATGTCGATCTTGCCCATGGTCAGGGCTTCCTTTAATTCCTTTGCCGCAGAAAGCGGAGTCCGGCTGGCTGTATAATTGAGTGTTTCGTGGATTTTTTTGAAGCTAACATTGTAGCTCCGCTTATCAGCGTCGTCCGGAGCGGTAATAAGTTTAACGCCGGAAAATACGGATTTGATCATGTAGGCCAATTGAAAAACCTGGTAGTTTTGCTCATCAGAGCCCACATTGAAAATTTCTCCGGCTACTGCGGAAGCCGGGGCGTTGATGCAAATGCAGAAAGCTTCTACTACGTCACCAATGTGCACCACCGGGCGCCACTGTTTGCCGCCTCCCATGATCACAATTTGCCCATCCCGCCAAGCGGAGAGGGTCATTAAGTTGATCACTAAATCAAATCGCATGCGGCTGGAATAGCCGTATACAGTAGCGTTTCTTAAGATAACCACTTCAAACTTTTGATCCTGCAGCTTGAGTAGCTCTTCCTCAAGGCGCACTTTGGTTTGCG
The DNA here is from genome assembly GCA_020435295.1 of Bdellovibrionales bacterium. GTDB lineage: Bacteria > Bdellovibrionota > FAC87 > UBA2466 > JACKAF01 > JACKAF01. The sequence goes on along the minus strand of JAGQZV010000111.1, from coordinate 10,768 downwards.
CGTAGGTTGTGGCAGGAGCTAATTCGGATTCCTCAGTGAGGAGGAGCTGTTTACCGGTGCCGTAGACCGAGCACGATGAGGAGTAGATAAAGCGCTTTACGCCGGCAGCCTTCGCCGCTTTGGCTACGTTAGAGCCCCCATCAAAATTAATACTCCAGGCAAGATCTTGCGATAGCTCCGCAGTAGGATCATTTGATAGCCCGGCCAAATCCATCACCACGTCCACACCTGCAAAATCTGCGGCGCTCAATTTGCGTATGTCTTTTTGCAGGAGCTGAAAATTTGGGTGAGTCTGCGAACTACCGAGTAGCTCTTTGCCGAAAAAGAAGCGGTCCGCACCAATCACCTTGTGGCCTTCTTCGAGCAACTGCGCCACCAACTCTGTTCCAATGTAACCGCCGGCGCCGGTGACTAAAATGGTTTTCATACCTTGTCCTTTAATGGTCGATGGATTGTCGATTGTTTGGAGGTATTCCCAGAACTGGGGATTGGAGAAAGAAATGCTCCAAACTTTATTGTAGCATGCGTCTTAACTTCGGGGCTTCTCAAAAATACCCAAAACCGAAGTCCCCCACGGAAAGTTTAGGTAGCTCGCCAAACGAGATTCGAGTTCAAAAATTAGCCGCAATGGGGTGTTAATCCAGGCGCTTGGAACGCGGTGAGTCTTTTCGACGTACGCCTCCACGGCGGCTACATCGCTTGCGTCGATGCGCGGCGAACGCAGTCGGGAAAGGTAAACAAGAGGACTGAGAAAGAAACAAAAGTAGGCCAGGTGGCAAGCCTCAAAACCGGCATTCGTCGCAAGCGCGTCGAATCTCTTCTTCGTGTAGCGTCGCTTATGGCCAACAAAAACGTCATTGTGGCTCCAAAGCCGTTGAAAAGCGGGCGCAGTCAGAACTAATAGTCCGCCGGGTCGCAGCGCCTGATAGACCTCGCAGAGTGCCCGCTGGTCGTCTTCCAGATGCTCGACGACATCTAGCATAAAGATCGCGTCCCAACGTTCTTTCCAAAGTAATCGGTACACATCTAGCTGGTAGCAATGTACCGAAGTGGGCAGTTTGCTTTTGCAAGCGCCTAGTGCTTGCTCGGAAGAGTCTCCTACTGCGAGCTCGGAAAAGAGAGAACCGTATTCCCTATCCAGCCCCTTAACAAAACCCCCAGCCCCGGCACCAATGTCGATTGCCGACAACCGATGTTTGGCGGAATGGCTGAGAAGATAGGGCCCCAAGGCTTTCAGAAGATAACGCAGTCTGCCGCGATGCCAAAAATGCCTTTGCTCGATTTCTGACAACAGAGAAAACCACCTCGGATTAAACGCCGAGACTCTGTGCATAACAGGAGGCGTTGGCCGCCAGATCCCGATAGGGGTCTGCTGGTATTGCAAAGCTACGGTAGACTCCGCGTTTTGGCTGCTCATGTGCCTCCAGTGATATAATGTGTCTTTAATCCAACGCGCCCTAAACCCAGTGAAAAATCGCGAGCACATGGCTTTTTGTATTGTAGCGGCCGGCTTTGGCGCGAGCGTGCTGGTTTCTTTTTGGCGTCTTTACTATGGTATCAGTCTTTCAGACGAAAGTTTCTATGTGGCGCTCCAATACCGCCTGGCCATGGGTGACCGCCTTTTTGTCGACGAGCTAAATACTTTACAGCTCTTTGCTGCTCTGACTTACCCCGTTGTGAAAGCTTACGTCGGTATTTTAGGTACCGGTGGCCTTGTTTTGTTTCTGCGAGCCTGCTTCTTTTGCTTCGTTCTGGCGCAGTCCTCACTGGTCTTCCATCTTTTCAAAAAACGTGTGGGCTTGGCTTCGGCTTTGGCACTCGCCGCGCTGCCCATCGGCTTTGTGCCCTATTGCATCCCAAGTCTTTCCTACAACACGTTGGGAGTGGGATTTTGTATGGCAGGAAGTCTGCTGCTCTTTCAATCCCTAGGCAGGGAACCCGGCCCGCTCCGCACTTCTTCCAGATCAAGCGCCGTGAGTGCCGGGCTGTGTCATGGGCTATGCGTTGTAGCTTTTCCGACACTTGCTTGTGTTGTGCTTTTAAGTTGGTTCATCTTAATGTGCCGAAGAAAATCCCGCTCGATCCTCGGTGCGTATACCACTGGGGGAGCTCTAGTCGCAGTCCCGTTATTGTTGTTGTTCCCATGGCAGGCTTTTCAAAATGCAATGGCCTTTACCGCAGGCCGTTTTTCAACATTAAGCGGGTGGAGCGGGGCGAAGCTCTATGCTCTTGTTCGAGACTTTTACTACTGGGGCCCCTCAAAACCCTGGATTGCTGGGATTACAATTCTAAGCCTCGCCTCACGAAAAAAGCGGTTCGCTGCGCTGACCTGTGCGCTCATTCCGCTGAGTGTTTGGGTCGGTACCCATATCACCGAGGGGACGCTCCAGATGGCCTTGTACTTGCTCTGCTTGGCTCCTTTCGCGTTTTGTTTTGTGGCGGATACACCTCAAGCGCGTACGCTCTTGCTACTCGTTTGGTTGCCTTCATTGGTGGGAGCGCTTGCCACTGGTTTTACCAGCACCAACGCCACACGCGCCTCGGGCCTGGGCGCCTTTGCGGGGGCTTTGTGTTGTGTGCTCTTCTTGATGGAAGGGATACAAAAAAGAGTCGGGCTTAAAGCTCTGGGAGCATTACCGGCTGTATTCTGCGCGGGATTTTTCTTTGCGCATACTTGGAAAGTTATCTACAGAGACGCCCCGATTCAAGAATTGACGGCCGCAGTCTCTATGGGGCCTTTCGACCGCATTTACACCACACCAAAAAGGAAGGAGTTTATAGAATCGTTGCAGTCCGATTTAAGACAAGTCGAAAACGAAGAGGGACGGGTGGTGTTTTTTGACGCGCTCCCGGCCGGGTACCTGATGACGCGGATGCGGCCGGCGGCTCCAACAGTTTGGAACTGCATCCAATTCAGCGTGGGTACGGACAAGCATCGTTGTCTGGACTTTTACCGCTCTCATCTGAGCCCCAATAACGTCGCGGTCCAGCTCATCGGGGTGACTGAAGACGTAGCTTTACTGGACTTTGTGCAGCGCTATCATACGTTATGGCGCGAGCATGTCGACTACAGGATTTTCACCGGCACTGCTAATAGGCAAAAACTAGCCGAAAGAAAAGGCTAGCCTTTTTTGATCACAAAAGCCTTCTGAACCCCAAAATCCCGTGCATTGTATTTTTGTTCCATGTTGAAAAACTCAGTGTTGAAGGGATTGTTGAAACCCTGGGTTTGCTCCCCGCCGTCCTCAACAAGTTCCCGCATAAATCGCGTGCCCAAATAGTAGAAAGATGAAAAATCCACACTTTGGTAATCGTGGCCCATTGTGGTCAGTGCGTCTTCAAGGTTACTCTGCTTTAGGTAGCGATTAAAATCGGGTTCGGGAAGGGGGCTAAGATTGGCTACCACGCGTAGTGCGTTTAGCCGACAGAGCGGCTCCCAGAATGCTTCCGAAAAAATCACAAGTCCGCCGCGTTTGGTAACGCGCAAACACTCTTTAACACCCTTTAGTTGGGCTTCCCAGTTAGGCAAGTTGATCAAGACGCGCGTGGTATAAACCACGTCGAAGCTGTTATCCTCCGCCTCGATATTCTGGATGTCCCCGACTTTGAAAACCGCGCGCTTTCCAAAGCCACGCTCACTTGCGTGTTTTTTTGCCTGGTGAATCATGTTCTCTGAGTAGTCTACGCCGGTGATTTTTTTTAAGCCGTTTTCAAGGTGAGTGAAGGCAGCAAATCCGTTGGCGCATCCCACATCGAGCACGTTTTGATCGGGTGAAAGGAAATTTCCGATTGTTTGGATTTCTAGGCGGATCATGTTCAGGTCCCCCCAGCTTGCCGCAAATGAGTGGTTGTGGATCTTAGCTTGCGAGTCCCAGTGCGCTTTGATGAATTCGTTGTGCATGGTTTTCCTTTCTGTCCGTCAGACCGTCTTCGGCCCGGTAGAATTGATCAATAATGTACAAAGGCCGCGCCTTTTGTTCATCGTAGGAGCGCCCCACATATTCTCCTAAAACTCCGAGCGCAATAAGTTGGACACCGCCCAAAAATAAAATGGTGACCATGACGGATGTCCACCCGGTAACACCGTAGCCAAGGACTAATCGCCGATAGAAGAGAATCACAATGCCCAAGACGGAGCAAAGCGCGGTCAAGCCGCCCACCAAAGACGCAATCTGTAGCGGTCTAAAACTAAAAGACGTGACGCTGTTGAGTGCGAGAAGAAGCATCTTAAGGAGCGGGTACTTCGTCTGGCCGGCAAAACGCTTGTCATGCACTACCGCAATTCCTACTTGTTTGAATCCCATCCACGACATGAGGCCAGTAACGAAACGGTGTCGTTCTCCGAGCTGATTGAACGCGTCGACAAACTGGCGATCCATAATGCGAAAAACACACGAATTCAAAGGGACATCCAGCTTTACGAGTTTGTTCATCAGGTAAGCAAATAGCTTTGAGCTCAGTCGCTTAAACGGGCTGTCATGTCGTGTTGCGCGTATCCCAAAGACGCATTGGTAGCCTTCTTTGATTTTCGCATAGAGGGCGGGGATGTCTTCGGGGCGATCTTGAAGATCCCCATCCATTAGGACTGTGTAGCGCCCCGCGGCATTCTGTAACCCAGCCGTAATCGCCAAATGATGGCCAAAATTGCGCGAGAAGCGTAAAACTCCCACGCGCGGATCTGCCGTTCGAAGGGAAAGCAGTTTGGAGAAGGTGCTGTCGCGGCTCCCATCATCAACAAATAAAAGCTCGTAGCTAAGTGCTAGAGATTCTAGAGTAGCCGTTAAGCGTCGGTAGAGTTCCTCAACGTTGGCTTCCTCATTATATAGGGGCACTACGATCGAGAGTTCACAAGTTGCTTGTGAGGTTTTAGCCGTGCTCGCCATGTGCTTCGGATGTGTGGGGTCAGGACTGGGCAAAAAAGCCCGTTAGAGAGTCTTAAAAGGGAAATATATGTACAATTATACCGGAGAAGAGGTGCAAATCCCCTCCTATTTTGATGTCGTATAAGTAAAATTATGTGCATGCACCTTAGTGGGCTACAGCTAATGGTGTACTTTAGTCGGCAAAATAGGCTTCGAAAAAGTGGCTTGCAATCTTGGAGGCTTTGATGCGCCATTTTTTCACGTCTACGGTGAGCGCAGCGATGGCTACCCGGCGTTCTCCATCACGACCATAGCCCACAAACCAGTCGCATTTTCCCTCGGGATCAGTGCCTTTAAGCGAGCCGGTTTTGCCCCCAATATCGCGTTCTTTTAGACGTGTGTTTCGTTTGAAAGCAAAGCGGGCCGTTCCGTTGCGGACGGTTTCCCGCATTAGCACGCGTAGCATTTCCGCAGATTCAGGTGAAACAACGCTGCCGATTTCTCGCGTTTTGGCGGCGTAGGCAAGCGATTCACCGCTAACGGGAAACAGCGACTCAACCAGGTGCGGTTCCATTGCAACGCCGTCGTTGGCAATAGCAGCGGCCATAAGTGCACCTTGAACGGGGCTCATGAGAACAACCCGGTTAAAACCGGAGGCTATTTCAGCCCAGGACCAAGGGTTGTTGTTCTTTAGATGAAACGAGGCCCTTTCCAGTGGCAAATCCCCGGGAATGGTTTGATTGAAAAAAAACCGAAGAGCGTATTGCTCCAAAGTTTCTCCTTTTAATTGAAACATCCCGAGTTTCCCAAATACTGTGTTGATCGATAGCGCGAAGGCTTTCTTAAACGGGATGGTTCTAGTCCAGCGATTCATATCGCGCGCCGTGACATTTCTCTTATATAAGGTATGCCTCCGGCCATTGAATGAAACTAGGGACTCCGGATCCAAGATCGATTCGTTGAGGGCCGCGGCGGCCGTTACGATTTTGAATACAGAGGCAGCGGGAAACGTCGCCCGTACCGCTAGGTTGCCGATGTTCGGTTCTGCCTTTGAAAAACTCGATAGCGTGAGAACAGCCCCCGTGGTGGCATCCAACGCTACAAAAGCACTGTAATCTGGCTTCCACAGTTGGAAAAGCGCATCCATCCGACGCTGCCATTCGGGGTTGATGGTGTATTTGGCAAGATGGGCGTAGCTTCCGCCCGGCCGAGCAAATCTCAACGTAGCTGGAAATTCGCCCTTTGCCAGAGGCTCCTTTAGCGCGTGTTGGATGCGCGATTGGAAGCGCCGCTGTTCGGAAACCAGGTCCCATCGCCACGAGAAGAGCCAGTACCCACCCGCAGCCAGCAAGCTCAACGAAAAGAGCACGAAGACCGCATAGCGGAGGGGTTTTAGGGAGGATGACCGCATTATCCTATTGTCGAAAACCCCGCCCCGAACTTCAAGGGGACTCGGTTACTTTTTTGACAAGGCTAAGGCACAGTCGCCGTATAGCTGCAGCCCCCTTGTTTTAGGGAGGTTTTCCGCTTGGTGAGGTGTGGTGGCATTGGATAGTCGTATAATTTCTATTACTGGTTACCTGTTGTTTAAAAAAGTCCACCTCTCCAGGCTAAGGGGGAAACCCGGAGAGGTGGCGATTTCCGTGGATCACCGTCCCATCGGAAACTAATCCCGTCGCAACGTACGGAACCAAACGTCCACAATCTTGCGCGGGTTCCATTGCATCCAGAAGCGCTTCCAGAAAACGGAGCGCTGGCGCGTCTCATTGCCGAAGGGATCGACCTCACTGATGTCGACGTAGTCGAGATCAATAGCCGCCACTCGGCTTTCGTCTAGGGTGCTGAGCTCACCCCAATCCACTTCGGCGTTGCGATTTAAATCTCGCCAGACGCGCAGCTCGTTCCACATCGGATCGCTTCCATCCATGCGGTTATCGTGGTTGGCATCAAGTTCCTTTAGAGCTTCAAAGCCATTCTCGGCGCGACTGCCGTTTTTAAGGCGTGTGGCGCTCCCAAAGAGCTCGGCACCACTATCTACTTCCCCGTTGTCATTTAAATCTCGGATGAGGAAAGCCTCGTCCTGCCCGGCAATCCACCCCGTGTAGACGGGCGTGCCATCGTCGTTCAAATCAAACAACACACCCTGCTCCGCCGCGCTGAGCTTGACTCCGTCGCCATTAAGGTCGAGCACTAGTGGGCTATACTGCAGTTCGCACATGTCCGGATCTCCGGCGCGTGTGAAATGCCTTCCCGCCCACACATCAAGCCTAAGTGATTGAGGAATATTTTGCCCCGTAAAGCTAAGCTCTCGCACGCTCAAGGCGTTTTCTTTTTCGTCGCTACATAGGCCGTCGTGGTCTTTGTCGTCACAAACCGAAACACGCACCAGGACGTCTTTCCAAGAACTTGGATACATGGTTTTCAGTAGTTCTTGATCGAAGCGGATCTGGCGTTCGTGAGGGCCCTCGAAGAGATTCACGTCCCTCAAATCGACCGTCTGAATCGCCACACGCTCCTTGTACGTCGTCGGATACCCCATGTACGAGAACCCGGCATACAACGTTCCGTGTGTGGCATTGCTATAACTCTTAAACCAGCTGCTCAAGAAGCTCTTTTGTTCCTTTTTGTTCATGCGGGCCAGACACTTGCTGGACTGTGCCTCTACTGGATTGTAGGACTCAAAGCTGATGATAGGATTTTCGGCCTCTTCAAAAAATACCCAGTAATTCCACCCACTGCGCATGACAGAACACACACGACCGATTTCAATCTCCATGGGTGTGCCGACACTGCCTCCATCACCGCCCGTGCCGCCATCGTCACCCCCAGGGATAGTTCCGCCATCTGATCCGGAAGTATCCCCTCCGGTCGTACCGTTTGCTATATCGCCCCCATCATTACCTGAGGTGTCACCGCCACCCGTAGTGTCGCCACTCGAATCGCCCCCTGTCGTACCTCCCGCAACATCACCGGTACCACCGCCGGTACTGCCTCCGGTATCGCCGGATCCAGATCCCGCTGTGTCCGTGCCGCCTGTCGTGCCGCCGGCAATCGTACCACCGTCATTTCCGTTCCCGCCGGTGTCGCCGCCGGGAATGGTGCCACTATCGCTACCCGAAGTCGTTCCGCCCGTCGTGCCACCAGCGATGGTACCTCCATCGTTTCCAGACGTCGCGCCACCCGTGCTCCCTCCGGTAGGATCGCCTGTCACGCCGCCGCCCGTAGTACCGCCTGCAACGCCCCCAGTGTCTCCTCCCGTTGTGCCGCCCGTAGTTGTTCCCGCATCCGTACCACCGACGGTCCCGGTATCGCCGCCTGTAGTCCCAGCGTTCGGATCTGCAATCGTACCTGAGTCTCCACTGCTACCGGTGTTGCCCCCGCCAGGGATAAACCCACTATCGCCCGTAGTCGTTCCAGTCGTTGTGGCCGCGGCCAAAACGCCGGAAGCCAGCTCGTTTTGATAAAATGTACTGCGCGCCAATTCGGCTTCGGCATCCTGCGAACGCATCCGCCCGCAGCCCATCACCACAAAGAGTGAGAGTGCACTTGCCCCCACGCTTTTCCAGTTACCCCCCTTTCCAATTAAAAAGTGCCTAGTCATGGCTACCTCCATGGAAAGATTATTAAGCGCCCGTTTGTTCGGTGTAGAGGATCTCAATCGTTTGGCCGTTTTGTGGAATTGAGTTGCCTGTGAAGACGATAGAATTCGTGCTAGCTTCGTACACATAGCCGTCATCTTCCGAATATGGAATTTCCACGTTGTCTACGTAAACGGCGATGTTGCTGCCAGAAGCTTGGTTCGAAAGCGGAAAGCGCACACCCAAATCGGCAATAACGCGTGCGATATTATTGTAGCTCTCCATCACTTCCGCCGGGCAGATGCTACCGCTCTGCCCACTTTCAAGGGCTGTCTGCACTTCCATGTAGCGCAGTCCGTAGCTGTACGGCGTGCAACTGCTCGTTTCAGGATCTCCAACGATAGGGAACATCATGACAGAAGTCCCTCCCGCTGCGAGTCCATCTTTAAAGAAGTTAATGTAGCGGGAAGTTGGGTAGACCACATCGTTCGGATTGGTTTCGGGTTCTTCCCCAAAACAATTAGCCTGACAGGAGTAATCATCCTCATCCGTCAGAAAAATTACGATGAGTGGAACTCCCGTTCGCATGAAAAGAGACCCTTGGTTCTGAACCGCCTTGTACGCACTCTCGAGCCCCTGTTCCCAAAAACTTGTAGCAGTATTTTGAACGTTGTTTACAATGGAGGCGAAATCGCCAATGGGATCTACGGAGCCGCTGGTTACCACTCTTAAACCATTAGTGTTGGACACCAAGGCACCGGCGTGACTAATGTAATCGGTTGTGGTCGCAGCCATTCGATAGTCGATTGCTTTACGGCTGTTGAGGATCTGCAAGAAAATATTCAGATTATCGACAACCTGAGTCCGAACAGGGATCATGCTGTTTGAGTTGTCGAGCACCCAAAGAAAGTCGTACTGACTATTTGCGGAAAGCTGCGTAAATACATCGCTCTTTAATACGTTTGAAGTGAAGCGGGTGTCCTGGCTGCAGCGGGCTGTCATAAGTAGACAAAGCGCAACACTCACAAGGCTTATACTTTGTTTACCGGGTTTCATACCCTAACTCCTTTTAGAGTTTTGTAGAGTGCGTTTAAGGTGTCTGAGCCTGCTGGTGAGAGCACTTGAAGAGGTTTGTGAACTCTCAAGTACATGATAGCTCCGCCTCAAGAGCGATTTCAAAAGGCAGTAGAAAACCGGGGGGAAGGCGCCCGCGAAAGCCCGCAAAAACACTAGTCTATTCTGGAATATCTTGTTTTCAGCAACATAGTCTTAACAATTTTACTTATTGAAATCATTGGGTTTTTCTTGTTTTTTGGGCCCCCGGCACTTTTGCTCGTTTCATGAAAACTTTCTACAATTGAAGTGCGTGAGGAGGTTAACGATGGCTAGCCCAGCGAAAAAAAACAAGAACCATCAAAACAAGCAGCGTGCGTTCCCGCGCGTGAACCTTCCAGGACGCGTCTACATCCATGATGAGAACCGTTTATTTATTGCGCCACTCAATAACATCAGCGCCGGAGGGCTCTTCATCGATGGCCTAACCTCCATCACCGAAGGCGCAGAAGTAAAGATCGTCGTTAAGTCCCCGACACTCCAACGCAGCATCCAGGCCTGTGGCCACGTGGTACGCGTGGAAAAGAATGGGCGTGTAGGGCTAGCGGTTCAATTTGATAGCATCACGAAAGACACACAGGTTGTTATACAGGATGCGGTGGATCACGCGCAGTACAAAGCCGTGCAGGCAAAGCTGGCAGCTTAGATTTTTCTTTGGTTGGGGGGATAGACATGGAACGGCATAAGAAACACCGCTATCGCAAGTATCTATCTATGGTGATGCTCGCGTGTGCCGTTTTGGCCACGCCTCCCCTTTACGCGAACAATAGCCTAAAGAGTCGCATAAAGATTACCAAGCGTAGCGAGCTACGGTTTACCGGTACGGAAGACACCCCGGAGATTTCCTTAGACAAGCTGGAATTACTCAATCGCAAGCGCCGCGCTCTTATTCAAGACATAAAGAAATTTATCCTGGAAGCCCGCAACGGCACGCAGAAGAAAGAGCTCAACATGCGGCTTGCCTCCTTATATATGGAGGACTATTACGCTAGTCTAGCCTCAGCACAGCAAACGTATTCCGAGAAGCTCGAATCCTACGACAAGCTCCCGGAAGACGTGCGCAAGAAAACCCCTGCTCCCGTAGTGGATCATTCTGAGGCGAATGCGTCACTGAAAAAAGCACGTTCTTTGTTCACCTCCATGTTAAAGGGACGCCAACGCCACGAACGAGGGGATGAAATCCTCTACTTCATGGCCTCCACCTCGCTGGATCTT
>JAGQZV010000110.1 GCA_020435295.1 Bdellovibrionales bacterium | reverse complement strand
GGGAAGGCCTAGGGGGAGGTTCGCCTCTTGGTGCCTCCGCGCACGGGTACTACTTTCTTGCCGCTCTCGTGGAAGAGGAGTCCTACTCTCCTAAATAGGCCTTGCGGACTTCGTCATTGTTGAGTAGTTCAGATCCAGATCCCGATAAGACGGTCTCACCGACTTCGAGCACATACGCGCGATCCGCTATTTTCAGCGCGGCATTCGCGTTCTGCTCTACAAGCATCACCGTGGTGCCACTCTTGTTGATAGTGCGAATCGTATTGAAGATGGATTGCGTAATCTGAGGCGCCAAACCTAGTGACGGTTCATCGAGTAGCATCAAGCGCGGTTTAGCGAGCAACGCGCGGCTAATGGCGAGCATTTGCTGCTCTCCTCCCGAGAGGGTGCCCGCGACTTGCTTGGTGCGCTCCTTCAGAATGGGAAAAAGCCCATACACTTCATCAAAACCTTGCTCTGTAATTTTGCGGGTATAGGCACCAACAATTAGGTTCTCATGCACAGTCAAATTGGCAAAAATCCCACGCCGTTCCGGCACATGAGACAAGCCGCGTCTGACCACCTCATGTGGTTTTTCGCGCGTGATGTCTTTGCCATCGAATTGAACTTGCCCTGATGCCGGACGTAGCAATCCTGAGATAGTCCTAAGTGTAGTCGTCTTGCCCGCACCATTGCAGCCAATCAAGGCGACGATCTCCCCTTCGTCCACGCGCAAGGAGATATTCTTAAGCGCCTGAATGGGACCGTAGTTCACAGAAAGGTTTTGAATATCAAGCATCAGCCACCCCTAGGTAGGCTTCAATCACCTTTGGGTTGGACTGGATCTGTTTGGGAGTCCCCTCTGCGATCAATTCGCCATGATCTAGGACCAGAATCCGCTCGCAAATTCCCATGACAAACTTCATGTCATGCTCGATGACGAGGATCGTAACTTTGAACTGATCACGAATCTTAGAAACTACTTTCATCAACTCTACTTTTTCGCCCGAGTTTAGTCCCGCCCCGGGTTCGTCCAGCAACAGAACTTTCGGACTAGTTGCCAAAGCCCGCGCGATTTCCAGCCTCCGTTGATCCCCGTAGGAAAGCGAACCGGCGAAATCGTCAGGGTTATTCTTTAGCCCGACGACAGACAGTAGCCGTAACGCGTGTTCTTTAAGCTCGTGCTCCTTGGCATAATACTGACGGGTCCGCAGCAACGCATCCACATAGCCATAGGGCTTTCGCATGTGGTAGGAAACTAGCACGTTTTCCAGAACCGTTAGCTCTTTGTAGAGACGAATATTCTGGAAGGTCCTCGCAATTCCCGCCTTGGTAATCTCATGGGGTGGCAACCCACACAGATTTTGGCCATCCAGATCCATAGTTCCAGAATCCGGCAAGTACACGCCCGTAATGAGATTAAAAACTGTGGTCTTACCGGCCCCGTTTGGACCAATGAGCCCGCACAATTCTGACTCGTGCAGAGAAATCCCAAACTGAGAAACGGCTTTTAGCCCGCCAAAAGAGACAGATACGTCATTTAGCTTCAGGACCTCTTTGGCTGACGACGCGCTCATGGCTTGGGCTTCCTTTTCAAATTAGCAAACCACGAGGCTTCCCAAATTTCATGCCTCCCAAAAATTCCCATCGGTCGCAGCAGCATGACAAGAACCAATAGGCCCGAAAAAATGACCATGCGGTATTCGGCGAAAAAGCGAAGAAGTTCAGGCAACATCGTCACCAAAACCGCGCCAATGACCGCTCCAGAAAGGCTACCCATCCCACCGATCACGACCATGATCACGACTTCCACAGAACGGTTGAAGTTAAACGTATTCGGATCAATAAAACCCTGGTAATGGGCAAAAAGTCCTCCCGCAACCCCTGCAAAAAACGCGCTGATCACAAAAGCCACGACTTTATAGTGGGAAACATCTACACCCATGGATTGAGAAGAAATTTCATCCTCCCGAATCGAAAGAATCGCGCGACCAGCCGAGGAATGAATCAAGCGGTAAATGATGGCAAAGGTTACGATCGCCCACAGGTAGACCCAAAAAAAATTGGAGGCTAGCGGAATACCGGGCAGGCCGCGGGGACCGCCGACCGCGCTGATATTCAAGAATACAATTCGGATAATTTCACCAAAGCCAAGCGTCACAATCGCGAGATAGTCCCCACGCAGTCGCAAAGAAGGTAAGCCAACCACGTAGCCAGAGAGCCCAGCAGCTAGACCCCCGGCGACCACCGCTGTTCCAACACCCAGATCCGATTGGAAAAAAGCACCAAATGGCATCAGCACCGTCGTCAGATAGGCGCTCACATACGCCCCAACCGCCATGAAACCAGCATGCCCCAAAGAAAATTGCCCGGCGCAACCATTTACGAGATTGAGACTCAGCCCCAGGATAATGCCGATGCCACAGTTGACGATGATCCGTTGGACATACGGGTTCACGTTGTTTTCGATAAGTGCGCTCGCTCCCATCAAAAGGAGCACCAGTAAGGCAAAACCCAAAATCTGCCACGGCGTTTTCAAGCCATCTTGATCGCCGAAAAACAAACTGTGAGTATCCGCCATCATACCTTCTCTTTTGCCATCGACCCGAACAGTCCGGTGGGTTTAACGAGCAAGATTACGATAAGTAGCCCAAATGCAAGAGCATCCCTAAAACTCGACGACACATAGTAGACGACCAGAGTTTCCGCGAGCCCCATGAGAAGGCCCCCCAGGGCCGCCCCGACGAAACTTCCGATGCCCCCAAACACTGCGGCTACAAAGGCCTTTAGGCCGATAATGACACCCATTAGAGGATCGACTTTTGGGTACGTCAGGCCGTACAACACCGCAGCACAGCCTGCCAGGGCCGAACCAATCGCAAACGTAAACGCAATGATGCGATCAATCGGAATCCCCATCAAACTCGCCGTTTCGATATCAAAACTCACCGCCCGCATCGCCATTCCCAACTTCGTGTGGCGAACGAGCCAATGCAGACCAAGCATCAGCGCGGCAGAAGTACCAATTACCAGGACCTGTATGTTGGTGATGACTAGATTCTGAGAATCGAATAACGCATGCGTTGGAATAACTGCCGGAAAAACACGCGGATCCGCCCCAAAAACTAGGATGCCGAGGTTTTGAAGCAACAGAGAAACGCCGATGGCGGTAATCAGGACGTTCAAGCGGGGAGCGTGTCGAAGCGGCCGGTAGGCGATCCGCTCTACCGCCAAACCGACGCCCGTGCAAAAGGCCATCGCACCAAAGGTTACCAACACTAGGGAAAGAAAAGATCCTTCGCCATTAGTTAACCAGCCGGCGACAAAAATGCCACCAAAGGCACCTAGCATGAAGATCTCTGCATGGGCGAAGTTAATGAACTGCAGGACCCCGTACACCATCGTGTACCCAAGCGCCACCAGGGCGTAGACACTTCCCTGGGCCAACCCGTTTACCAGATTTTGTATGAGCGCTTGCAACGTAACCTACGGGCTTACGGTGGTTACATAGTCGTAGTCGTTACTCGCCATCACTTTGAGTACAACAGCCGGCTTTACGGCATTGCGTTCGTCATTGAGCGAAATAACGCCGGTCACACCTTCAAACCCTTTGGTCTGGGCCACAGCATCGCGCAGTTCCGTGGGCGCCAACGTGCCTGACTTTTGGGCGGCTGCAATCGCCACTCGGGCCGCATCGTATCCCATCGCCGCAAGCCCATTGGGGACCTCGCCGTTGTACTTTTCTTTGTACTTGTTGACGAAGTTTTGCACGACAGGGTTGTCGCTCTTAGGGGAATAGTGCGAACTGAAATACCCGCCAATCACGGCTTTGCCGCCAATCTCGGTCAGCTTCGCGCTGTCCCACCCGTCGCCGCCCATAAGGACGCCGTTGTAGTTTAGCTCACGGGCTTGCCGCGCAATGAGTCCCACCTCTGTGTAATAGCCAGGAATGAATAGCACATCCGGTTTTTTCAACTTGATGGCAGTCAACTGCGCTTTGAAATCAGCATCTCCCGAAGAGTAGGAAAGATCGCTGATGATTTTCCCTCCCATTTTTTGAAAGTCTTCCGCAAAAAAGTCGGCTAGTCCCACACTGTAGTCGCTCTTAATGTCGCGAAGGATGGCCGCGGTTTTGAGCTTCAAATTCTGAGCGGCGAATTTCGCCATCACCTTGCCTTGGAACGGATCGATAAAACAAACCCGGAAAATGTAATCCCCGATTTGGGTCACCCTAGGGTTTGTGCTCGAAGGGCTTATCATGGGCACTTTATATTTTTGCGCCACCGGTGCCGCCGCAATCGATCGGGAGCTGGCGACTTCCCCTAGAATTAGCTGCACGTTTTCCTGAGTGACAAGTTTGGTAACGGCCGTCACCGCCTCATCCGAGCGTCCTTGATCGTCCAAACTAATCACTTTGACGGGTTGGCCTTTGATGCCCCCTGCGGCATTGGCCTCTTCCACCGCCATCATGATCCCGCGGTGAGTGGAAATGCCAAAGGTACTCTCCGGACCCGTCATCGTCCCGAATTCCCCCAAAACAAGAGCTTGCAGATCGGCTTGTGCCGAGGCGCCAGTGTCGCCCTTCTTGGTGCACGCCGCAAACCCCACCACGATCAAAGAGACGAGCCCTACCAGAAAAAAAGTACGATTTTTGAATCGAAAAACAGGCTGCATGACACCCCCCATCAAAACACCCATCATTAGAATATGTAGCTAAGTTCACGGCGTCGGGCAAGTATTAAAGCAATTTCGACACTTTCCTGAGTCCCACCTCCGCGCTTGACCCCCTGAACAGCCGCTCCTATGGTTGCTTCATGGCAACCAAGACACCCAAGAACCGAAGCTTTGAATCAGCCCTCGCGGACCTCGAAAAAACGGTGGGCATACTGGAAAAGGGCGAAGTTCCGTTGGAGGAGCAGCTCAAAGCCTTCGAAAAGGGAATCGCTTTCTCACGTGAGTGCCTAGAGCGCTTGGACGCGGTGGAAAAACGCGTAGAAAAGGTTCTCGGAACTCCGGAGACCGGCCTGACAACGGAGAGTTTTGACGCCCGGTAGAGTTTGACACCGATCTTTATCTTCACGTATGTTCGTTAAATTACGGTTCTATCCCATGGGGGGGACTCAACAAAACCACGCACTTGGAGTTGCCGGTGGGCTGGGAAGCCTTTAGTGAAGAACGTGTACAGCTAATCAGCCAGTACATCGAAACGCGCCTCGATCGGTTCGAGCAGTCGATATCAAAGCAGCTCCACCCCATGGTGGAGGCCATGCGCTACAGCATCCAGGGCGGTGGGAAACGACTGCGGCCGATGCTACTGGTCACTGCGGCCGAATACCTAGGCCTACCCGCAGAGCGGGTACTTCCGGCCGCCTGTGCCATCGAGTACATTCATACTTACTCACTCATCCATGACGATCTCCCGGCGCTTGACGATGACGATACCCGCCGCGGGAAGCCCTCCAACCACAAAAAATTTGGGGAAGCCGTAGCGATTCTTGCTGGCGATGCGCTACTCACCGAGGCCTTTTCCACCATGTTGGATCTCAAAGAAAATGAGTTTTCAGCGGAGCAGGTTCTTAATTGTGTGGCCACACTATCCTGCTATTCGGGAGTACGAGGCATGGTGGGCGGGCAATTCCTAGATGTTACTAAGGGCGCGGAGCTTATTGATAGTCTGCCCGAGTTGGAATTTATTCATATTCACAAAACCGGCGCCCTGATTCTGGCGTCCGTGTTGATTCCTACTTGCCTAGTTGCCACCGACGAGGAAACCAAAATCAATCTACGGCGCTACGGAAAAGCTTTGGGGTTGGCGTTCCAAATTTCAGACGACATTTTGGACTCCGAGGCAAATTTCCGTTACTCCAGGGGACCTCGCAAAAAACCCAAACCGAATTACACCCAACTAACAGCCCCGGGGGAAATCCGTGACCGCTTGAACGGGCTTATCGACGATGCGATTTCATGCATTGACGAGAAAAAGGGCCAGACGCTAATAGACATTGCGGAATTTATCCGAACCAGAAAAAGCTAAAGTGGAACTCCTATCAAAGATTAATTCACCCGAAGACCTGCGCAAATTGAACACCGGGCAGCTCCCGCAGGTCGTTGAAGAGGTGCGCACATTTATTCTGGATACTATTTCGCAAAAAGGCGGGCACTTCGCATCCAACTTGGGAGCCGTTGAACTGACTGTCGCCTTACACTATGTTTTTGATACGCCACACGACAAGATTGTCTGGGACGTCGGCCACCAAAGTTACCCCCACAAGATATTAACGGGTCGCCGCGACCAGTTCCATACCATCCGACAGAAAGATGGGTTGGCAGGATTCACCGCTCGAAACGAAAGCCCGTACGACCACTTTGGCGCCGGACATGCGAGCACCGCGCTCTCTTCCGCATTGGGCATGGCCGAAGCCATGCGCCTTAAGAAAGACCCCCACATGGCCATCGCCGTTGTCGGCGACGGTTCGCTCACTGGGGGACTTGTTTACGAGGCGATGAACAACGCTGGCCATATCCCAGCCAAGAACCTTTTGTTCCTTTTCAATGATAATGAGATGTCCATCGATCCGAACGTAGGCGCTTTGTCACAGTTCATCAACCGCACAGTAACCAATCCCGGCTACAACAAACTTCGCAAAGATCTCGTGAGTATTCTCTCTGCAATCTCCGAACACGGCCTCCCGGTGCAGGAAATCGCCAAACGCGTCCGCGGCTCTGTAAAGAGTTTCTTCACTCCAGGTATGCTGTTCGAGTGTTTTGGATTCCGCTATCTAGGCCCCATCAATGGACACGACATTTTTGAAATCATCGATACCTTAAACTTCGTAAAGCAGGCCGGGCCGGAAGGCGGTCCCTACCTCATCCACGCGCTGACCACCAAGGGACGCGGCTACAAGCTTGCCGAAGACAATCCGGTAAAGTACCACGGTGTCGGCGCCTTTAAGATATGCGACGGCATTCAGTCTAAACCAAAGAAGATAGATAATTATCAGGACGTATTTGCCGACACTTTGATTGAACTCGCTAAGGACGATCCCCGTATACTTGGCATCACGGCAGCTATGCCGAGCGGAACAGGTTTAGTGAAATTTCAAAAGGAATTTCCGGATCGCTGCTACGATGTTGGTATTGCGGAAGCCCATGCAGTGCTTTTTGCAGCGGGCTTGGCTACGGAGGGCATGCGCCCAGTAACGGCCATCTACTCCACCTTCCTCCAACGAGCTTTCGATCAGGTGATTCACGACGTCGGCATCCAAAACTTGCCTGTCATCTTTTGCCTAGATCGCGCCGGAATGGTGGGCGCAGACGGCGCCACTCACCAAGGTGCTTACGACTTATCTTACTTGCGCTCAGTTCCGAACTTCGTGGTCATGGCACCCAAAGACGAGAATGAGCTACGCCGCATGCTCTTGACTGCGGTCCGCCACGACAAAGCGCCGACCGCCATCCGTTACCCACGTGGCCCGGTAGTCGGGGTACCGCGAGAGGCGGAGATTCGCCCCTTGAAAATCGGTGAAGGGGAACTCATTCAAGCCACAGCAGATTCAGTCGACGTTACGCTGGTCGCCATCGGTTACGCGGTCCAGTCCGCTCTCGAAGCCGCAGAGCGCCTAAAAGAAGAAGGCCACAGCGTGGCCGTGATAAACGCACGCTTTGTAAAACCGCTGGACAAGAAGTTGCTGGGCGAGTGGATCTCTGCTTCCCGGCTCGTGGTAACGATAGAAGAAAATACCGTCGTCGGCGGCTTCGGATCTGCGATTCTTGAGTTCATGTCGCAGCAACAACTTCAACAACCCACGCTCGTCCTTGGAATGCCCGACTCGCCAGTGGAACACGCCACGCAGGCGGAGCAACGCGAGCGCTATGGAATAGACGGACCTGGAATAGCTCGACAAACCCTCGCCCAACTCCAGCGTTTGGACGAGATGTCTGCAGTGCAATCTCTCTTTCGCCGATCCGTTGAAAGTGAGCTCGAAGCCGAAACCAACTAGGCCTAGTAGTACGGCAAGTACCGTTCTTTGGGTTCGGTAAAGAAATCGACATTACAGCCGGTAAGAACGTGTCCAAATACACCGGTCTTCTTGAATTGCCCCTTATCAAACAAAATAGGAGAAGCAGACAATACGCGGATGGTACCGGTGAGATTAGGGGCTTCAAAAATATCGACCGACCGTTGGGCAAACGAAACATTAAGCAAGCGATTGAAATAGTCTTTCAATTTTTCCCCGCGATACGCTGCTACAGAAAGAGGCCGCTTGCCCAAGTCTCCGTCCTCCACTACCGGTTGCACTCTTTCCCCGGTTTTTTTATCAATCCCCGTCACGTGCCAATACTTTGGGTGTGCGATAAATTGTGAGCTCTCGTCCACATAGTAGATGTAGTTCCCGTCCAGATACGCCTGATACAAGTTGGTTTTAGGCTGGTAGGGAAACTGCGGGAGATACAGAATCTCTTTCATCGATCGGTAATCGATCCCAAGAATTTGCACACCGTTGTCGGTACGAAACGCGACTTGTAACGTAGCGCCGTCTTCGATCTCCGGCTCTCCGTTGGGGGAATAATAACGCATCAGATCCCCCAACAGTATCTCTCCTACCGGCAGTTTGAGAGCGTTCTCCCAGAGTTTCTGGTCGCAGAGATCTATGTTCTTGCAACTCGTTACCGTGCGAGTCTTTTGCGAAATTTTTCCAGAAGCCAAACGTAGAACTTCTTCCCCTTTCGGGTTGAGAAAACTCATCTCATTGTAGATCGGATACGGGCGCGTCCGAACTCGGTCCTCAGACTGATCGAACTCGGTAATTTTTGCCGTATGAGACAGATAAAACTTCAGATAGTTTTTGGGGGAGGGCGGCACTAGAGCCAGCGCCTGAACGTCGCGCACCGATTGCTCGAGCAGTGAGTTTACGCGGCGAGAAATACTTATCGCCTCGTAGGCGAGAACCTTGTTCTGCCGCTGTACAAACTTCCCCTTGATGCGCTCAAAATCCCCGCTCTGTTGGTACCACTTATAGACAAAAAGCACGAACAGCAGGAGCGGGATAGGAGCCGTAATAAGCAACATCACCCACGGGTTGAGCCCGTTGCGCGCCCCCAATTCTTTGGCTTTTGTTTTGGCGTCCACCATCCGGGGACACCATAGCACAATCAAAAAAGAAATGGCGGGTGGGGCCCCGGCGGTTTGCTATACCCTACCGCCTCGTGTTATTCTAGGTTACTTATTGCATAGCGTTACATTCCTATGACACTGATAAGATTAGATATTTTACTCCAGCAGCGGGGTGCTGTGCCTTCCCGCGAGGTGGCCCAGGCGCTCATTCTCGCTGGCTCGGTGTGGTCGGGTAACCAGAGGCTCGAAAAACCCGGCCAAAAAGTCCGCGACGACTTGGATCTGGAAATCCGCGAGCGGCTGCCTCGATTTGTCAGTCGGGCAGGAGAGAAACTGGAAGCGGCACTAAACACGTTCGCAATCTCGGTCGCCGGCCGCAGCTGCCTTGATGTGGGGGCCTCAACGGGGGGCTTCACCGACTGCTTGCTGCAGCGAGGTGCGGCCCGAGTCATCGCCCTCGACGTCGGCTATGGTCAGCTGGATTACAAATTGCGCAAAGATCCGCGGGTCGTCCCCATCGAGCGCTTCAACGCTCGTTACCTTACGGCGGCTGACTTGGAAGCGAGCGACCTGCAAGCTGGTAGCATAGATTTTGTATGCATGGATACATCGTTCATTTCACTTACGCGCCTTGTGGAGCCGGTATGCTGCTCCGTGCCAAAGCTACGGGACCTGGTAGTCCTCTTTAAGCCTCAATTCGAAGTCGGGCGCGCTTTCGTAAAAAAAGGGGGGCTTGTGACGGACGAGCGTGCCATCCAGGCAAAGGTTGCGGAATTTGACGCCTTCATGTTGAATTTAGGTTTGAAGTTGAAAAATGGCCCCCAAAAATCACCCGTACCTGGAAAGAAAAGCGGGAACGTGGAGCTACTGATACATTATGAACGCCAATAAGACCCTTACTCTATCGACGCTTACCCTGACTCTTGCCGCCCTAGTCCTCTGGGGCTGCGCGGGCAAACCCACACGTACGCGTCCCGGGGAACCAGCGGCGCAGGCGGAAACCACAAAGCAGCGCAAGTCAGTGGGTCTGGTAGTTGGGGGCGCCGGCGTGGCGAGTTTTGCCACAGTCGGTCTACTCAAGAAGCTGAAGGAAGAGGGGATTGAAGTCTCCTACATTGTGTCCACGGGCTGGCCAAGTATCTTCGCGGCCGGTTACGGGCTTATGAAGAGCATTCACGATCTTGAGTGGTTTGCGATGCGTTTGAAGGAGAGCGACTTTTACAGCGACGGGCTGTTTGATTTCAAAAAAGGTTACTCCGATCACTCTCGGATCGCTTCGCGGGTCGAAAAGAGTTTCCGCGTCAACGATCTCGCCCAGTCTCGCGTGCCCCTCTATCTGACTGCGTCTCACCTGGACACGGGGAAGACGGACGTGTACCACACGGGGTCCTGGAGTGGGCCTTTGATGAAAACCATCTCCCTCCCAGGCATTTTCCGCCCATTCCCAGAGCGAAGCGCCAACCAATGGATTTTCTCTCTAAATGGGCTAGATGTCGACGTTGCCAAGAAACAAGGCGCGGACATTATCGTCGCAGTTAGCATGTATGACGACTACCTAAACTTTGTCGAAACTGGAGTGAAGGACACCAGCGAAAACGTCTTTCGCCAGATTTTCCTGACCAAATTCAAAGCCGATCTGCAACGCGAATTTGGCGAAGCCCATTACAATGCCAGTGTCTACCTGCGAAAACCCCCGACGGATTTTGGCGCCAAGCGTGCCGCCATTCAGGCCGGCTACGATGAAGGGGCGCGGCTAGCCCGACAGCTCCGATCTAGCATGATGGAATAGCCTTAGGCTTGACCCCCCGCCCCTGTGGCCCCTACAATGCCGCCGTGAAAGCGCTTGCTGCATTTTGTTTACCGTTTTCCTTTCTTTTGTTGGCAACGGCGTGCACCCGTACCCCGGAAATTCCTGTTCTCCCCAATCAGCCCAAAACGCGGGCCGAAGCACTCGTTTTCGGTGATCGCCTCGACGCAGCCGACGTAAAGGCATTGTTCGCGGTACTGAACGAGGATCACCGCTTTGATGGGCTTGCGGCCCTGTTTGAAACTCCAAGCACGCGGGAACTGGAGGAGCTTAGTACGCTTATTGACCGCTACGTCTACCAAACGGCGCAGGACTCGAGCGGGCTTGCAGAAATCATTTCCCAGCGGACCCAGGCACATGGGTTTGCCACATGGCAGAGCAACGTGGAATCCTGGAAACAAGAATCAGATTTTGCCCCGTTGGTGGAGTTAGCCGCTGCTGTCTGGTCAGATAAACAATTCGATCGACTGGCTAGTCGGGCAATCTTGCTACTTGATCCCGCGGTAGCAACCTTGCTGGATCGCTTAGATCGTTTACCCGTCCCGGAAAAAAAGGAAGATTGGGAATCGCTCCCCCTACCATCGGCAGACGCTCTTTTTACCGATCTGGATCGTTTCTTGAACGAGGACGAACTAGTTGCCGAAGCCGTCCGTGTGGCACAAGCTTTGGACGAAGGCTCTTTTGGCGAGGCTTTGTTGCTCTCGATCCGCTACCTGCGGAGCCAATATCAGTCGGCCGCCCCATATGAAGGCTTCGCCTATGGGATGCGCAAGATGCTCTCCAGCGCTCCAGACAAAAGGAACCCCGCACGAAGCAACAAACTAGATCTACTTCTCTACTTTGCAGAACAAGCCAACGGAAATACAGGTGGGTTTTTTGGCACTATTGAAAAAGAGTTGGATAAAGATCCAACGCTCATGCACGTCCTGAGCGAATTTGCTGCTCCAGTTGTTTCCTGGAGCATTCAGAGAAGCATTTCAAAGAAAGTGGCTAACAAAGATTTCTGGAGCAAGGCCATCAAACTCGACGCCCCCGCGCAAAAGGAGATTTTCAAACAAGTGTATCT
>JAGQZV010000109.1 GCA_020435295.1 Bdellovibrionales bacterium | reverse complement strand
AGGCGCGTTTCAATAGCCTCGGAGGAGTCTGAACTGCGGTCCTTAAGGCGTTTTGCCAGCTCTCCCATCGACGGCGGGTGGATAAAGACCAAAAGAACCCGATCGGGGTACTGCTTTCTCAAGCTGTCGGCTCCCTGGATGTCGATGTCAAAAAGAACGTGTTTTCCAGCAGATAGCGCATCGTCGATGTTCTTTTTCGGTGTGCCGTACAGGTTGTTGTGGACGCGGGCCCACTCGGCAAACTCTCCAGCCGCGCGCATACGCTCAAACTGTTCCGTGCTCAAGAAAAGATAGTCACGCCCGTCTTTCTCATTCGGGCGAATCGGCCGCGTGGTTGCCGAAATGGAAAGCGTGATGGCCGGAAATTCCTTAAGTAGCATTTTACAAAGCGTGGTTTTCCCCGCTCCACTTGGCGCAGAGACGACGATGAGCCGAGGCTGAATTTTCTTGGACTTTGTGGCGGTTTCTGTGGCCATCAGTCACCTAGGAAATAAATTCACCCTGAGACATTTCCAAGTGCGCAGGGTTGATGCGTGCGGGAGGGTTTCCCCACAACCGCTCCTGCAGTGTTTGAGGTGCCAACGCTGATACCACCACATGGTTCGTGTCTGTGATCAAGATCGAACGCATCTTTCTTCCCGAAGTCGCGTCTAGCAACTGTTCCCTCGAGGCGGCTTTTTCTCGCAGGCGTTTCACGGGAAGGGATCCAGACTCCAAAATGGCGATAATCCGCGCGGCAGCGACGAAGTTGCCGTACCCCACATTGAGGGCGGGGACTTCGGGCGCCTGGCCCAAACGACAGAGTATCCTCTTATCATTATTCGACATTTTGAACCTGCTGCCTTAGTTTTTCGATTTCGCTTTTGCCCGTTAAAGCGAGGCGGGTAATCTCCACTGCCGCGGCTTTCGAGCTCAATGTGTTGAATTCTCGGTGAAATTCCTGCGTCAAAAAGTCCAGTCGGCGTCCCAGCGAGCCGGGTTCGGCGATGAGCGCCCCAAAGGCCTTTTCGTGCGTGCGCAGCCGATCCAATTCTTCCGTGAAGTCGCTCTTTTCCGCATAGAGCGCGATCTCTTGTTCTAGACGCGAAGAGTCAATTTGGGTGTTCAGCTGCCAGCGCTCCAAGCGTTTGGTCAGTTTATCGGCAATTTGCTTGGGTTGCAGTGGGGCAACTTTTTCCAGCTCGCTGATAATGCCAGAAAGAGTGCGTAACCCCCCTAGCAGAATTTCCGACAGTTTCTTGCCTTCGCTGGCACGCATCTCTGCGACGCCGTCTAGCGCCTGTTGGAACACCTTTTCCACCGCTACAAAAGCCTCCTCAAGATCTTCTGTCTCCTCGACAGCGACGACGATCCGGTGGGAATTGGCAAAAAGATCGAGGGAAGGAGGCTCGGTTTTGAATTCCTTTTGTAGCCAGTCTAATGCGAGTTTGAAGCTCTTCGCGGCTTCTTGGTCGACGACGAAACGCGTGCTCATCACGGATCCGGCGCCTGAGGCAATGGGCTTGTGTCGGATGGAGATTTCAAACGCTCCGCGCTCGAAGCGGCTTCGCAGGGTTTCGGTCAATCGTAATTCATACGGCGAAAGGAAGGGAGGCATTCGGAAACGCGTATCCAAAAAGCGGTGATTTACCGACTTGATTTCCACCGTGACCTGACTGGAACCGATTTGCGCTTCCGCTCGGCCAAAGCCGGTCATTGAGTTCATCCTGCCTCCTCATTGAGTACATACTTTAGATTGTTAAATTCAAGCCGCATTCTTGCGGTATCGCCCGGTGCGACAAATCTTATTTCCGGATCTGAGCGAATCCAAGTAATTTGTCGCTTGGCAAGTTGCCGCGTTTTTTCAATGATTGCGTTACAAAGAGCCTTTTTGTCGCTAGAGCCGCTTGCCAAATGAGTAACAGCCTCGGCGTAGCCAACACTCGTAAGTGCCCTGGCTCTGGGGAAGCGCTTCAAGAGCCCTCGGGTTTCTTCGAGCAACCCCCCGTCCACCATTTTGTGGGTGCGGGCCGCCACGCGATCGACCAGGCGGTGGCGGGGGAGGGCCAGCGCGTATTTCACCCAGAGTCGCTCAGTCTGGGCCTCGCTGATGGGCTCAGGTTGCAGTTTGCTCGGTGCCGTTCCCAGGTGTTTCCAAAGCGACAGCGCTCGCACGAGCCGGTAGCGGTCGTTTGCATGGATCTTTTCCGCCGCCCGCGGATCGACAGCTTTTAAATCCGCGTGCATCTTCTCTGTAAGCCAGTGCTCGCCGTCTAGGTAGCTGCTTTCGACTTGCTCGACTATCTCTGGCGGGACTTTATCACTTGGGTACATGCCGTTTTGCAAGGCGCGTAGGTAAAAGTAGGTGCCACCGACTACAATTGGGAGCTTCCCTCTGGCGTGAATGTCGCTCAGCGCCGCGTCGGCTCGTTTTACGAAGTCAAATGCTGAAAATTCTTCTTGCGGATCCAGAATGTCCAGTAGGTGGTGGGGGACCCGCTTGCGATCCTCTGGCGCCGGCTTGGCAGCACCAATTTCAAAGTGCCGGTACACCGTTACGCTATCCAGGCAGATAATCTCTCCGCCAAGCGCTTGCGCGAGCTCCAGCGCGAGTTCGGACTTGCCCGATGCGGTGGGGCCTAGAATGGCGAGGCAAAGTTTCATTTGATTCCTCTCAATTTTTGGGCCTCTCAAAATATTGCGCAATAGTCTCAGAGTTGAGCTCAAAAACCAAGACGTGTCCCTCTTCTGTTGTCTTGGACAAAACGCTAGGATCTCCCACAAGGCTTGCCGCGTGAGAATTGGAAAGCGCTGTTGTTGGTACTGCTTTGGCAACAAGTCGCAGCCATCGAGAGGGTATGTCCCGGTGAGTGGCATTTTCAAAAATCGCTTTGGCGGCGTTGATTGCCTGCGCATCTGTCAGAATTCTAGGGCATTGTTTGAGACACAGGTCCGAGATCCCATAGCGCTCTATTTCGAAACCGCAGTGAAGGAGTGATTCATGCTTAGATTCGAGCGCGGAAAAGAGCGCCTCATTGGCGGCCACCGAAAAGACCAAGGGGCCACACGCCCGTCTAGGGACTTCGGCCTCTCGGAATTGGCTCGTGAGACTTTCGAATGTGCGCTGCCATTGGAGCGAGGCGCTGTGAATGAGAAAAACAGAGCCGTTCTTTTCAGCGAGTATGTACCCTGACTGAAGAGTGCCAACCACCGAGCCCGACATGGGTGGGCTGGTGCACGGAGTCGGAATCCCAGACGCGGCTTTGATTTCTGAGCGGGCCGGGGGCGTTGCTAAGGCTTTGCGTAGCGTCGATCGTACCCACGGAAAGAGGCGTTCTTGTTGCCAAAACCGAATCTCCCATTTCTGCGGGTGCACGTTTACGTCCAACCAGTCGTGCCGAATATCAAGATACAGTACGCCCGCTGAAGGTGCGCCTGGATCGGGGAAAAGGCCTTTGATGAGTCCGTAGAGGTTGCGGTTGCGTACCGGCCGCCTGTTCACGAATAGGTACCACTCGTTCTTTCCCGGATTTTGTTGCGGATCCCAAAGCAGCGCATTCAGCCTCAGTCCGTCCGCTTCGTCGGCCACTTCGATGGGATTCCAGCCCCATCGGGTTGCCTCCCGCACCCGTTTTGCACGGGTAGTTGGCACAAATTCAAACAATCTCCGCCCTTGATGGCTGAGGGAAAACCGAACGTCTGGGTTTCCCATCGCGAGTTCTTTTACCAACCGCGTGCAATGAGATAGTTCCGTTCCCGCCGAACGCAAAAATTTTCGGCGAGCAGGGATTTTTTCAAACAGGTGACGGACCTGGAAACGGGTACCCTCGGCCGCGGCGCATGGCTCGGGCCGCAACGGCTTAACCCCAAAATGGACGGGGATCTTAAACCCACGGGTATGCCCGCGTAGCCGACTTTGAATTTCCAGATCGGAAACTGAAGCGATACTAGAAACCGCCTCGCCGCGAAAACCAAAGGTATGAATTGCAGCGAGATCGCTGAGAGAATGTATCTTGCTTGTGGCGTGTTGTTCTACGCAAAGGAGCAGGTCTGCGGGTGCCATTCCGCAGCCGTTGTCGGCAACGACTATCTCGTCAAGGCCACCCCCCTCTAGCTCCACATGAATAGACGTGGCCCCAGCATCCAGAGCATTCTCAATGAGTTCTTTTAAGACACTGGCGGGACGTTCGACCACTTCGCCGGCGGCGATCTGGTCCACCAAGACCGGACTGAGCTTTTGAATCCTTGGTGTGATTTCCTGTTCGCCTGGCATGCTAAAAATAAGGACGATAGCTAGAGAAGCAAACCGCCGTCAATTTTTGAAGGCACTAGAAATAAAGAGGGGCCAGACCCCCGATGATCTGACCCCTAAAGTTCTTGCCTGCCGAGCACCGGGCGGCGCTCTGCAGGCCCCATTTTTTTCCCCGAAATAAACCGTATGGCTTGGGCAGCGACTCTCTCTACTTTGCGTGTCGACGGCGTTGGCGGGACTTCTCTAAGCAAGAGATGGGCCAAGTCGTAGACATTTTGAATACAGTTGAGATCTTGATGACTTAGCGCATTTATCCGGGCGGACGGTTTCGGGCACTGGTGTCTAAGACTTAAACACCAGAATGCCGGTGACGGAAAATTTCCCTTTAACTACCTGGATTTATGCAGAAAATAGCGTGTGTCCAAGATTTATACAGGAGTGTCTAAGGCGTTGACGCTTTAGTGGGTTTTTTTGGAACGTACGCCGCGCGGTTGCGTGGGCTGGGGGTTGCCCGCACTTGTGGTAGCCGGCGCAGTGGGCGTGGACTGGGGGAGACCGGGTAGGGCGGCCGCTCCGGAGGCGCCCGCAGCACCAACGAGTGACGGCAAGTTGGGATCGCTGCCGGCCGTGGTTCTAGGTACTTGGCCAAAACGGGGATCGGTCTTGGTTGTCTGCTGCGTTGCTGGCGGTGTCGCCCCGCCTGCGTCTGTCGGAGGGGTTTGGCTGAGTCCATCGCGTAAACGCTCGCGTTCTTCGCGCGCGCGTTCTTCGCCGTCATTCAAGCGGTTGTCGCCGTTTTGTTTGGCATCCGCTTGGAGATCGTCCTGGGCCCCTTTTTTGGAAGGCTTCGCTTGTTTCGGTTGCGCCTGCGGGGGCGGACTGCCACCGCTTTTGGCACCGCTGCCGCCGCCTTTGGGTTTTTTGTCGGGGCAGCCCGCGAGTACCAGCGCGGCACAAACTGTTAGTAGAAGGGTTTTAAAGGAGCGGCTGGGCATTAACGTACGCAGACCCTGTTACGTCCCTGGTTCTTAGCATCATATAGAGCCTTATCAGCAAGGGCGATGAGGTCGTCCACATTCTTCGTAGTGGAGTCGACGGCGCAAATTCCAATGCTGATGGTGACCGGGATCTGAGTGTTGTCGAAGATAAACTTGTTGTGCTCAATTGCGGAGCGAATACGTTCGGCAACGTCTACAGCGATTTCAAGAGGGGTGCCACCCAAAACCAATGCGAACTCTTCACCACCGTACCTTCCGAGCGCGTCTTTTTGGCGAATCATTTTATTGATAATGAGACTAGAAATTTCTTTTAGGACGTAATCTCCTGCCAAATGCCCGTACTTATCATTCGTCTGCTTAAAATGGTCGATATCAAACATCATCAAGCACATGGGACGCATAGACGCCTGGGCGCGTGCAAACTCCTCGGAAATAAAGTCAATGAGAGCCTTCTTATTTAAAGCGCCGGTAAGATCGTCGCGTGTGGCCAAGTCGTACATTTTCCCGTAGTGAACGTTTTCGATCTGGCCTTCCTTGAGGAATTTCAGAATGCAGTTTCCCACGCGGATAAGATCGCCATCGTTTAGCAAACGCTTATCAATTTTCTGATCGTTTACGAAGGTTCCGTTTGTACTTCCCATGTCCTTAACCACGACACCTTCTTCGGTAACCAGGAATTCCGTATGGTTTCGGGAAATAGCCGACTCCCCGATGCTGATGTCCGCCGTTAGGTCGCGTCCCATGACCATGCGATCCTTGGCGATGCTGAAGGATTTGCCAAGAGGGCGCCCCGAAATCACAACCACGACTGGCGCAGAGGCTTTAGCTTCCTCTAGCCGTATGTTGAGCGTGTCGCTGTCTGCTACTGCGGTTTGATCGGTTTCTTCGGTTTTTTTGCCTCGTTGCACCATTTAATAATTATATCGCTCCACTAGCTGAAAAACTATAAGCGTGAGCGGAAATGGACCTGGTATCAGGGTTGATTCTGGAGCGCGTCACGAAGTAACTGCTTGGTTTCTTCCACGCCGGGTTGATCAAAGGCGTTGACGCCGTATAATTCAGCCGCAAAGGCGCAGGAGAGCTCGAAGAACAGGAACAGAGCGCCCAGCGTCCGTGCATTGAGCGAGGGGAGATCAATGCGGTAGGTCGGAACCCCAGAACGCCCGAGGCTCGTCTGCGTTGAGTCACACGCGAGTCGATTGAGGCGCCCCACGGGAATGTTCCACAGATAGGAAAAGTCAGGGCTTTCAAAAACCGGGTTTTTAACACTGGTTTTTGTTTCGTCGGTGACATTTACAAAGCCGATCAGTTTGTTTTTGGGGCCGTCTTTGAAGAGCTGCAAAAGCGAATGCTGGTCTTGGCTTCCCAGCGCAGCAGCGGGCGAGGGACCACGGCCGTTCTTTCCCAAACTTTCAG
Source organism: Bdellovibrionales bacterium (assembly GCA_020435295.1). Classification (GTDB taxonomy): domain Bacteria; phylum Bdellovibrionota; class FAC87; order UBA2466; family JACKAF01; genus JACKAF01. Next base: position 5,391 of record JAGQZV010000109.1, on the reverse strand, counting down.
CCCACAGCTGAACATACCAATCAGAAAAAGGGCGCAGCGAACTCCAGTACGGCATTAGGTACTGCATGGCGTACCCGCTACGTACGTGCAAGCTGTGCTTGGCCGTAGCCAGCAAGTACGCCGGGTTGTCCTGCGGGGCGCACCCCTGCAGGTACTCGTGCATGGCAATGGCTCCTGACAGAACTGATTCAATGTCGATGCCGGCAAGAGCTGCGGGTAAAAGCCCGACGGCGGTTAGAACACTAAATCGCCCCCCGATGTTTTCGGGAACTGGCAGGGTTGGCCAGCCGTATTGGTTGGCGAGTCGGCGCAGCTCCCCCGATTTGCTGTCTGTGATAAGCAGCGGTTGGGTTTGCTTGTCACACAGCTGCGCAAATGCAGAAAGTGTTTCTACAGTGTTTCCGGATTTGCTGATTACGACCAGCGCGGTTGAAGTGCCCTCCTTGAGGAAATGGCGTGCCCGTTCCACAAAGGGTGGATCAAAGTTACTTCCCCAGCACAAAGGAAACGTACTGGCGTCTTGCGGGGTGCGGAGGGCTTCAATGAGAGTCCACGCCCCCAAATGAGAACCGCCAATACCAAGACAAACGACCCGATCGTGACGAGCACGCAGCGCCTTTGCCTGCTTGTGAATGTCGGGCAGCAAACTCCGCACCTTAACGGGACAATCGAAAAAACCAATATCGCTGCGAAGTCTTGCTGAAAGTTTTTCGTGCGCTTTGTTGATTGGATCGAGCTCAACGGGAAAGTTGCCCAGGGTGGAAAGATCGATTCGGAATTCTTTAAGATCCCACTTCATGGTTTGAACGCCTTGTCCATTTCTCTAACGAGTACCAGTTTCTGAATTTGATTGGTGCCCTCAACGATTTGCAGCGCCTTAGCGTCTCTAAAAAGGCGTTCCATCTCGTTTTGAACAAGAACGCCTCTGGGCCCAAGTGCAGAGACCGCGTGGGTGGTGACTTCCATCGCCAAATCGCTTGACAGCAATTTTAACTGGGCAGCAAGGGTGGTGGTGGGGGTGTTGCGATCTTTGGCGTCCGCCGCTACGTGCAGCAGACTTTTCAAGGCCTGCAAGCGAGCGTAGAACTCGGCAAACTGGTTTTTGTCGGTTGCCTCGGGAGTCAGTGCGGAAAAATTTGCCCACAGCCGATTTAGCGTTTCTTCGGCAAGGCCGATCCCAACGGCGGCGATAACAATGCGACCGGCATCGAGCTGGGATAGAGCCACGCCGAGCCCCTGGCCCTCGCCACCTATTCGCTGCGAGGTCGGGATGAAGCAATCTTCGAAGATGAGTTCACCTAGCGGAGAGGCAGCCAATCCGAGTTTACTCTCTTGTTTCCCAAAGCGAAGCCCCGGTGTGTCCTTATCGACAATAAAGGCGCTAATCCCCCCTGTTTTATGTTCTGCCGTGCGCGCCATTACCAAGTACAAATCTGCGTGGCCGGCCGTACTGCACCAACACTTGGTGCCGTTTAGGACGTAGCCTCCGGCTTTTGCCTCGGCTTTTGTCCTCAAACTGGCGGCGTCTGACCCCGATCCGGGTTCCGATAGCGAAAACGCCCCTATGGCTTTGCCGTTGCAGAGGGGGGGAATGTATTTTTTCTTTTGGTCCTCGTTTGCATAGGCGAGCAGGGCACCCTGGGGGAGGTTATTGACTCCAACGGTCACCGCCATGGACATCGACGCCCGCGCTATCTCGGACATCGCCATGTAATAGCAAGCATACGGAAGTCCCAGGCCGCCATATGTTTTTGGTGTGACAACGCTTGCAAGTCCTTCGCTCGCGAAAGCTTCAAAAGCCTCCCGTCGGAAACGACATAAAGCATCATCTTCCAAGGCGAACGGTCGCAGGTGCTGGGCCGCCAGCGAGCGGACACGATCTCGGATCCGCCTCTCTTCCCCAACAGCTTCGGGATAAAAAAGCAGTGCCAACGCTCAGAGCTCCAGTTCTTGTCTTGCGATAATCAATCGCATGATCTCATTTGTGCCGGCCCCAATTTCCATGAGTTTCGCATCGCGCATGTATCGCTCCACGGGATACTCTCGGGTGTAACCGTAACCACCCAGCAACTGGATACCGTCAAGACCGGCGCGTGTGGCCATCTGTGCCGTGAATAGTTTAGCTTTTGCTCCCAAGCTCATGTCCCGGTCCCCTCTATCGTAGGCCTTGGCCGCACTGTAGGTAAGGGCTCGCCCGGCTTCCAGATCTGTCGCCATTTCGGCGATTTTTTGCTGGGTAGCCTGGAACTCGGAAAGCGGCTTGTCGAATTGCCTTCGTTCCTGAACGTACTGCTTGGCGTACTTCAGTGTCGCACTCGCCAAACCCAACGAGATTCCAGAAATCGTGATGCGTTCGATATTCAAGTTGCGCATCATGTGGGAAACGCTGTCGTTAAGTTTGCCTACGAGGTTTTGCTCGGGCACTTCGCAGTTGTCGAAGACTAGCTCCCCTGTTGGTGACGCCCGCATTCCCATTTTCTTAAGTTTCTTTCCCGTCTTGAATCCCGGAAAGTCCTTCTCGATTATAAAAGTGGAAATCTCTTTTTTCTCGTTTCCTGTGCGCGCATACACGACGAAAACATCCCCGATGGGACCGTTTGTAATGTAGGTTTTGGTGCCGTTTAGAACGAACTTGGTTCCCTTGCGCACTGCTTTGGTTTGCATTCCCAACATGTCACTTCCGGCCCCTGGCTCGGTCATGCCCATGCCACCGATTGTTTTTCCGGCAATTAGATCGGGCAGGTATTTTCGCTTTTGTTCGTCGGAGGCGTTTTCTGTGATGTTATTTACGCAAAGGATCGTGTGGGCGAGGTAGGAGAGTGTTGTGGACGCACATTGCTCGGAGAGCTTCTCCATAACAAGGGTGGCTTCAGTGCAGCCCAGCGCGGCGCCGCCATACTCCTCTGCGGCGAGCACACCAAGAAGCCCGAGTGGGGCCATCGCCTTGAAGGCGTTTAAATTAAAACTCTCGGTGTCGTCGAGCACTTCCGCCATAGGACCGAGTTCTTTCGTCGCAAAGTCCGAGACGGTTTTTGCTAGAAGCGTTTGCTCCTCGTTCCAGTATTCCATACTCAGGTTGCCTTCTTGGATGTTCGGGTGTCAGGTCTTGCCATTCTGGCTGCCCGATTCCCGAAACGTATGTTGCGAATAAGCACCTCTTCGAGCTCCACCTTTTTGGTGAGGCGTTCTAACTGCTGCACCAAGGGCTCCAACTGCGGATCCTTGAGTTCCCCGTTCGCGATTCGCTTGTAGACTTCCTCGCCAAGTTGGACAAAAAGGCGGCGCCGTTCTCCGACAATGTAAGCCCCTTTTGCCATGAGCATGCCGATGCGCCAGGTCTTCTTCATCCAGATTCGCAGCGAGTCGACGCTGGTTCCAATCTTTTCGAGGGTTCCGACTGATTCTTGCTGTGACATAACGGTGCTCTTGAAACCAAGGTGCTAAGAGTGCCTGGAGAGAGAATCGAACTCTCACTCCCTTGCGAGAACTGGATTTTGAGTCCAGCGCGTCTACCAATTCCGCCATCCAGGCACGAGTGGGGGTGCCCCCCAAAAAATCTGTCCCTAGGGCTTATCAGGATAAGATAGCGTTTTCAATGGAGTATGTCAGGAATTCCTTTGGGACGGGCTGTCCAACTATTGTGCATTGATGCAGGTGGTCAAAAGTTGCTACAATAAGAATACGGTACGTAGGCAGCCCACATACGCTTAAATACAAGGCTTTCTTAATCATTCCTCGTACCGGTTTCTAAATTAGACCAAAAAATGGATACTAGACCAAAAATTTACGCGTCCTGGGATACTGCGATCTTTTTTGTGATCACCGCGGTGGGATTCGTATTTTCTCTGCAGCGAGTTGTTTCGCCACAGCAACAAGCTGTCGCGTCGCCGGCCGAATTGGAACGCCCCCATCTTGGCGATGTGGTGGATTTGGGCTGCGTGGACGAACACGCCCAGCTTAAGCCGGTCGCCAATAGTTCGGGAACCATTCGCTTAAAGGGCCGCGTTTGCGGAAAGCGCAAGACGTCGCCCGTGTTGGAAGACATTGCGGTACGTAACCGCACCAGAAGCGAAGCGACTACCGTGTTTCAAAGCGTGCGCTACAGTTTTACTACCGACGGGCTTCAACTCGAAAAGGGCCGCAACGTCATCGAAGTGAGCTGGCGCCAATGGGGGCAGCCGGATGTCGAGTCTGTCAGCCTAGAAGTCTTCCGAAAATAATCTGCGCACACGCTGTTTCTAGAAATTGTATTGGTAGAGAAGTTGAATACCTTCGAGTGTGAGGGTGGGCGAAATCCGTGCGCCGGCAATTCTTCCCTCGAAGATCGGGGCGTACCCCCCCGTTAAAACTATTGAGCAGGTTTCCCCAATCTCCTCTTCTGTTCGTCGAAGCAGGCCATTGATTTGATCGCAGTACCCATACAAAATGCCCGCTTGAATGCATTCCTTGGTACTTTTCCCGATTACGTTTCTGGGAAATTCGCTCTCTACTAGTGAGAGCTGCGAGGTTTTGCGGCTTAAGCTTTCAAAGCTAAGCCCAACGCCTGGAAGGATGACACCGCCTTCGTAGCCACCCTTTTTTGTGATGACATCAAATGTGGTTGCTGTGCCACAATCCACGATGATCGCGGGTAGATTCAAGTGTACGGCAGCGTAGGCGGCGTTAGCAAGCCGGTCCGCGCCTACTGATTCGGGTTCGTGTACGTTCAGAGCAAAGGGAAGCCGCACCCGGGGTGTCACTTCAAAAGCTTCCAATCCAAGATAGCGTTGCGCAAACTCCCGTAGCCCGCGCCGCGCCGTGGGGACAACGGAGCAGATGGCCATTGCCGTCCACGGACCCCCAATCTTGTGGTGCTGAAAAAGAGGGTAGAGAAAGGCAGCGATCTGATCGGCACTGCGTGCCGCGCCCGTTTCAAGCCGCCACTGGGCGACCAGCTGGGCCTCATCAAAAACACCAATGGTAGTTTCAGAATTTCCGATGTCTAAGGCAAGAAACACTTAATCTCTCCAACGGCGTGCGCGCTTTGCTCGCCACGTTCGTTGGATAGCACGAGGGCACCGGTGCGATCAATGCCTACGCAGACGGCGTCAATTTCCCGTTCTTTTGCCAAAAAGCGTAGTGGGCGCCCGATCACCGAGCAATTGCGCTCCCAGAGTAGCGCGATAGGAGCAAAACCCTCGGCCCAATAGAGTTCGTGTAGGTTTGCGAGTTTGGTAACCAGGCGTTGGGCGACGGGTTCTATCGGGTGCTTCTTTCCGCTAGTGGCCATTTGAAAGGAAGTAGCTCCGAACGGGTTGGTTTCAAAGGGGCGTAACTGGGCGGCTTCCAAGTTCACATTTATACCGACACCAAGCACACAGAGTGGATTGCTCTGTGTACCGTCGTCCAAAG
>JAGQZV010000010.1 GCA_020435295.1 Bdellovibrionales bacterium | reverse complement strand
AACGCTACTGGAAAACGCTCACCAACTGGCAACACTCGACGTCGTTCTCGGCTTTGCCACCGCAGCGAAGGTGCACGATTGGACACGTCCCTCGCTGCACGAGGGATGGGATTTGAAAATAGATGAGGGGCGACACCCTGTCGTAGAAACTCTTCTCGAAAAAGGAAAATTTGTCCCCAACACGGTGGAGTTCAATGAGTCGGCGAGGACCCTCATCCTAACCGGCCCGAATATGTCGGGGAAATCGACCATCATGAGACAAGTGGCCCTGATTAGCGTCATGGCGCAAGCGGGAAGTTTTATTCCAGCTAAGAAGACTCATCTACCATTGGTGGACGCCGTCTATACGCGCATTGGAAGTTCCGACGATCTGGCGGGCGGGCGATCGACGTTCATGGTGGAGATGACTGAAATGGCCCGCATCCTGCGCCAAGCAACCGAAAATAGCTTGATCCTTGTGGATGAAATCGGGCGAGGAACGAGTACCTACGATGGGCTCTCCCTCGCCTGGTCGCTTATCGAATTCATGCACAATGAAGTGCGCGCCAAAACGCTCTTTGCGACCCACTTCCACGAAGTCACTTCGCTCGAACAGCACGCGCCTGGAATAAAAAACATGAACGTGCTCGTAGAAAAGTGGGAAGGAGAGATAGTCTTCCTCCATAAACTCGCGCCTGGAATCTGCAACCGTAGCTACGGAATTGAAGTCGCCGCGTTAGCCAGTCTTCCACAACCCGTCTTGGTCCGCGCGCGGGACATTCTTGGACACCTCGAGTCACAATCCCAGCGAAACACTCGAAATCGGAGCCATGCGTTACAAATGCACCAAAACCAGATGACCTTTTTTGAGTAGGACAAATCCTTTGAAACCCGCGCCAATAGCGGAATAAAGAAAATGTAAATTCTGAGTCTTGACATTGAAGGACTCAAAAAATAAAAACTTTCGGATACTTGTCATGGGTTTCATCAGATACCTGATAGCCCCTACAATCTGGCGCGTCTTCAAGTGAGTTATCCACAGGCTGTGGATAACTGTCGCTACTCTCTTGGCCCCGTGCGACTTCGGCGGTGGGCCGTCTTGGATTCTGTCTGAGAATAAGGTATTAGAGTTACTGGCTAAACGGCGGTGTGCGCCTTTTTTTGAGTGTCTGACAAAACGCAATGAATCCGTATAAGGTTTTCCACAGTCCCTGTGAGTTTCTCCGAAATCAAATTCACTTGGTCCTGGTTCGGCCCGAGGAGCCAGGAAATCTCGGTGCCGCGCTGCGCGCGCGGGCCAACATGGGCATCCGGGGTCACGTTTTCGTTGTAGGACAAAATGAAGCCTTTTTAACGGGGGAGGCAGAGAAGTTCGCCATGCACGCCAAGGCGGATCTCGCCGGCGTGCAGTTTTGCGAAGACTTGGGCTCAGCACTGGCACGCGTCCCACGGCGTCTCACGCTTGCCGCCACCGCGCGCATTGGCTCGAGTAAACGGCCCCACCCATTATGGGTCGATAGCGCCATGGAACGGGCGGTTGCTCGGTTGCGCGACCAAAGCTGTCAAAACCTCGTTCTCGTTTTTGGCTCAGAAGGGTCTGGGCTGGATAACTCCGATCTAGCACTCTGCGACTGGGTAGTGACCATCCCGTCCGTAGAGCACTACCGGAGCCTGAACCTCGCCCAGGCCATCTTGGTGTTCTTGTACGAAACAAACCGACAATTGCTAGCCCGGCCCGCCGAGTTTTCGGCTCCCAAGATTGGGCAACGGGACCGCCTAATCGCCCATTTGCTTCAAATTGCTGAGGATTGCGGCTTTGTTCTGCCGGCCGATCCGCACAAGATGCGCGCCAAACTGGAAACGATTCTCTCCAGCCTCCCGCCACACGTCCCGGAGGCACAGACGCTGCACGGCCTAATGGATCAAATCTCGCGTAACCTCAATCGCGAAGACATCCAATATAAGGGTCGGTACAAGCGGGAGGTGGAACTCTCGCCAACAATACCTATAATGAAGGATGCATGATGCCAGAAGATGAAAAGAGCCAGGAGACCCTTGTGGATCAGAATGCCGAGCCCGCCGACAAGGCGGCGCCCAAAGAAGCCGCTACGGCACCCGAACCCGCCACCGAGGGGGGCGGGAGCGCGCTTGCCGAGGAGTTGCTTTATTTGAGGGCAGAGTTCGAGAACTACAAGAAACGGATGGAGCGCGAACAGGATCGTGCGATTCGGTTCTCGAACGAGAAAATCATCGGCGAACTGCTTTTTGTAATCGATCTCTTTGAACGCGCACTGGCTCACGGTGCGGCACTCAAAGACGGTAATAAAGACGTAAAAACTTTCGCGGAGGGAGTCGAGATGACCCACCGTGAGCTGTTGCAGATCCTTTCGCGCTTCGGCGTAGAAATGATTGGAACTGAAGGCGACGCCTTCAACCCCGCCTGGCACGAGGCCATCTCCCAACAGGCCACTTCAGAGGACAAGGCAAACAAAGTGTTATCTGTTGTACAAAAAGGGTGCCGGCTCCATGGCCGACTGCTCAAACCCGCAAAAGTTATCGTCGGTAAAGCCGATCCGAATTTTGAAGAGAAAGAATAGCCAGCATGAAGCCAGATTACTACGAAACGCTGGAGCTCAGTCGTTCCGCGACGGACGACGAGATCAAAAAAGCGTTTCGCCGACAAGCGATCAAATTCCATCCAGATCGCAACCCTGGCGACAAAGAGGCGGAAGAAAAATTCAAACAGGTGAATGAAGCCTACCAAGTTCTGAGCGATCCGAATAAACGCGCCACTTACGACAGATTTGGGCATGCCGGACTCGGTGGTGCCAGCGGCTTTGGGTTTGAACAAGGCTTTGGCGGAAACTTCACTGATATTTTCGACAATATTTTCGGAGACATCTTTAGCGGAGCAAGACGCGGTCCCGCTGCTGGGGTCGATCTACGCTACACACTAGAGATCACTTTTGAAGAGGCCGCGTTCGGCACCGAGCGAGCCATCCAGTTTGAAAAAGAAGTGGCCTGTGACACCTGTTCCGGCTCCGGGGCTAAAGCCGGAACCCAGCCTCAGACCTGCCGGGGCTGCAACGGCTCGGGGCAGATGCGCTTGAACCAAGGCTTTTTCACCCTTACCCGGACTTGCAGTGAGTGCGGCGGCAGCGGAAAGTACATCCGCGACCGCTGCCCGGATTGTCGAGGCAAAGGGCGCAAGAAAAAAGCCCACCGAGTGACCGTGAAAGTTCCGGCTGGCATCGACTCCGATCAGCGCCTGCGCATCCGCGGCGAGGGAGAAATGGCGGAGCCTGGTGGTCCACCCGGAGATCTCTATGTCGTTATCGCAGTCCAAGAGCACCCACTTTTCCGGCGGGAAGCGGAGCACATCACGCTTGAAATGCCCATCTCGTTCGCACTCGCGGCGCTGGGCGGCGAAGCGGAAGTCCCTACCTTGCAGGGTGTAACGAAACTGAAGATTGCAGCGGGAACTCAGTCTGGTAAGGTCGTTAAATTGAAGTCAAAAGGGGTGGCCCGACTGAATGGCAATGGTTTCGGGGACCAATATGTTAAATTGATTGTGGAAGTCCCGACTCGACTTTCCGCAAAGCAAAAAGAGCTTTTGCGTCAATTTGAGGAAGAAGGAAGTCCCAACAGCCACCCGGGAATTTCGTCTTTCTTGGAAAGTTTTAAAGACTTATTCAAATGATAAGAGCGATTTTATTTTCCCTGAGTCTTTTGCTGGTCTTGGTATCGTGCGCTCCCAGCCAAATCCAATCTGAACCTATCGAAACACTACAGCCGTCTGGTATTCCAACGACCGGAAAGAAGACGGCCGATTGGCAGATGTTTTTCCAAGCTGAACAAGCCTACTCGTTCAAGCGATACGATCAGGCCGCCAACCTCTACAACGTTGCACGAAGCAAAAACCCGCGAAGTCGCGTTCACCTTATTTCAACGTATCGCCTTGGCACGATTTACTACACACTCGGACAGTATCGAAAAGCGTCGTCAGAGTTTAAGTACTTGCTCGAAAAGTTCCCGCGTACGGACCTGAGTTTTGATGCCACCTACAATCTCGCGGCGTCAGAGTTTCAACAGCGCAACTACGAAGTCGCCTATGAAACGCTAGCGCACCTGGAACCCGGCGAAATCTAGGCGCAAGGAGCCGCGCGCGCTTCCATGATTTACCGCCTTACTGCGCTGGCCGCGACGGGTATTCGAAACTACTCCGGAGCCATCGTTGCGTACGCTGCACAAGCACAGCTTCCCATCGGGGACGGTCACCGATCGAAGATCCAGTCCCGGATCGACAGGCTGCTAGAGCGGATTGAGTCGCGCACAGAACTGGAGAAGCTGCTCGCCGCCGTCAGCGAGCCGACGACTCGGGCCCATATCACCGAACGCCTCGAAGGCCTTGGTGGAAGTGCAGTGGCCAAAGGAGGCGCACCTGTTTCGGACGAAGATGCGGGAAGTTTTCAGAGCGGTTCAGCGGGTTCCACGGCCGATCAAAGCCACATCGGCGTCGTGCTACCCCTCACGGGACGCTGGGCACCCTTTGGAAAGCGTGCGCTGGATGCCATTCTTCTTGCCACAAAGAATTTGAAAGACGAGCACCGGTTGGCATTTAAGATTTTTATTCAAGATACTGGCAGCAATCCTCTTAATGCCGCCAGCGCCGTAGACGAACTCGTCTACAAAAAGAAAGTATTCGCGATCATAGGTCCTATTAGTTGGAAGGAGTCTGTCGCCGTCGCGCAACGCGCCGAGAAGCTTGGCGTAGTAGACATGCTGCTCACGCTTAAAGAGGGTTTATCCGCTCGCGGCAGGCACCTATTTCAAAATGGACTCGTTGCCCGCGTCCAGTTGGAGAACCTGGTCCGGTATTGTTTTGAACGAGGGGAGTTCCGACGGTTTGCTATCCTCTCTCCCAACGATAGTTTTGGCCGGGACATGGCGCAACAGTTTTGGACCCTTGCCGAAAATAATGGTGGCAAGATCGTTGCGTACGAAACTTACCCTCCAAACGAAACGGACTTCCAAGGGTATATTCGATCGATGGTCGGATTAGATCGACCAGAATTACGCAAACCTGAACACGAAGCCATGAAGGCCTTTGAAGACCAAGAAAATGCGGGTCGACGGCGCAAAATTACAATGACCTTGCGTCCTATCATTGATTTTGACGCCATCTTCATCCCCGCGGATCCGAAGACGGCCGCCCAAATTGCGCCAAGTTTAGCGTACCTCGATGTCATCGGTGTTCCGCTTCTGGGAACTTCAGAGTGGAACAATCCTCTTTTATATAGCCGTGGCGGCAAGTGGGTGGAAGGAGCCATCTTTCCGGGCGGCATTCAGCCGGGCACTCAAAACACGCGACAGGCCCGCTTCTTAGAGGATTTCGAAAAAACCTACGGCAACGCTGCGGATTTGCTTGCAGCGCAAGCCTACGAAGCAATGGAGCTCTTGGGGCACGCCATTGCGCGCACGGAATCGTACAACCGAACTGATTTGGCGCAAACACTCGCGCAGCTCAAAGACATGCCCACCGTTCTTGGAAATGTGTCCTTTGATGACACCCGCATCGCTCAACGCACCCTCCCAATACTCAAAATCGAAAACCGCGGCCGAATCGTTTCTCAATAGGGCGCAGCGGGTCATCTCGTCACGCGCCCCTTGTGCTAAAATTGGGGAGATTTACCGTTATTAAATTTCCCAGCAATAGGAATCGATCGGCATATAGCAGCTGTGTGACACGTGTGAGCTGTACTTCTGTACTTGTTGGCAGCTATGCGCACCGATCCTCCTTGGCAAAAGGAGCTGTAGCGTATGAACAAGAAGGACCTTAAGCGGTTTGGCGAAAGATTGTTGGAAGAAAAATCCCGTATTCTGAATCACTCCGAACATGTGATCGATGCGGAAATGACGCTGAGCCCGGACGACCTACCAGACGAAGTCGATCTCGCATCCTCAGAACTAAACCAAAGCATGACGCTTCGCCTTAGAGACCGCGAACGTTCTTTGCTTCAAAAGATTGAAACCGCGCTAGCCAAGATTGAGTCTGGGACGTTCGGCATCTGCGACTCCTGTGAAGAGCCCATAGAAATTAAGCGCCTAGAAGCCCGGCCAGTGGCGACACTCTGCATCCAATGCAAGGAAGCGGAAGAGCGCGACGAAAAAATCTACGCCTAGTTAACAAAACACAATAATAACAATTGATTAGCGGACCGTTTGCGCTCTCCTTATTAATTCACTGCATTCAAAACTCCTTTAATTCCCGCTTAAGTGCCATCCGCAAAAGGCCGAAAAAATAAGTGGTTCCACTTAACAACCTTTCAAAGGGTCGCGGATGTCGACAGAATTCTCTGAAAACAACGAAGAGCCCATAATCCCGGAAGAGCTGCCTTTATTGCCCATCCGTGATGTGGTCGTTTACCCATACATGATTCTCCCTCTGTTTGTCGGTAGGGAGCCGTCAATCAAGGCCGTGAACGAAGCGCTGAGCAAGGACCGCCTCATTTTCTTGGCCGCTCAGAAAGAAATCACGGATGAAAACCCAAGTCCTGACACTATCTATCCCGTTGGAACGGTTGCCATGATCATGCGCATGCGCCGTCTCCCGGATGGCCGCATCAAGATCTTGGTCCAAGGGCTAACCAAAGGAACCATTCTCAGTTACCCACAAGAAAAACCGTTTTTTAACGTTCGCATCAAGCAGATCCAAGAACCGGTGATCACGCGCGAGACTGTGGAAGTCGAGGCGTTGATGCGCACTGTAAAAGAGCAGCTGGAAAAAGTGATCTCACTTGGCCGCATGCTCTCTCCGGATATTCTTATGGTTGTGGACGATATCAACGACGCCGGTCGCTTGGCGGACTTGATCGCTTCCAACCTTGGTCTCAAGGTAAATGAAGCCCAGGAAATCCTTGAGCTCTTTGATCCGGCGGATCGACTAAAGAAAATCCACGAAATCTTGGTGAAGGAACTAGAAGTCCTGGCAATGCAGGCCAGGATCCGATCCAATGCTCGCGACGAAATGACCAAGAGTCAGCGCGAGTACTTCCTTCGCGAACAGATTCGTGCCATCAAGAACGAACTAGGTGACACAGAGTCCAAGACCGAGGAAATCCAGGAGCTTCGCAACAAAGTTGAAAACAGCAAGATGCCCGATGAAGTACGCGAAGAAGCGCTCAAACAACTCGGGCGTTTGGAACGCATGCACCAGGACGCGAGTGAAGCCACTATCGTTCGCACCTATCTCGATTGGCTAATCGAGATTCCATGGGGCGTCTTTACTCATGACACTTTGGATCTGGATGAGGCACAGAAGATTTTGGATGAAGATCATTTTGATCTTAAGAAGATCAAAGAACGCATCCTCGAATTCCTTGCAGTACGCAAGCTAAAACCCAACATGAAGGGCCCCATACTTTGCTTCGTAGGCCCTCCTGGCGTCGGTAAGACCAGCTTGGGCAAGTCGATCGCGCGTGCGATGGGCCGCAAGTTTATCCGTATCTCCCTTGGCGGGATCCGGGACGAAGCCGATATCCGCGGCCACCGCCGTACCTACGTAGGCGCCCTACCCGGCCGAATTATCCAGGGATTGAAGCAGGCCGGATCGGCAAACCCGATATTCATGCTGGACGAGATCGACAAGTTAGGTGCTGATTTCCGCGGCGACCCGGCCTCGGCACTTTTGGAAGTGCTAGATCCGGAACAGAACTTCAGCTTCCGCGACCACTATCTCAATCTGCCTTTCGATCTGTCGCACGTTATGTTTATCGCGACGGCGAACTTGATCGATCCGGTACCGTCTGCTTTACGCGACCGTATGGAAGTGATCCAGCTCTCCGGTTATAGCCAGGAAGAAAAGCTGAAGATCACCAAACAGTTCCTGGTCGAAAAACAAGCTGAAGAGAACGGCCTGAAGCCTGGTGACCTACAACTTCCTGACGCAGCCCTTGCACGAGTCATCGAGCAATACACACAAGAAGCTGGGCTTCGCAACCTTGAGCGCCATATTGCTGCCATTTGCCGTAAGGTGGCCCGCAAGATTGCCAGTGCAAAAGACGGAAAGCGGCCTGTCACCGAGATTTCGCCCAAAGATATTCCCAAGTATCTGGGTCCTCCCAAATACTTGCGTGAAGAAGAACGTGACATGGACGAAATTGGCGTCGCCACGGGGCTTGCTTGGACACAATTCGGCGGAGAAATTCTCAATATCGAAGTGACCAAGATGCGAAAGAACGGCGGCGGCCTCATCCTCACAGGCTCCTTAGGAGACGTGATGAAAGAGTCCGCTCAGGCGGCTCTAAGCTTCGTCCGCACGAACTCAGCTCTATTTGGGATTTTGGACAAAGACTTCGCACGCTACGAAATCCACGTCCATGTGCCCCAAGGAGCAACTCCGAAGGATGGTCCCTCGGCGGGTGTAACCCTAACGACCGCCATCATTTCTTTGCTCACCGGCAACCCGGTTCGCAAAGACGTGGCAATGACTGGCGAAGTCACGCTGCGCGGAAAGGTGCTACCGGTCGGCGGTATCAAGGAGAAAGTGCTTGCGGCGATGCGGCAAGGCATCAAAACTTTGATTCTTCCGTACCGCAACCAGAAGGACCTAGATGATATTCCGAAAGAGATGCGGAAAAAGGTAAAGTTTGTCTTCGCCAAAGAGCTGGGTGACGTCCTCAAAGCCGCACTCGTCCATGAACCTGCGGAATGGTCGAAACAGCTGAGCGATACGGACCTGGATGGTCAGGCGGTACCCGCCACCACTCCACGCTCGGCCAAGTCCTACCACATCGCGTAACGAGATCCTCTGTTAACAGGGGACGCACATTTCGTGCGTATTCCGCCGTGGTGGCTCACTGCGCCATATGGCAAGCTGTTAACACTTGTGTTTCATTTGTTTCCTCTAACCAAAAAGATCCTTGAAGGATCTCCTCTTTTTTTTAACTCTGTAGTCTCTCGCGGAACGTTAGCTTGAACTTTACTACATGGGTTGGGGGATCTAGATGGGAACAAGACTTTGGCTCCTAGGGGGAGCTCTATTCGCTTGTCTTTTGACAACAGAGATTTACGCTACGGCAAAAGTTGATCAAGACGTTCTGGACGACATGGAATCCAATGAAGTGTCGACCGTAATCATTCACTTGGATGGTCAATACGACCTCAAAACGCTTCCGGCCAAGTTTGATAGTCGTGAAGCTCGCATCGACTACATGGTCGAAAAGCTCAAAGCATTCACAAACGAAAAATCCCAGAGACTTCGTACTTACCTTAAGGATACCGCTGAGGGAGTAGAAGAAGTCACGCCGATTTGGATCACGAACTCGCTAAGAGTACGTGCACCCGGCAAAGTACTTCAAGAAATCATGGCTATGAACGGAATCGAGCGCATCTCCTTGCACGCTCCGAAAGCACTAGACAAGCTGGGAGAGAGCAATGGTTCTCTTTTTGTGGATCCCGAGGGAGAAAATCAGATTTCCTGGGGTGTAGAGAAGGTTCGTGCGCCGGAATTATGGGAAAAACAAGTCCAAGGCCAGGGGATTAGAGTGGCTATCATCGACACCGGTATCAACTTCACTCACCCGGATTTGGCGCCACAGATGTGGAAAAACCCGGGAGAATCCGGCTTGGATGATGAAGGAAGAGACAAGTCCACGAATGGAATTGACGATGATGGAAACGGATTCATCGATGATCTGATGGGCTTCAACTTCGAGGCAAAAAACAGCGACATTTCCGACGACGGTGGCCACGGGTCCAAAGTCGCGGGTATTGTTGCGGGCAACGGCAGCAAGGGAATCCAAACGGGTGTCGCACCCAAAGCTACCATCGTCGGTATCAAATCTTGCTGCGGCAGTGGTACTTCGATTTTCGAATCCAATACGTGGGAAGGCATGCAGTACGCAGTCATCAGCAAGGTACGCGTGATCAGCATGTCTCTTAGCGCCAAGTACTACTCCAATCCGACTTACAACAAATGGCGCCGCGCGAGCGAAGTCATTCTGCAAGCCGGAATCGTCCACATCAACTCTGCCGGTAATTTGGGCTCTGGCAACACACCGAAAAACATCGGTGCCCCCGCCACTAACCCACCGGCGTGGCTCCACCCGCTGCAGAAACTCGTCGGCGGGCTGTCTGCCATGATCACCATCGGCGCCACGGACGAGGACGACAAGTTGCGCTCATACTCCAGCACCGGCCCGGTAACTTGGGAAGGCATTGAAGGCTACGGAGACTACGCGTACGAAAACGGGGTTAAGATGGGCCTAACCAAGCCCGAAGTATGCGGACCAAGCGAAGTGCCGAGCACCAGCCAATTTGGTGAGGGGTACACCAACAGCTTTGGCGGTACTTCATCCGCAACGCCGAACGTTGCGGGCGTCGCTACGCTGTTGCTCTCGGCCCGACCCGATCTCACGGTCGAGCAAGTCACCGAAACGCTCATGATGAGCGCGGTAGAGGTGAATGCAGAGTCCAAATTCGATAATAAGTGTGGAGCCGGACGTGTAGACGCGGTCGCAGCAGTCGACTACGCCAACGCACATTTCAGCAAACCCACCAAGTAAGACTCTGCAAATGAATATTCGGGCACTCCTCCTAGCGGGGAGTGCCCGTTTCTTTTTTGGGGATCCAATTGTACAATAGGAACTCTGCGTTCCACTTTTCGGAGGATCCCGTGAAATTTCGCTGTGTTCTTTTGGCTCTTCCCGTCATTTTTGTTTCATGTACCAAGAAGGAAAACGTCGATACCAGCGCCGCCGTGGCCGACGGCCCCCCTGCCCTCGTTCAAGGAAAGATCACTTACTCCGGAAAAGCGGCAGAGCCAAAACCCGTCAAGATGGCAGCGGATCCTATCTGCAACGCTCAAAACAAGGCTAACCCCGCCACTACAGAGACCCTTCTAGTCGGCGAGGACAAAGGGCTTGCAAACGTTTTCGTATACGTCGAGGGGAACTTCAAAGCGTCACCGTCTACTGAACCTGTAGATTTTGATCAGGCAGGGTGCCGCTACATACCGCATGTAGTTGGTGTTCAGGTCGGACAAACACTACGCATTAAGAATAGTGACTCCACTCTGCACAACGTAAATGCCCAGGCCAAAACAAATTCCGGTTTTAATCTCGGCATGGCAACTCGCGGTCAAACTGTCGACAAGAGCTTCACCAAACCTGAGATCATAAAGTTCAAGTGCGACGTGCACGGCTGGATGGCTGGCTACGTGGGAGTTGTGAACCATTCTTTCTTCGCTGTCACCGATGCCGAAGGTTCCTTTACCATTCCCGACGTTCCTTCCGGCGAGTATACGCTGGTGCTGTGGCACGAAAAGCTCGGAGAACGCCGAGCGCCCATCGACGTGGCGGCCACCGGCCCCGCTTTTGTGTACGATTACCAGCAGTAATTTCGGTAAACTATCGAAATTCAACAGATCTCCCCGATTCCCTCCGCTGCTGCACCGTGTTATGGCTAGAGAGTATGATGGAAAACGAGCAACGCTTAAGGGAGAGCGAAGACCTTTTCCGGAAATTTTCTGAAGCCACCTCCGAGGCCATCGTTATCCATCAACGTGGTACCATTCTCGAGGCCAACCAACGCGCCGCAAGACTTTTTGGTTACGAAATTGATGACATGAAAGGGATGCACGTTTCACAATTCGTCGCACCCGAATCGCTCAAAGAGACCATCCAGCATATTGAGCAGAGAGACGAAACCCCGTTTGAACTCACGTCCATGCGCAAAGATGGGTCTCTGTTCAGCTCGGAAGCCAACGGCCGAAATATCTCGTACAAGGGTCAGCGGGTACGTGTTGTTGCCATACGAGATGTTAGCGCCCAGAAACAAGCCGCCGAACGCCTGGAACGAGCCGTTCTGGAGTCTCAACGCGCTAGTCGAGCGAAGAGCGTTTTCTTGGCAAACATGAGCCACGAGATTCGCACGCCTCTGACCGCGATACTTGGATTTGCAGAGATCCTGGAGACGATGGAAGTCAGTCACCGCGATTTCAAAGATTTCATGTCCAGGATTCGCAAGAACGGTCAGCACCTTCTGCGTCTGGTAGACGACATTCTCGACCTGACCAAGGTGGAGAGCGGCGTACTCGAAGTCGAACAGTCGCGCATTCTCCTTAGTGAAACCATAGCAGAAAGTTTTTCGCTCTTAAGGCAACGCTTCGATCGCCCGGCGGTGAACCTCCGTCTGGCCTACCAAGGCCTCGTACCAAGAATCATCAGCACGGATCCGATTCGCCTGAAACAAGTTCTGCTAAACATTGTCGGTAACGCGCTGAAATTTACCGAAGAAGGGGAGATTCTGGTTACTGTGTACGTGGAAAGCTGGCTGGACAGCCCACGCCGCGAACTGGTGATAGACGTAAAAGACACGGGCTGCGGACTCAACGAAGAGCAAGTCCGACGTCTGTTTCGCCCCTTCACACAAGCAGATAGTTCTACCGCTCGCCGCTACGGCGGCTCGGGATTGGGCCTAGTACTTTCGCAGAAAGTGGCCGAGGCGCTAGGCGGAAATTTGATTCTGGTGGCTTCCAGTCCGACGAAGGGGAGCACGTTTCGCCTTACATTAGATCCGGGCCCATTGGATGACGTTCCAATGGATCCTTTCCCCCCGACTTTCGTTGGGGAGAGCCGCTCCCAAACACCCCTGCAGGCGGGGTACGCCAAAAAGTCCAACCCGAGACCCGGACAACGCCGGCCGCACGGACTACATCCGCACATGCTTTGAGCGTTGCCCCCGTTGTGCACACGTCATCTATAAGTAACACAGCTTTGGGTTTGACGGTCTCGCTCCACACAAAAATTTTCTCTAGATTGCGGGAGCGTTCTTCTTTGGTCAGTACGGCTTGCGGGACGCTCTCTCGCACCTTTCGAAGGGCGGGGCGAACCGGCAGACCAAAGAGTGCACCCAGGCGTCCCGCTAGGATTTCACTTTGATTAAAGCCGCGATCCCACAACGTATTCCAATGTACCGGCACTGGTACCAACCACGTATCAGACGAAGTCAGCAGGTCCAATTGCAAGTGCGGTTCTAGGGCAGAAAAAAAACTAGAATTGCGAGCAAACTTAGCCTCGTGCAAATACTCAAGCATTCGGGGTGAGAGCCAAAAGTGACATTCGACAGCCGTCCTATTGGGTAGGATAAATCGCGTATCTTTTATCTGGACCAGAAAACTTCTCAGACAACGCGCACAGGCTGGTCCTTCTATTTCCCGGCAGCGACAAAAAAAACACGAGGTTTGAAAGATCGTCGCGAAGAGATCTCTAAGAAACCGATACAAGCTGTTTCGCATCACAGCGCAGTGCCCACGCCTCAATCAGATCTTGCTGCTCAATTGCCGGCCGATCCTCCAAATCAGCGATGGTACGTGCCACCCGCAAAAGTTTTTCCCGCGCCCGATAACTCAGAAATTCGCGACTGCATAGGCCGTCGAACCAATGCTGGGTTCTCCCTCTCAGCTCGAGTGCTTCAATAGAACGAGCCTGTTGAATGTTCCAAACCCTTTCAATTGAAGACTTGGCTTGTTCGTGTGAAATGCCCTCTCGCACTTCCATCCCTGGCATCATCACGGCAAGATCAATGCGATCCATAATGGGCCCCGAGAGCCGCCGTCGATAGGCTGCAACCTTATCTGGTGGGCAACGACACGGGTATTGGCGACTCAAAAGGTAACCACATCCACACGGATTCATGGCGGCCACAAGCAGAAAGCGCGCGGGGAGTTTAAGAGTAGATCCCACCCGACTCACACGCACGACACCTTCTTGCAGTGGTTCGCGCAAACCCTCTATCGCATCCCGCCTGTACTCCGGAAACTCGTCCAAAAACAGTACGCCGCGATGAGCGAGAGTCACTTCCCCCATTCGAATTTCCCCTGAGCCCCCTCCCAGTAACGCACTAGCAGAGACGCTATGGTGGGGCGCACGAAAGGGTCTTCCTCCTGTCGCCGCTCGCCGGCCATGGATCTTGCTAATTTCAATTCTCTCTAGATCACTCATGGAGGGTAAAAGAGAAGGAGCGCTTTGAGATAACAGACTCTTGCCAACACCGGGCGTTCCCGACAACAACAAGTGGTGCCTTCCCGCCAAAGCCACTTGGAGTGCCCGTTTGGCGGTGGCCTGCCCCCGAACGTAGTCCAGCATCGGTTTGGCAAGGGGCGCTGGAGGATCCGACAGCGGCAAGAGTGGTGCCGGTGAGTCCGGCCATTCGTTTTGAGTGAGCTTGGCCAATAGTGTTTGCAACGAATCCACTAACTCTAGTTTCGAACATCTTAAGAGTGACGCGTCCCACTTGTTTCCCGTGGGTACAAAAACTCTTTCCAGTTTCTCAAGAGATACTAAAGACTGCATCATCGCAATCGCGCGAGGGATCGCAACCACCTCGCCAGTCAATCTTAGTTCCCCAAGAAAGCCGGCCTTCTCTATCCTAGCGGCAGATACAATCCCCTCCACAGCCAGAATGGCCACCGCGATGGCCAAATCCAGTTGGCTCCCTTCTTTTTTCTGCGTGGCCGGAACTAGGTGAACAACCAATTTGGCAGAGGGCGTGTCAATTCCAAGCCCTCTCAAACACGCGCGGATCCTATCGCGACTCTCACGGACAACATTCCCAGCCAAGCCGGTGATTTGAATCTCCGGCCGAGAGTTGAACCGGACGGATTCCACTTCCACCACTTCCCCGTCAATCCCGTGCAACACGCTCCCGAAAGTCTTTGCTACCATCGCTGCGTACTAGTTGCGAATAGCGTGCCAGGCAGGCCGCCTAGAATCCGATACGGGGGAGTTCGAAAATTGGACAGAAACTACAAAAAAAGGGTTTTCCGGCTTTTTAGTTCGGCGTGGATGGCCTTTTGCATTTGAATGCGGATCTCACGTGACAGATGGGTCACGTACTGAATGTCGTCCGCCTTCTCGGGTTCTGCTTTTAGTCGAATAGGTTTGAGGAATTTGATCTTCCACTTAACGGGCAATGGAATCACATTTAGAGGGATGGGGACGATAATACCAATGACCTCCTTTGCCCAACGAAGCTGGGAAAGAGTGATGTGGGTCTCCTCCGCTCCGATCACAATCGCGGGGACGATGGGCGCGCCGGTTTTCAGAGCCAGCCGCACAAACCCTCGGCGAAAGCGGCGGAGGCGATAACGGTAACGCGTAGGCTTGAAGTTGCCTTCCTCTCCTTCCGGGAAGAGCAACAGACAGGTTGAATCCTTAAGGATCTCCAGCCCGTTGGCGAAGGTTGCCGGGACCATTCCCATCCTTTTCGCCCGCACGGAAATCTCCGGACGCACAAACCACATCTTGTGCGCGATAATGCGCGGGATTCGCTTGGTGTAACTATAGATCTGGTGGCCCAGCATCAGCGCGTCAAATCCCATGTAGCCACTGTGGTTGCTGATGACGATAACTGGACCCCTTTTTGGAATGTGGCGGACGCCAACCGTTTTTACGCGCAGATAGCGATTGATGATTTCCAGAAGGAACTTAGGAAGCACCTCGTAGGCAAGATCCTCGCGGGTTTTGCCCGCTTTTTTCATGGCGCCGCGGAGGCCGAAAAATGAACGCATGGCGGCGGTTTTAGCGTAGATTGGGGCGGACGAAAAGAAGAAAGGCTAGCCGAGAATTCTAAGCATGTTGAGCTTGCGCAGTTGGATTAAGGACTCAAAGAGGACCGCGTCCGGCAGCGGATTATAATCCAATATTTGCGAGACTTTACCAAACTCGACCACACTCGCTAGGGTGTAGAAATCTTCTTTCGGCAGAGACACCCCAGGGTGCAAAAAACCGGGATCCAGCTCCAGGACGATGCGGTTCGGCGGCAGCTCTTGCCGAACCTTTTCGTAGCGGCGACGGTGGGCAGCGCCCTCAACATTGATGTGTTTCATGCTCACGTTGATGGGATCATCAAAGGTCATCTCCTCGGGATCTCTTCTTGTAAACAGAAATTGGGGACTATCCCACAAGAACATTCGATAGATGGCTTTGAGTCCGTGCACAACACCCGTCGAAGCGCTTACAATTTTTCCCTGCAGGAAGTTGATCTGACCCTCTTCGGCCGGTAGCGGGCCCTTTACATAGAGCACTCCCGTGCGTTCGAGACTGTCAATTGTTTCTAGAACATCCGGTAAATCCTCGGATTGGTGGAACATCAATTTATCGTGGTGGTGGGTCTTTTCACCAGAGGGCGACGTATACTCGTTAAAAGCCACCGTCGTTCCCAGTTTCCCCACTGCGGTTTTCAGTTCGCTCATGACCGAATCCGCAACATCCCCTTCGGCCTGTAAAAGCACAGATTTTAACGAGCGTACAAGGAGTTCGAATTTCTTTTCTCGATCCACCGTGTCGGCAAGGTGCTTAATTTCGGCAAGTACCTCGGGGGTTTCAGGCGTAATATTTTCAAATACTCGAAAAACTCGGTTGTGCATCGCAAACGAGTAGTCTTCTTTGGTAAGCAATTTTCCGATTAAAACCACGTAAAACTTTCGCCCGCTCGCCCGCAACTCAGTCACATACTGACGGCCTTCGGGTCCATTTTCTAAGAACACAATCTGCGAGGCACCCGAGATGTCGTTGTCGAGCAAGTATTTCAAACTTTCGGCTTGGGAAATCTCAACCACATTCTCTTTTTCCAGGACCTCGATAAAGTGGGTTCCCCAAGGCGTAAACTCTCCAAGCGTGACGATCCTACACAAAGGGACTTTCATAAATTTCCTTTTTAAGTTTTAGATCCGACGTACCTAGGCCTGGTATCGTTCGCAGAAAAGCTTTTTCAAGTTTGAGTGTTTCCGAAGCAAGTTGAGCGCATAATCCGCATGACCAGGGTAGTAGCCGTTGCCGATAATCATCTGGACGCTGCTCCCAACGCTCTCTGCCCCTAACGCTGCTTTGGAAAATCCCGTGGCCATCCCAAAAAACACAACCTTTCCGTCAGGTCGTGCGGCCAAAATGGAACTGATTTCTGTGTTAGGAGCGGAAACAACGTTGATGACTACATCTCCCATTTTACCATGGGTAGCCGCTTCAAGGCGAGAGAGCACGCTTAGGTTGTCTCCCGCATCCACCTCTAGCACTGCGTCACACACGTTGAGAGACTGCAGGCGTTCGGCGGCACTCGCGTTAGGCTCAATCCCGATCACTTTGCCGTTTTTCCCCACCTGATCCCGCGCCGCAACACAACAAAGCAATCCTGCCTTTCCCCCCGCACCGAACACGACTACGGTTTGGTTGGGCTCGGCCAGAGCACGGCACCATGCCGGGGCTCCCGCCACATCTAGGACAGCAAGTGATACCGTCTCGGGCAAATCCTTTGGCATTTCAGCAGCGATACCGGATTCGAAGAGAATGGCGTATCCCTCCACATCTACTTGGTGGGTTTTCAGATCGATGCTGAGGATCCGGTCCAGCCGGAGAGGGGTACAGGTAAGGGAAACCAAGGTAGCGACGTGCTGCCCTACGCGCGCGCCAAAAACACCGTTGTATGTCGAACCCACCTGCACCACTTCGCCGAGGAGCATTCCCCCGGAGCCGGTAACGGGATTCTGTTGCTTTCCCTGCTGCTGACAATTCTTTGCTATTTGGTCGGAAATGGCCTTTGGGTCGCCACCAAAATCGGACTCCATTTGAACAAAGCTTGCGGCATCAATGTTCAGTCGCTTTACCGAAATGAGCACTTCATTGGAATAGATCGGCAACGCATTGTCGAGGCGTGTAGCGGACTGGGGAAGCACGCTTCCCCCTTCCAATACGCGGTGGATGCCCAGACGGTGTCCGGCCTTCTCTCTCTCAGTGGACGCCATAGAGACGTTCCTCGGCCAATTGATCCGCGACGATAAACGGCGCTATCCCTTGGTCCTTGGCCCGACGTAAGATTTCAGCGACGGTGTCGTAAATGTGATCCGCTTTATCCAAAGCTTTGGCGGAATCATAGCCCTCGAATTCCTGATACACGTTAATGATACCGCCCGAATTCACGGCATAGTCCGGAGCGTACACGATGCCGCGCTCATGGAGCCGCAAACCGTCTTCCGGCGTGGCCAGCTGGTTATTCGCTGCCCCGACAACTGCGCGGCAGCGCAGCCGTTCGACAGTCCCGGCGTTCAGAATGGCTCCAATGGCGCAAGGGGCGAAGATGTCGCATTCAACATCGTAAATGCCATCTTTCGAGACGGGGTGCGCCCCAAGTTCGGCAACGGCTTTTTCAACTCGGCGGGCTTCCACGTCCGTTACCCAGATTTCTCCACCACCTTCTTTGACCCGCTCGGCGAGCGAGTAGCCAACGTGGCCCAAGCCCTGGATCGCGACACGCACCCCAGAAAGTGAGCGCGACCCGTTTAGAAACTCCACCGTGGCTTCCAGAGCCCGGTACACCCCGCGGGCGGTGACCGGCGACGGGTCTCCGCTGGACTTCTCCATACCGTCGATACCCAATACGTGATGGGTCTTTTTCTTCACCTCTAACAGATCCTCGCTGGTTGTGTTCATGTCCTTCGCAGCGATGTACTTTCCGCCAAACGAGGCCACGAACTCCCCAAAAGCCTGGAAAAGAGCCGGATCTTTCTTACTGGGATCCTGGATGATGACACTTTTTCCACCACCAAAGCAGACGCCCGCCAATGCGGATTTATAGGACATCCCTTTGGAAAGGCGCAGAACATCACGAAGCGCCTCTTCTTTACTCGCGTACGGAAGGAGTCGGATGCCGCCACAAGCGGGCCCAAGGTTGGTGTTATGGATGGCGACAATCGCCGATAGCCCAACTTCTGGAACTTGAGCGTAGACAACCCGCTCATACCCGTCGATCTTAATTTCTTCTATTTTCAAACTCATAAACTTACTCCCCCCCCGTCCCAGCCTGTGGGACACATGCTGGGGGCCTAGACTACAGGAAGTACCCTCCAAATTGCAATGTCAGGTGCGCCGTACGGCCCAAGCCCCCAAAGAGTTGACGATCCCCTCTCTTCCGAAGTAAAAGTTTTGAGTTCGGCTTGGGGTAATACGGAAACATGTCAAAAAGATTCATTGCCATTGCAGGAAATATTGGTTCGGGGAAAACCACCCTTACGAAACTACTTTCAGCACGCTACCAATGGCAGCCCTATTACGAGGTTGTCAACGACAACCCCTATCTGGCCGACTTTTACAGCGATATGCGACGCTGGTCGCTTCAGCTACAAATATTTTTCCTTTCCAAGCGCTTTCAAGCGCACCAGGAAATCACCCGCAGCTCTTCTTCGGCGATTCAGGATCGCTCTATCTATGAGGATGTCCACATCTTCGCGCGAACGTTGTTTGACTCTGAAAACATGTCTACCCGAGACTACCAAAACTACCTGCAGCTTTACGAAAACATGGTTCAGTTTTTGACACCGCCCGATCTGGTCGTCTACGTACACCGATCCGTGGATGGACTAAAGGAAAGAATCCGGGAGCGTGGACGCCATTACGAGCAGGATATTTCCGACGACTACTTAGCCCGCCTGAACGAGCGCTATGACGAGTGGATTTCCAACTACAAGATAGGGAAAGTGCTCACGGTTGAGGCCGACGGCCTGGACTGGAAGCACAAGGGTGAAGATCTGGAATACATCTGCGAAAGTATCGAGAGCTCTTTAGAACAACCCGAACTTTTCACCACCTGCTAGCTCTAAACGTTTGCGGTACTGGTGTAGGAGTCTGGAATTTCTTTTTTTGTGATGATGTCGGCCAGTCTGAAATGATCTGGCAAACCGATCTGCTGACTGACCTTCGTAACATCGACAGGTCTACGCACATCGCAATATAACTTCTTTGCGGCCTCAATCCGCTTAACGGATTCTTGAATCTTTGCCAGCGGGATGGCCTTTTCCTCTACTGCCTTGATGACCGCCTCCACCGCTTCGATCGGAATGGTCGTCCCTTTGTAAATCAGGCAATCGCAGCCGGCATTTACCGCTAACACTGCTGCTTGCTCAACCGTGTACTCCGAAGCAATGGCCTTCATTTCCATATCATCAGAAAAAACGACGCGGCTAAACCTCATCGAATCTCTGAGGTAGGTTTGGATGGTTTTTTCCGAAAGTGTGGCTGGAAACTCTGCATCCAGCGCTTTATTCAGTATGTGCGCAGTCATTACACCGTCTATACGCCCGCGGATGGCCCGACGGAACGGGATCCACTCGCAAGCTTCGAGCTCCTGCACACTTTTGTCACAGCGAGGAAGCTTGAAGTGAGAATCTTCTTTAACGTCGCCATGACCCGGAAAATGTTTGGCCACCGCCATCACACCATTTCGTTGAATCCCACGCGCTACCGCCGAACCAAGCTTGGCACACACTTCCGGATCGCTCGAAAACGAACGACTCTTAATAACCGTATTTTCCAGATTCGTGTAAACATCCACTACCGGCGCAAAGTTTACGTTTACCCCAACGGCTTTAAGCTCCCTAGCGAGAATCGCACCAAAATCGTACCCAATCTTAGGCGATCCCAGCTCGCCGAGGTGATCGTTCCCCGGAAACTTCGTAAAGGGTTTTACTAGACGATTTACCTTACCGCCTTCGTGATCGATCGAGATAAAAAGAGGCGGTGCCTCCGGTTGGCGGTAGGTGAACTGGAGCTCATTGCTAAGCTCGGCCAACTGGCCCGGCGACTGGACATTCTTCTTAAAGTAGATCACGCCACCAAGGTTGTAGGATTTGATGAATTCAGCAAAGTCGGTGGGGACCGAATACCCGTCAAAACCCACTACAAAGAGCTGCCCAACTAATTTCTTAACTTCTTTTATGGAGGCCATTTACGTACCAGTCGCAAAACGCTTAGTTAGTATAGGAGCGGCTTACACGGCTGGCAAGCGCCAAGCAGCGTCAGCAATTCGCCCCGTCTTTCAAACACTGGCGAACGGCATTGAGCACATCGCGTTTAACGTGGTCCAGCGTTCCCGGGACGAGCATGCCGGCCGCAAACGGATGCCCTCCCCCATCAAACTGCTCTGCGAGCGCCAGGACGGAAACATCAACACTTCGCAAGCTGACCTTCACAAGGCCGCCCGGATCTTCGCGGAACAGGACACCAACACGCACCCCTTTCATCAACGTAAGGTGCTCCACAAAAGAGTGTGTGTCCTCTATCGTAGCCCCAATTTCTTCTCGCAACGCGGCAGGGATCGTCAGTACAGCGACCTGTTGTTGTTCGAGGAGCTCCACCTCCCGAAGGACATGGCCAAACAGCCTCACCTTCGCCACACTGTCTTGGGCATACAGATGCTGGTAGACATTCTCTACATCAACGTTGATTTCGAGGATTTCACCCAATGTCTTGTGAAACCCTTCGGTAGTCCCTCTAAACCTAAAAGCACTTGCATCCGTAATCATGGCGGCGTAGATGGCTGTAGCCATCGTCGGATCCAGACGAACCCCCAACGAACTTAGTAGAGAAAAGACCAATTCCCCGGTCGCCTGGCAATTTACGTCCACCCAATGAATCGCTGAACTCGCTTTTTGTACCGGTGGGTGGTGGTCCAAGAAAATGACGGGACAACCAATCCTTTGCAGCGGTTCGGCAAAGCTTCCAAGCATTCGCCAGTCTCCGGTATCCGCAACTAGCACAAGGTCCACGCCTTTAACGTCCGCGGGCGATCGGTAGCATTGAATAGAGTACGACGGATCCAAAAATTTGAACTTGGGTGGAACGGCATCTGCGTTCATCGCCAGGGCTCTTTTGCCTAGCTGCTTCAATCCCGAGTACAAAGCAACCTGTGATCCTAAGCCATCGCCGTCCGGGTGATGGTGTGTCGTAATTAGGGGGCTTTTTGACGACTTGATCAGATCAATGACTCGTTCCATCACAACCCCAAGCATCAGTTGCCGCAAAAACCGGCCAGTGTTAACGTTTAACAGAGATTCGTTTTTATCGTACTTTTTATGCCCAAGCTACTGTTAGTGTCCATTTTACTAATAGCCGGTGCCAGAGCGCATGCAAGCACCGTAATGCTTGTCACCTCCAGCCAGAAAATGATTGCCATAAGTAATGGAGACGATCGAAGTTGGGCGGTAAACGAAAACTTCTGCATCATCCAAGATGAAGACGAAGTGGCCTGTGGCAAAGTGGTCAAAACAAAAGATCGGGCAGCATTTGGCCGCATCGATTCCCGCAAGAGTCAGATTAAAAAGGGTTCTTTGGTTGAGTTTCGAGAAACTCCAACCGCATCAGAGGAGCAGCGGTTTTTCATCCGGACTGAGGCGAACCCGCACGAGTGGTTCAACTTGGCGGATCTTACTATCTCATCGCATTGGCAGGGGCTTGGGCTAAACATCCAGCAGTCCATCTTGCCAAATTTCTCTATGAGCATCATGCCCACATTGATTTTCCGCCAACGTACGGCGCTCGGACAACTGGACGGGTTTGCGATTTATTTGGGTCTTAACTACTACGGCAGTTACCTCTATAGCGGGTTTTGGGCACAAGTCGGCGCGGGTTTAAGTCTGTACCGCGGCAACGTGGGGGCGAGCACGGAGAGGAAAACCAGTCCCATCGCACACACCACTCTTGGCTGGCGTTGGCGTTTTGGAAGTGGGTTCAACTTCGCGCTGGCTGGGGGCGTGCAATGGTTCCTCTTCAACCAGCTCGATACTTTGGACTTGGGATTTTCCGGAGTTCTGCCCGTCGCGATCGCTGATATCGGCTGGGTCTTCTAAGCTCATCTTTTTATTCAAATCTTTCGATAAGAGAACTGAGACTCTGAAAGCATGCGCTCGTTTGTTTTAATTCTGTCGGTTTTTTGTGCGGTGCCAGCAATGGCTAGTCGCGTCATAGAGCTCGGACCGGACTTCGCGTGGGTGTACGTTTCTCACGACGGGGCAAAACGTTGGTTGCGCGGAGAAAGTGCCTGCGTCGGGACAGCGGACAACCCTGTTGCTTGCGGAAGGATTACGGAAGTTCTGGCGCGCTATGCCAAACTGGAGATCGACACGCACGCTACGCGCCCCACCCGCCCGCAGGTAAACGAGGGCAAGGAGGGGACGTTTGTTAGCGTCCGCTTTCGCCGCGTCCCCATTGCGATTGGAGCCTTGGTGAGCGCAAAGAATTGGCAACGAGCGCCCGCGTCAACTCCGCAGGCCCCGATCAAGACTGTCGCAGAAGCAAAACCTGAACTTAATCACTATGAGCTCTTGCGAGACGACATCTACCCACTCAATGCTGCCACAATAGGACTAAATCTCGTCTTCCCATTTTTTCATTTTCAACAGGCTCTGACTCAACACTTTGCACTTGGTTTGGGAGTCACTCACATGACTCTGCCAACGCAAAACGGGCAGTTCATCGGCCCAGGAGGCGTTCTTTCGTTTAACTGGTATTCGGCAGCACCTTTCACTGGGTGGTACGTTGAACTAGGAGTGGCTGCGTACGATCTCCGAGCTCAGCAGGGTTCAATCTCTGAAGCAATTGTAGGATTTTCGGGAATGCTCTACTTCGGGCACCGATGGCGGTGGAGTTGGGGATTGAATTTTGGCATTGGCGTCGGGGCACAAGGCTTCTATACAACACCGCAGAGTCTCGCATCGCTCACTATTCCTACAGTACTCCCGTCCTTCTTGATGGACATCGGGCTCAGCTTTTAGACTTAGTAGCTTCGACGTAGCGCAAACGAACTTCGGTTAGCAAACTAGTAAGAAGTTCCGCTTCTTCATTGTTAAGATTTCCGCGTGTTTTTTCCATGAGCATCGCCAAAATGTCTATGTCCTGTTTGGCGAGATTCACATCCTTTTGGGTTTTCTTCGTAATGGGATCCGGCGACAACCCCAAATTAATCAAAGCACCGGTTGCTAGAGAAAATACGAAGGTAGAAAAATCAACTTCCCTAACATGGCTAGAAGATGCGGGCTCTCCCGACTCTTTCATCACAAAGCCTTCGCCTTCTGATTCTTTAGTCTCGTTTTTCGCATCCTTCGACGAAAACCGCCGATCAATAACCTTGATTTCCTCGTCTTCGGTACCCATCAGACTTTACCTTCCGCCACACCCGGCTTGTCCTCAGCGGCCGGCGCGGGCTTAGGAGCTTCCTTTTTGGGCTCCGCGGGCTTCTTGGCTGCGGCCTTCGCTTTGGCCTGGGCGATTAGGTTTTTCAGTTTGTCCTTCCGCACTACAAGTTCCGAGTAGTCGAGCGAGCTGACCGAGGGAGCATCCTGTTCGGCTGGTTCCAGCTTACTCAAGCCCGCTGCTTTGCCAGGCTTGGACGCCAAAAGTTTTCTAAACGAACCAACGTAAAAGGTTTTATGTAAACAGAGCTCGTCAGTAGTGCGCAGGCTGACAGTAATCAAAGCCTCGCGTGATTTGATGGAGTCGTCGGCCAACATCTCCCTAAATCCCTGCGGCAGAATTACAGGCTGCCAAAACGGTGCCTTTGCCGGAGGATCCATTGTTACTGTAAACCGCATTTCTTTCTGAACGGCGCTGGGGGAAAGTACATTTACCGTCATACGGTACGCCTCGATGGCGTAGACAGCGGGGTCCCAACTAAACCAAAAGGCGAATTGACCCTTATCTCCCGTTGCCGCAATCCCAAATTTCGGCCTGGCAGCGCGGGCGCGCACACTTAGGACCCCCAAGACCAGCGCATAAAATCCAAAAAGCACGGTCGCCGTGCCCACTACCGCCCCAAAAAGGGTCAACAAAACTGACATCGTTTAGTCTCCACGCCTATTAAAACGGGCTTCTTTTTACCATATTCCCACCCTACCGCAAATTTCCTTTCGGTATCTCAAAGCTTTACCCTGGCGCGCCATGAAAGGCTTTTGGGCCTAAGCTAGACTATTTTCATGAACAAATGGAAAGCTCTTTTGGGCATTTGCGGCACTTTTTTTTCACTACAACTATGGGGTTTCACCACAGAAACCGCGACCATGATGGAGTCGCCCCTGAATTTCGGCCTGGATATCCACTATTCGGCAGTCGACTATAGAAACTACGCGTTTACGGACGCAGATACTAACTCGCAATTAGGCCACGCCGTACACGTCGCCTTCGAGTGGCTGCCAGTTAAGAGCTTGGGCAAACTCGGGATCGGGTTCGCTACAGCTGGCGTTTTCGGCCTTAGCAACGTCCCACTAAGCGGGAACCGCTACGCATCGTTAAATGTACTCCCCCTCGAAGGCTTTTTGAGTTACCGCGCCGAGTACGTTCACCAGCAAGTACTCGTACCGTATGTGAAGGCGGGCGCCAGCGTTTTGTGGGTGAGGCAAACCTCGGAGACCGGGGCGGAAGTACCAGGAACACGAGCGTACTATGGTCGAGACCTCTCCCTGGGACTAGAAATCTGTTTGAGCAAAATCGATCCCGAGGCGAGTCGAAAGCTAGATCGCAGTGTGGGAATAAATTCCACGTATCTCGTGGTGGAATACACGCAGAGCCGATCGATTGGCCCTGCCGGATCACCCAACCTCTCACACGACGCCTACCGAGCAGGACTGCGTTTCGAATTGTAGTTTAGGGCGCCAAGGGTTATTTTGGGGGCCCTTTGGAGAGGTGGCTGAGTGGTTGAAAGCGGCGGTCTTGAAAACCGTTGTCCCCGCAAGGGGACCGGGGGTTCGAATCCCTCCCTCTCCGGTGTTTGGTGATTCGTTCTCTCCGCTACGGCTTCGAGGTCGAATCCCTCCCTCTCCGGTGTTTGTCGAATCCCTCCCATCAGGGTGCGTAGGTAATCATGCTTTCACCACCAATCGTAGAAGTAGGCGGGGTACGCCCATACTCCGTCAGCTCCACGGGCATCACGTGGGCAACGAGCTCCAGGGATTCCCCCGCATCACTTCGCACGGTACCTCGGAGGGTATTCCAACCCTTCAGCGTTTTCCCAAGGGTCAGCTGCGACTCCCAGTCCACTCCATCCACAGCAAAATGATGCACATAGGAATACGGAAACTTCTTCCCTTTAAACATCCCCCCGGTATCGTCTCTTCGGATCAGCACCACTCTTTCAGTTCCCTGGTGGTTCCAGACTCCCAGAAAAGTGACATTGTTGAAGTAGGTGGGCGGAGCGCTGTCCGATTTCTTATACTCTACCGCGGGGATTTTGATCCACTCGCCCGTCCGCGTTAAGATCGCTTTGGGTTTGAGGACAATATTTTTTTCTCCAACGAAAAGGCCGCCCGCCGCAATAGCACTCCCGTTCGAATTGACATACAACACAACGTGTTCCGGTTTGATGCCGACTGCTTGCGCAATTTCTTCTTTGAGCTGCAAAATATTGGCTGGCGAGCGAGACCCGGTCCGCCCGAGCCGCGCCCATTGACGGAGAACCTCCTGGTTTTGGCCGACAACTGGGGAATAGGTGGCCTCACCCACTTGCATAGATTCGCCGCTAATGCCCACTGAACTTGGCCCCGTGAAATACTGGTAGGCGACAAAAAGAATTCCCGCAATGACCCCTGCGATCAGAAGTTCAAGCAGGGTTACCCCAGATTGATTTGTTGCACGCATCTTTCCCCCATTCCCAAAAAAGCCCTCATCGCCACATCGTCGACCCTGATGTTTCAAGTTTAGCGGACTCCGGCCCAGCTTGCACTCGAAGACCTAGTTAAATCGTTTTGCGACGAGATGTGGTCTGCAGATCCCTCCGTCTCCGATGCAGGTCGGCGTGACGGCCTCTCCGCCTTTACGTTAGCTTCTCCACTTAACTGGGGGATGATACGTGCACCGAATCCATTTAGCCGTCCTACTTCTATTTTGCTCCACTCTCTCTTGGGGTTTCGACCTGAACTCATGCCTAGGAAATCTCGAAACGGCTTACGGTAGTCAGCAGTTTCGCGGCTATTTTAGTGAATTAACAGACTACACCCTCTCCGACTCCACCCTCGAATATTCGTACACCCTGTATGTGCACGGAAAAGTGTCGGCGCAAGTCAACGTAACAAAAGAGCTCGCCTTAATCTCCAATAGAGGATTTGCTCAAGAGGCCTTCGAAACTTTTTCTAAGAACCAACACGGTTTGAATGTGTGTTTCCGAATGGAAAGTAGCGGAAAAGAAAAGCTAGAACTTCTGTTCCCGTGACTAATATCACTTGGCACATTCAGGTTTATAAGGACCAACAGCAGCTGCCTACTTGTCTCACCGCGCTTCGTCGACACTATCCCAAATCGCGCCTTTTCCTTATTTCGGACGGAGATCCCAACCCAGAAATCGAACAAATCGCAAACCAGTTCGGGGGTGAGTGTTATTATGGGGAGCGCCTCTTCGGAGTAGAAAGGGGAGGCGAAGTCGTTCACCGCCTACTCGATCACTATCTTGCGCAGCCCTCGGACTTTTTGATCAAAATAGATGCTGACACTCGCGTTGAAAGACGATTCTGGTATCTACCTAAAACTCGGGAGCCTCTTGTTATGGGAACCCGTCAACTCGCGGGTAGTACTCCCGACCTCGTCTCCATCCAAGGAGGGTGTACCATCATCAACCACGCTGCCGCGTCCATGATGCACGCTTCGCGACTCTTCCTAGATCCCAGACTTAAGCCACCAATACTTGCGTGGGCGGATCCTGGAACGAAGCAGGAACTGCGGGCCAAAAGCGGACTAACTAGTCACGATTGGACCATCGGATGGGTTTGCCGCGAACTAAACATTCGCATTGTGGATCACCCTGAGGTGGCTTCCTATTGGAAGGAACGCCGATGGTATTCTTTTCGAGATTTGTTATCCAACTACCAGTTATTGGTGAGACACTTCTGGCCGGCGGTGACTCATCCCCACAAATAGCTTAGCCGACAACAGCCGGGGTTCGCTCGGTTACGTGCACCTGCTCAACAAATTCGCCATCTGTATACTTCCAGACCTTCGGTGCCCCCACGTTACCGGAGTTTGCAACAAGTTTTCCCGCACGGAGGTTTTGAATAGAAAGCAAATGATTAGCGGCGTTCATTTCTTCCCAGTCTGGCGCAAGATCATCGTCGTTCGCTGGTCGTTCGTTTGGCACGGCCCTATTGAAGCGGTTGGCAAAGATGCCCTTCCATCGCACCGCATTCCAAATACGACGCGTGCGAGAAATTTTCTGTGGGACAACGAGTGCACCATATTTTGCTACTACCCTACGAATAAAATCGTGGTCCTCGTACCCATAGGGCTGAAATCGCTCGTCATATCCCCCCACTCCATAGAAGTGTTCACGTAGCGTGGAAATCCTGCCAGTAGATCCATTTCCTGCCCTTGAACATTGGTGATACACGATAGGGCCGGTATGAGAACGAAACACATTTAGCACGTGGAGGCCTCCGCGCGGCCCTGTGAAATTGTCGCTATCCAAGTTGGTTAAGATGTCACCCGTCCCTTGCGAAAGCGACGTGTTCTTGGCAAGAGATCTTTGATATGGCTCAAGGGCTGGGGCGCGGAAGAGACTCAGAAAACCGCTCGCTAGGTATTCTGGAAAACTTTGCGTGACCCACGTCACCGTCTGGTCGCTACTTTCAAAATCCACCAGTACAAAATTTACTTGCTGCCGATCCCGGTGGTTGTCGCCCAAATTTTTCGGAAGAGTCTTCGAAAGCTGCCAAAAACGATTCCGTGTATGGATACAGAACGTGAGTGTGCGCTTTAAATTCATGTACCCAAGATTGTAGCAATCCGAATCTACCGCAACAATACGTTCAGCGTTACTTTTTTTGTCGCGATTTCCAATAGGTAACAACATTCACAGTTTCTTGCTTTCACGAGGCGTCTCCGGAACCGTACGGCTGTTCTTAACGTACTCCAAGGCCAGGCCTGCTAATTTGGGCCAATCCTTTTCATGTGCGACTGGTACTTGCACCCATTCTTTCATGGGTCTTTTCTTGCCTGATGGATCCCAAAGCTTTGAACCTTTGAGCCCCATCGCCGTTTCGTGAGCCTTGCCAGCAATTTTAAAGACCATCTTTTTCTGGTGAAATGCAGCAAAGGCTTTACCTTTAAATTTCAAACACTCTTTACCAAACATCTTTCCGGCGCCCACGTTGTCGTCTTTTTTTAAGAGACTCGCTGCGATTCGGTTGTATTTTTTCTGTTCCATTTTCACATACCCATCATGCCTTTCTAAGCGACATTTAACACTCAATACTTCTTTTTGACACCAGCAGCCGGTAAAAAACACACTTAACACGCCGCTCCGTGTGCGCGGGACTATGGATCCCATCTTGCAATTGCACTGGTTGGGCATACTATGGTCCTAACTTCCACGGATCGGCGCATGGGGCGAAGCCAAAATCAAATCAAGTTTCTTCTCGTTGCACTCCTCGTACTGACTCCGCAGCTGTACGCCCAAGATGTCCAGATCGATCAAATCGTAACCGCCCACATGAACGTCAGCAAAATTCCCGGGCTGGGACTAGGCATTCTACACGGCAATAAAATTGCCTACCTTAAAGGCTATGGGAAAGAACACATCGCTTTGCGACGGGACGTTGATCCGAACCTAACCAGATTCAGGTGGGCCTCAATCTCCAAAACACTCGTGGGTATCCTCGCCGTAAAAGCACACCAAAGGGGCTATCTCGATCTAGATGCTGATATTCGCACCTATTACCCAGATTACATCCTGCCTTCAACATACATGGACCACGGGAACCCAGTGGTTTTGCCCCCTTCCACCCATGTTACGCTCCGCCAGCTGCTCAGCCATACCGGCGGAATGCAACACTATTCCAACGGCAAGAGTTCCCCCACACCGCCCTATCAACTTACCAACAACCCACTTGCCAACACCGGAATGGAATGGGCGCTCAAGTATTGGGTTGGGAACCCGTTGGTTTCTTTTCCGGGAGATTCCTACCGCTACTCAAGCCCCAGCTTTAATCTGGCGGGGGTAGTCTTGGAAAAAATACTTGGCGAAAGCTTTGCGAACCTCACGCAACACTGGATCGCGAGCCCCGCCAAGCTCACTACGCTACGTCCTGATACCCTGTGGGACATGGCACCCCACCGCGCAGAGGGCTACATTGCAGTCGGTACCAATTTTGTCCTAGACGCCGACAACGACGTTTCCTGGA
Organism: Bdellovibrionales bacterium; assembly: GCA_020435295.1. GTDB lineage: Bacteria > Bdellovibrionota > FAC87 > UBA2466 > JACKAF01 > JACKAF01. The sequence continues at coordinate 8,253 of JAGQZV010000010.1, read as the reverse complement.
AACTCGCTGCCGGAGGATTCATTTCAACCATAGAAGATCTCAGCCGCTACGCCGTAGCGGTCATGGGAGAGGACTTGCTCACACCGGCTGAAAAAACTGAACTGTGGACGAGAACGAAACTTAACAACGGAAACCGCATTAGTTACGGCGTTGGTTGGAATGTCTACACTACAGTAGATGGGCACAAGAAAGTCTCGCACAACGGCTCCCAAGAGAAAGCGAGATCTCGCTTGAATCTATATCCTGAAGAGGGCTTGGGCTTTGCTATTCTTACGAACGCCGGACACGACGTAAGTCTTTCGGCGTTAGCCAAGCAGCTGGAAGATACAGTCCGCGAGCGACTGGCTAGTGGGGAAGCACCGATACAGGAAAATCCGGAAGCTATTTCTTCTCGGGATGTTGTTGGATCTCAACTAAGAGGGTAATTTCTTCGCTATCACGAAATACCACCATCTCAATTTTACTCTTAAGAGGGGTACTCGAAATTCGTTGTATTAGCATGTTCACGGATGTTACCGGTTTTCCCTGGTACCTCAATACGACATCTCCCACTTTTAGCCCTGCCAGTCGGGCGGGAGTTTCACCATCCACCAAACGCGTTACTTTGACGCCGTTATCAACGTCAAGTGCATCGAATTCTTCTTCGGTCAGCTCACCAAAGGCCGCTCCCATATAGCCTCGAATAACTTTTCCATTCTTGATCAGCTGGTCGACGACGAATTTGGCCTGCTCACCGGAGATGACAAACCCAAGCCCGATATTGGAACCGGAGTTGGTGTGGATCGCGTTCACTACTCCGATGCACTTGCCATCAGCACAGCACAACAGTGGACCACCGCTATTGCCGGGATTAATAGCTGCATCAGTTTGAAGGTAATTTACATACGGTTTCACATCCAGATAACGCTCTTTCCCGCTTACGATCCCTCTGGACACAGTGCTATCGAATCCAAACGGCACACCAATTGCAAAAACCTCAGTACCAAGGCGAATATCTTCCGCGCTATTCAGTTCGATAACCCGAATTCCGTTAACAGCTTCGGGCTTCAACTTCATGACGGCAACGTCGGTACGCTCATCGCGAAAAATTTCGGATGTTTCTACTCCGCGCTTCCCGGGAAATTTGATCCTCACTTTCGTGGCGTTTCCAATCACGTGGATGTTTGTCAAAACGTACCCGTCATTATGGATGAGCAAACCAGACCCAACGGAGCTCTTTTTCCCGGCCAAATCTCCATCCACCGGATTTACGCGGGCGACCGATCCGATCACTTCCTGGATGACGTCCGCGAGCGGCTTGCTGGCGAGACCTGGCACTTCATCCGAGTACGCCACGGGAAGCGCAAGCACCCAGATCGCCAATACCCCACCCATCCATCGCGTATGGAACTTCATCGTTCACCTTATGATCTATTTAGAGGGTTAAAAAAAGTGCCGCTAAGCTAGCGCAAAACGGATTTTTCCGCAATCGACAAAGAATAAAGTCATTTATTTTCAATGGGTTATGCTTACGCAAAGGACGGCCATAGTTTTTCGCCGCTGGGGAATTGAAGACTGTCCCTTCAAAGAGCTGTTGTGTAGTCTGGGCCACATGCCGTTAACCACCAAAGAATATCGTTTCCCGTGGCAGCTGCTGCCGGTCATCCTGGATGGCGTCTCCATTCTAGACGTCCCAAACTTGGAAGTGAAAACCATGGAAAGCGCGACCAGTTTCATCCAAGCGTACGGCTACAATCCTAGCGATCCCAAAGATATCGAACTTATCTGGAAATATGTAGAAGACGCCGTCCAATTCATAGAGAAAACCCTGCAGGATGCCGAGTACCCAAAAGTCCCCGAGCACCTGCGTACGCGAGAGGCGATGAAAGATGTGCGAAGGCTACTTCTGCTGGCGTCGTCAAAAGATAACCCGGATCAGTTATGGGCCTGCGCAATCCTACGGGTAGCGCACGTCCTCATTCATCTTGCCCACGATCCTAGACTCCGCTATTTCGCCCATGCCCAGAACCAGATCCTAGGCCGCTTGGATGACCACCTTTACGTCGACAGTTCCACGGGATCCATTTACCTGGGAAAGAAGGAAGAAGGCGGCGGCATTAAACTACTCTTCTTTAAGAAGAAAGATCGGAAAGACCGGGAGCGAGAGATCATCAAGATGCTTCACAAAGCCGAGAGTACGGTAGAAGTCATCTACGACCGGATTGGATTCCGCTTGGTTACGGAAACAAAGTTTGACGCCATGAGGGCCGTCCGCCTGATGATAAACAAGAACATAATCAGCACGCCAAGTGTTCGCCCGTCGCGATCGCGAAACTGGTTGATTGACGTTGAAAAATTAAAAACCGAAACGGAACGGATCATTGCGGTCATCAAGAAAGGGGCAAACAAAGAGCGTTTCGATATCTCGAAGTATGTTCGTCGAATGGAACGGCGGATCGCGCTCAAACGAAAGCACGGCAGTTTGCTCAACCCGCAAACCAGCGAGCACTACCGAGCCATTCAGTTCACGTGCCGCGAACTGGTTAAAGTCCCCAATGCGCTTTACCAGGCCTACAGCTTAACCAAAGAGCAACTCGAGCATGTACCGGGGGGCTCGCAGATTTTTAGCGAAATTTACCCTCAACCCGTCCCCTCCCACGAGTACATCTTCTTTCCATACGAAATCCAAATCATGGACGTGAAGTCCTACGCCGACAGCATTTTCGGCAAGAGCAACCACGAAGAGTACCGCAAGAAGCAGCTTGAGGTAGCCCGCAATCGCGTCTTCGGCCGCGGCAGACTCTAGGCATATTTCTTTCTAATTTCGAATACTTATCTACAGTGGCTCACGCCCGGAGTAAGGGGTTTGCTATAATGTAGGGATAATGAGCCAAGTAGCCCAAGAATCCCCACAGTACTACCTTGGCATCGACGGCGATCAGACCGGGCCGTACAGCGAAGCCGATATCATCGAAAAGATTCAAAGCCAGACCATTCCGGACGATGCACTCGTGTGGCACGAGGGCCTCTCTGCGTGGACCGCAATCCACTCCATTCCCGCCTTTGCTTCAGCGCTGGGAGGCGCGGGAGGGAGCGCGGCCCCTCCTCCGCCCTCGATCGCTCAGGTTGCAGCACAACCACCGGCGGCCACCCCCTCCATGCCGGGTGGAGTTTCTGCCCTATCCACCCCCGAAGACGAAGGCTACGAAAGTCACCAACCCGAGGCTCCAGCGAGTGACCGGTCGGGCCGCCCGGTTCGAGCGACCGGTCCCTCTGGCCTGGACGTAAGCTCCACCTCTACATTTGTGGCGCCGGGGCAAAAAGTAGAAACCGTCTTTAAGGGAAAAGAGGCGGTCTTTTCCCGGCCGGCATTCATGACCACTCGCCTGGGGCTGACCCTGCTTTTTGTCGCGTTTTGCGCGTCACTTGGCTTTGGCATTTTCTACTGGCAGGTGAAATTTTCTTCCGTCGAACAGAGTATCGTAAAGAGCACCAAACAAGGCCTGCGCGTGCGACTCACCCGCGCCCAGCAGGTACGCCAAGCCTTAAGTGAACTCATTATCAAACCGAGTGATACATTGCCTCGCCTCGAAAAAATTGTTGAAGAAGATTCCTCTGACGCAGCCGGCACCGAGGCATTGGAGGCAGCCATCGACTACTATCGCCGCAACCGCCGTTACGTAGACGCTGGAAACTTGCTTATGAAGGCCAAGAAACCGCTCAAAGCAGCCGATTTCTACCTTTACGATCCACCCAATTACCAGCGAGCGGAGACAGCTTTGTTTACCGCGTATGAGACATCCAAAGACAATGATGCCCGCTTTGATAGCCTAGTACGCAATATCAATCTCTTGCTTGGTCCCTTGAATGGCGCGGAGTCGCGCGAAAAGGCAGGGGGAAGAATTCAATTACTGGCTCGAGAGTTTCCAAACCGCGCACACCCATTTGGCTATTACCTGAAGTCGACAGAGGAAAAACTGAAGATCATGTTTGATCGCCTGTCCTTCCACTTCAGTGAAGGTATCACCAACCTTCTGGACGCTGATTTCCCCGACATTACGCTCGCAGGCACCCCTGAGGTAAAACTGGAGAAGAACAAACAGGGAAAATACCGGGTTGTAGCCACGTATTCCGGCGACGTGCTGCTGGGTCGGGATCGCCTAAAAAATATTACCCTCACTTTCTGGGCGGTGACCGATCGCTGGTATTTGGTGGACACAAATCTGACGTCGGAGCGTCGCCGGTGGGCACTCAGCCAGAAACGCAAGATACTCAACGACGTCATCACGCCAGGGGCGATGCTCGATTTTCTTGAATCCATCCATCTAAACCGCTTCCCAAAGATATCGCTGCACGAGTCGCTAACCAAACAATAGGACAACTTGAGTCCGGTATTCTCACGGAATGCTTCACGATCGCCATAATCTGAACAATTCGCTGTTTTCCTCGTAAGTACGCGCGTATCGAAACTGTCTTCACGCCCGCCACGCCGTGTATCCGACTAAACAACGGTCGACGCGTCTGCTGCGTCTCCGGTGGAGACTCATTTTAGGTACATATTTTCAACCACTTATTTTTCCCACCAAACGAGTGCGTCTGGCCCAATCTTTGCTCTTTACATTGCCCAAGCTGAAGTTATTATACGATGCGCAAAGTCCAAAGGTCTGGTTGGCCTAATAAGAAAAAAGTTTTCTTGCTGAGTGGAACGTAAGTGGAGTGATATGGAAGGGACCTCTTGCCGAAAGCACCACCACTATTTAAAGGGTCCCTTCTTCCAATTTAGAAACCCCGGCGACAAAGGCCGGGGTTTTTTTATGATGTGTGGCTAGTTTTAAGGTGGAAACTCGAAAGTAGCAGCGTAGCTATTGCCATTTTTTCCCCCCCCACGTAGTTCTGTAGTGTTTTGAATACGATTTACCAGTGGATAGACCGGGCCTGGCAATGGGTCGCGGAGCGTGTATTTGTCCGATTCGATTTTGACTTGCCCGCTGATGCGCTCAAGCACATGGCTACAAGCGGCCGCCTAACTTTTTGCCTCACTCACGGCGGTATTGTGGAATGGCTTATTCTCTCCAGCTGGAGCCGGCAGCACAATTTGGGAGCGGTACTGGTTGCGAACCGCAAGAGGATACTGCTATTTTCCAAGCCGCTCTACTTTCTTCAGATTCTTTTCCGGCACAAGAAGTATTCCGATTTGTTCCTCTCTTCGGAAACGGGACCGCGCCTACTATTTTGCCCCTCCCGAGAACCCAAGCGCCCGTTTGATCCGACGCCATCGGAGAATGTGCTTGCCGGCATTTACAAAGAGTTGGCGCCAACAGGTACGTTGACAAGCTTCCATCTGGTGCCAGTACTTATACTTTGGCGAAAGTACGTGCGTGGCGCAAAGCGAAGGCCCTTCGAATACCTTTTGGGCCTCAGCTCCAGACCAAATCTCCTAGGCAAAACCTACTACCTACTTCGCCAGCGGCGCGACTCCACCGTTCGCGCCCTGGATCCACTCGACATGCACTCTTCGGCTACTGATACAACCGAGATGCTTGAAGCATCGGAAGCCATTCGCGTTGCGAAGGCCACACGCAGAAAAATCCTCGTTTTGACGCAACAAGAGATGCGAATAATTCTAGGCCCTCGTTACGACTCGCCCAACCTGGTCAAGGAGTCAATTCTGCGCGACCCCGAAATAAAGGCAACCATTGACCGGCTCTCTAAAGTCGAGGGCATCGATCCAAAAAAAGTAATGCAGCGAGCGTACAAAGATCTTACGGAAATCGTCGCAAACTACAAAGTACGCACCGTCGAAGTCTTGTATGTTTTTTTGCGGTGGCTATTTACTAAGGTGTTTGATGGGGTCATCTACTCAGCCGAAGAGATAGAAGTAGTACGGGAAGTAATGCGCAAGCGCGCGGTGGTTTTTATACCCTGCCACCGTAGCCACTTTGATTACCTTGTGATGCCATATGTGTTGTTTGACAACGATATCGTTACCCCGCACATCGCAGCGGGGGTAAACCTATCGTTCTGGCCGGTGGGCACCATCCTACGGTCCGCCGGCGCGTTTTTCATCCGCCGATCCTTTCGAGGAGATGAGCTGTACGGACTGTGCCTAAAAAAATACATTGAATACATTCTTAAGAACCGAACCCCCTTCAAGTTTTTCATCGAGGGAACACGTAGCCGATCGGGGAAAATGCTCCCTCCCGCGTTTGGAATACTCAAGACAGTCCTGGAGCGCTTCCAGAATCACATTGTTGAAGACATCGCGTTGATTCCCGTTTCAATTACCTACGATGAAGTCCCTGAGGAAGGAACGTACTCCCAGGAGCTGGGTGGAAAGAAAAAAACGGAGGAGTCGACGGCTGCTCTCTTTAAATCTCGTAGGGTGGTCAAACGAAAGATGGGGCGGGTCTATTTACGTTTCGCTCCCTTTCTCTCAGTGAAGGAAATTAGCGATCTCTCCACGGAACGGGGCGAAACCCAGACGTTAATGCTGCAAAAAACTGCTTTCCGCGTTTCTAAGTCAATCTGCGACGTAACCCCAATTACCCCAAAGGCGATCGTTTCTACAATCTTGCTAAATCACGGAGTTTCCACTCTTTCTCTGGAAGATATCCTGCGGCTCTCCTCGATGGTATCTAGCTACCTTCTCTGGGCTACTATCCCCATGACAGTTGCCAGAGACTCGGAAGTAAAGCGGGCAATCGAACAAATCGTTCGAACCCAAAAACGCCGGGGTGTGATCGGGAGCGCAGAAGATACAGTACCGCGTCTCTATTTCTGCGAAGAGCCAAAGAGAACGCTACTTAACTATTACAAGAACAACGCTATACACGCTCTTGTCCTACCTGGTATCGCATTGTTAGCCGCGATGAAGATGGCGTCCCGGCACAAGGAATACAACGAGGAACAACTCCTGGACTATGCCGTTGAGCTCCGAAACCTCCTAAAATTTGATTTCTTTTTCAATCCAACTCTGGAGTTTCGAGAGGAGATCGCTCACTTGCTCGAATATTTTCTACCCAAAAACGAGGGAAATGGGACCAGGTTTTCTGCAATCGCTTCCACGTTCGAAAAACTTCAGGACATGACGGTTTACACTGCTAGCCCGGGATATTTACTAGAAAGTTATCTTGTTGCTTTGGATGCCATAAAAGAAATCGGATCGGGCACTTTTGAGAAGAAGGCCCTCATCCAGAGCATTACCCGTTATGCCATCTCATTGAGAGAGCGTCGCGAACTGCGGTTTGCGGAATCGATTTCCATTCAAAATTTCTCGACTGCAATTCAAATGTTGGAAAACTATGGATTCATACACGCGGAAAAAACGGACGTTCGAACGAAGTTTAGCATCGGAGCGTATGACGAGAATATTGCGTCGCTTCGCGATACCCTTTCAGGGTATCTAGATCTGATCGATTCGGAACCGCAGCGCGTGTTTGATTTCGGTGAAATCGGACATACCGATGGGCCTAGTGGCCACGAGCTGTCGCCCTAGGCAGCCGATTTCTTGCCACGAAGCAAGATCTCTCGGCTGAATGGAAGTTGATTGACCTCTATCTCCCGCATGAATGTTGGAAGATTTCCTGTCGGCTCTAGAGAACCAAGAACTGTACCGTCTTCTTTCCTGCCGGTCTGTGTAAAAAGAAAGATCGGGTTCACCGTGTAATTTCCGTTTAAGTCCATTCCCGTACACTCCGTAATGTGAGTGGTTTTGCGGGACCCATCAGAAAGCCGAGACAGCTGAATAACGATGTTGATGGCGCTAGCAACTTGGGCGCGGATGGCGGTGACAGGCACTTCCACGTCATTCATCAACGCCAACGTCTCCAAGCGCGTGAGGCACTCCTTCGGGCTGTTGGAATGGACGGTCCCCATGGAACCCGAGTGTCCGGTATTCATGGAGTTCAGAAGATCCAGAGCCTCGCCCCCACGCACCTCTCCGACAACTACGCGGTCTGGCCGTAGACGCAAGGATGATTTTACCAAATCCCGAAGCGTGACCAGTCCTTTGCCGTATTCATCCGCAGGCCGCGCTTCGAAATAAACTACATGGTCGTTGTCGATCTTCAATTCCGAGGAGTCTTCCAGGATAACCATACGTTCCCCGGCCGGAACTCTCCCGCCTAGAATATTCAAAATGGTCGTTTTACCGCAACCAGTACCGCCTGAAATCATGATGTTCTTTTTAAGATATATACAAACATCAATGAACCTTGCAGCGGCGGGGGTAATTGACTGACGCGCAATAAGGTCCTTGAGGGTTAACTTTTCTTT
>JAGQZV010000108.1 GCA_020435295.1 Bdellovibrionales bacterium | reverse complement strand
CTCTTTTGCTTCATCTGGCTAAACCCAACAGCCTGGTCTTTCGTTGCTGAGCGAAGCGATGAATTGCCTTACGGCGAACACAACGTAGCAGTCTACCTCATAGCGGATTATGACTACTATCCAAAGGAGAACCCGTTTCCAAATTTGCCTCCCAGAAGAGCGCTGGATTTTGCCAAGGAATCCTGGGAAGACGCCGACCGCAGAACGTCAAATACGACCAAAGCGCTGTTTCTAAAACTCGGCTTTGATCGCTTTACGGCAACTGTGCACGCTAGCGAAAACGACTTTTTGCAACTGGTGGGCGATGCTGCCGTGCATGCGGGCATCAAGGGGACACTCTTCATGGAACTAATTTCCCATGGGACGAGCGGCTACGATGGAAACGGTCAACAAGCCTATCTTTGTACCGACAGAGCATGTCGCTTTAAGCTCGAAACGCTCTACGAAGAAATAGTACGTCGTCGAAACGCCGCCGGTTTGGGACCGCTTCGCAGGTTCTACCACCACGGTTCCCACTGCCATTCTGGCGCGGCGCGCGCCGTATTTGAGCGATGGTACGGCACGCTCTATCACGAAGGAATCACTTCCTGGGTCTTGGGAGAGACGGAGGACGGAGCCGCCATAGGTTCTTTTGTTAGTCATTACTACCATATTACTGGAAATATGAGCGTGTATGGATTCATGGCAGAGACCGCTCTGGCCTCAAATGGGCTACTGGGGCCCGACCGCCCCGGCAATTGGCTAGTATTCAATAATCAGCTTTACCAATACAATTCCACTCTCAAGACCGAAATTCACATCGATCCACAACAGCGAAAGTTTTACTCAAGTTTCCCCATCAAACAAACTAACGGCTTCCAAATTTTGCCGGCTGGTAGCGGATGGTTGGAAGAACCTCTTTTCAAAAACACTTCGCAAGTCCCACTCGGAACCATCGCCGTGTTGGGGTTGAATCTTTCCGCCACTCCCAACGATGAGTTCTACGTCCCACAATCGAGGTGGGAAGAGCTTACCGGGCGGCTCAAATTTCAGCCGCCTACCAATGGCAATCAGCACGGACGGCTTGTTTTCGTTGATGAAAAGAGTGGCCTGGAATACGCCTTTGACAGTTCTTTGGTATTTGATGGTTACAATCAACGTGATTTTGATACTCGATTTGAGAACAAAATGCCCTATGAACTAAAAAGAGAAATTCGCCCATTGAGGGATTTCGTGGGGAAGTCGATTACAGTGAGCGGCGGCGATTTTACGTTCACCGTACCCCAAAGTGGAGAGACATTTCGCAGCATCCATCGGGGCAATCTGACCGGTATCCTTATTCATGACACTTTAGCTGAAACAACGTCGCCTCAATCGTTAGACAAGCGTACAGAAATCGCACGGCGTCTCGATGAATTAAGCAGTCAGTTGAAGGAAATCCAGGAAAGAACGGATCGCTTGCGGCGGCGGCTTGAGTAAGCGGTCGTTCCGACACTTCTACCGATAACCAGGCCTTGCTAAGAAGCTTTTCCGCCGCGATCTGACTCAGAGTCAAAATCACGCGGCGGCAGATCATTGGGCAACGTTCTCAGGAGGATCCCCTGATACCTATCGCGCAACACGGCACGCAGATATTTCGGCGGTGGGTACCGACCATCTTGCTCTTTTTTCCACCGAAGCCACGCATGAAATTCATCGTGGGCATAGTCCCGCATGACACAAAGGTTTGATTCGCGGTTGTCCGTCCTTTTGCCGTTAATATGGTGAACTACCTCTCCTTTACGGAGTTTTCGACCGAGAACAGCTTGCGCGATGCGGCGGTGCTCAAATTGGCCATCCACGACAATATAGCCGTTTTTCGATAATCTCCGCCGCCGCCTAAGAAGGCCTCGCCACAAAATCCACACCGTCGCGGCGATGGCGATGGCGACAAAGCTCGACGTAGAATACTTCGTATAAAGAAGCGAGGGATCCTTCATGATCTCTTGTGTGAAGGACGTTACGCTCGTCTTTGTTTTCTTATGGTGGCGTCGGGGCATAGGGATTTGTCACCCCTATATCGGTTAAACGGGGGCAACCCCTAAAAGTGCGTCTGCCGCACTTGATCTGTTTTTCCAGATGCGCTACTACTCCCGCACTATGAAACAGCCCAATACCCTTCCCCCTGCTGCCCTAACCTATCGGTTATCCAGAAGTTTTGCTATTGCCCTGATTTGCGCGTCGCTGCTTCTCCCGACAAAGTCGCAGGCCGTTAGCGGGCGATCGTGCGCTGTCGCCGTCGCTTCGACGGCCGTCCTCCTGTTGGGGATGGCCATCGGAAGATGGTCCGACGGGCCACGCGATCCTGAGACACTCACCCAGCGGCAAGCCCTGGCCGCCATACAAGAGCAGGAAGCTGCCGCAAATACCGGCGAACAACAGTGGACCATAGGCCTTAAAACTATCACTTATTCCTACGCCATTGATGATGGCGGGGATCGAAGCATCCAGCGTCTTCTTTATATGCCGGATGGCAGAGTGATGTACCAAAAGCTTCCGCAATCTGCGCAAACAAAACTCGTTGTGAGCTATGACGGCGAACTCTTCAGAGTAACCGCCAAAGGCCACGTTGAAGTCTTTAGTGAGGCGCAGGACAAATGGCTTAGCGTACACAACGAAAGCGAAATTGCGCAGCTCTACCCCTCGAAGTTCGGGCTAATTGCCCGCAGCACGGACAACACGCTGTATCTGGCGCTCAATACGAAGCAGTTGCCCCTGAACACTTTTGGAGACGTCCCCCTAGTAGATGACGAGCCCTTTGTACTGCGCGCCTCCTCTGCACCCGGTGCGGTAACAGCCCTCGTACCCCTAATAGACCTACCTGTGGATCCTGACGACATCGTTTCGCTATACGGGGCTTTACCTTCGGATGTGGAAGCAGTCTTTGAGAATGGAAACCGCGTGCCGGTAGTGCGCAATCTTGAAAGGGCCGTCCTAGAAATACGAATGCGTCGTGAAAGTGAGAGGCTTCACGAGATGTTGCGAGAGTTGTTGCAAGAGCCCGATACGGCTCGCCCACCGGAACGGGGAAACGGCCCTACCGAAGCCACTCTATCGATTTAGGAGCTGAGTCCTTCCTAATGCGTCCGCCACGTGATAACCAGAAAAGAAGGAGAATAAACCATGAAGACAAACTCAGTAGGCTGGTTTGAAATTTACGTGAATGACATGGCGAGAGCGAAAACGTTTTATGAAAATGTGTTTCAGAATACACTCGAAAAAATAAGTAGCCCTGTTGACCACATTGAAATGTGGTCCTTTCCTGGGAAAATGGATTCATACGGCGCAAATGGAGCGTTGGTGAAAATGGAAGGCTTCTCCTCCGGAAGCAATAGCGTTCTTGTCTATTTTTCCTGTGCTGACTGCAATGTGGAAGAAAAAAGGGTCGCAGAAAACGGTGGAAAGATCGAAAAATCCAAATTTTCTATTGGCCAATATGGGTTCATTTCTCTCGTTTATGATACCGAGGGAAATATGATTGGCCTTCACTCGATGAAGTAGATCGGCTAACAGGTGGGCCGATGCGTGAAGGACATGTGGTTCTAGACATCAACGCCTAAAAGCACTGTATCGCTTCTTGTACAGGTTTCACTCCAAATCCATTTCCGCCATCTGATAAAGCGCGACGAGATCGGCAATTTCTTGCTCGGGGCTGGGGCGCACGCGCAAGGCGGCGCTTTGGGGGTACGCTCCCACTACGGCACCTCCGTTACCTTGGAGGGGAAAATCCGTAGCGTTGAGTTCCCTGCCCTCTCGCCCGATGATGGATCCAACCGATCGATACCAAGGAAGATCTCCTACAGGAAGATGGTATCCCTCACCGGGGCCAAGGTGCATCCGCCGGGCAAATCCATTGAGGCGGTGACCGATGTCATAACGATCCCCGAATGACAATAGGCTCAAGCGCCCAACCAGGATCTTCTCACTGTACCACCCAAGGTGGGCCGCTTCGATGGGAGTAAGACGAGGGCTTGCCGGATCATCGAGCTGCATCCATACGTCGTAATCAATTGATATACCTTTCTGCCGTACCCACTTATCGAACTGCGCCGTCAGGTGCCTTCCCTGATAGAGCCGAAGCGGCGGGTTGTAGTCACCAACGGGGGTGCCTCGGACGTTGTTGACCACAGTCTGGTACAAACTGGGAATTTCAGTGAGCAGTTGGCGATTGGTTTCAGTATCGGCCAACGAAAAGCTCAGTCGGAACGCTCTTCGACTCTCAAAGGGAACCGACTCCGTGAGTAGACGAGTGTCAGTGCCAAATCCAACATCCTTATAGCCGGGAAAGGGTGAGCGTCTTCCCGAAAACACAGCGGGCCCAAGGGTACCAATACCGGGCCTAGGATCGTGAATCCCGAAAACGCCCTCGCCGATGAGGCCACCTAAAGCCATCGCTCCGCTGCGCAAACTGCCCGGGGAATACAGGTAGCCATTATCTTGCGGATAACCAAACGCTTGCCCCTCTTGCGCTGCCCGCTGTCGGATTACATGAGCTTCCGCTAACTCGCGCGGCGAGAGCAGACCCAAAGCCATGCGGCCAATCGCCGAAAAACCGGCGAGGCGCGCGAACCGTTCACCGTTACGGGCAAATGCGCCGCGAGAGGCCGTTGATGTCCACGGAACCCAGCGATCCCCATGCATCAGAGCAATGCTCAAACCCGTTACATCGGGAATGAGCTGGTTCTCGTCCGGATTATCCCTCCCCGTTGTAAAACTGCCTATGCCGAAGAGAGTCTGTGGGATCTCATCTGAGAAAGCGCCGAAACGCACACCGGAAGGCCGCGCGGGGTTGAGCGTAAAACGCACGAAGGTTGCACCGATGACACCGCGGTGAAACACTTTTCCGAGATCGCCGTATTGGTAGGCGGCCACCGTAGCGGCACAACCAATCCAGAAACCGCCACGCCTAATGGATCTTAGGAACCGTGTCCCGCGAGGCGTTTCCCCTGGGTGGACCCTCCCTTCCCAGCGCTCCGCCAATTCCGCGCTCGTATAGTAGTGCAGATCGGCGATAGCCGCTTGGCCTAGCGATAGAAAAAGACTCATGACAACTAGGTGTCGCAACGGGCAAAGCCTCCTACCAACTCCATCCGCCACTTAACTCAGCCCGTCAATCTTTTCCGGAAAAATTTGAGTCTTTACTCAAACGAAAGAACAAGGGGACCAGGCTATTGATACGGGTGGGACGCCGTGCTAGGACTCACGAGCGTGGTAGTACACACAATTCTATATGTCGCAGATCAGAAAAAGAGCCGAGACTTCTATGGAGCACTCCTAGGTTTGGATCCGGTTCTTGATGTCCCTGGAATGACAGAATTTAAGTTGAGCGAAAGCCATACTCTGGGCCTGATGCCGGAAGCAGGGATCAAGCGACTACTTGGGGATAAGATAGCGGATCCGACAAAGACCAATGGGATCGCAAGGGCGGAACTCTATCTGCACGTAGAAAACCCAGACACAATGTTCGCAGAAGCGCTGCAGCTCGGCGCAAGAGAGCTTAGCCCCGTATTGGAACGCAACTGGGGGGATCGAGCAGGGTATGTGCTAGATTTCGATGGCCACGTCTTAGCTTTTTCATCTTGATACCCTCGGCTGATTTCTGAGCCTACCGCGGAAACCACATTTTTCGAATACGCGACAGAAAACTGGAGGGCTTGATCGAGCTCAGTGAACGAGGCATCCTAAGGAAAGCTTGATCTTCTAAAACCGAAGGGCACGCATGAAAAAAATCCTAGTTATCGACGCAAACCCCAACGCAGAGAGTCTTTGTCGTGCTCTTGCCGATTCCTATGTCGATGGAGCAACGCGAGCCGGCTTTGATGTCCAGAGGCTGTCGTTGCGCGAGCTGAAATTCGATCTAAACCTTAGACACGGCTATCATGAGATTCAGGAACTCGAGCCTGATCTGAGCAAATCCCAAGAACTTATAAGATGGTGCGAACACCTTGTACTTATCTACCCCATGTGGTGGGGAAGCCTGCCAGCCTTATTAAAGGGGTTCTTAGATCGGTGTTGGCTGCCAGGTTTCGCGTTCAAGTATCACGAGAACGATCCATTTTGGGATAGACTCCTTAAAGGAAGAAGTGCCCGGATGATTGTGACCTCTGATGCGCCCTACTTTTATAACCTGGTTGCCTATTTCAACGCGCCCTATAGAGTCACAAAAAAGACGATCTTGGGATTCTGTGGATTCAAGCCTGTCAAACTGACAGCGATTGGGCGAGTCAAAAACCTGAGCGAATCCGAAATCAAAAAAGCTATAAAGACAGTCCGCAAGCTTGGCCTACGCGGCAAGTGATTTACTACTAAAAAGCCGCCACTGCTAGCGCATTCCACCCGCCCCCACAGCGATCTATTTTATGCTTTGACTCATTGGGCAATTCGGGACATTCTCTTGGTGGATTTAACAGGGGGTACATGGAATGCGGGCACTGTCCAAGCTTCTTGCTGCAACGTCTTTATTATCAGTTTCTTTTCTCTTAATTGGTGCGGGCGCCAATTCGGGTGCGGATTCAGAGCTGCTTAAGCCATGGGTGGGCCCCTACGGTGGTTTTCCGCGCTGGGACCTCGTCAAGACGGATGAATTTATCCCGGCTTTTGACGCTGCTATCGCGCAGGCCAATCAGGAAATTGCGGCGATAGCTTCGAATGCTGAGTCACCTACATTCGAAAACACGATCGTGGCCATGGAGAGAGCGGGAAGCTTGTTGAGCCGCGTCCAGAACATCTTTGACGTTTACTCTTCGAACTTGAACGTCGGTCCGATTCCAGAAATCGAGAACGCGGTCAATCCGAAATTGACCGCATACTATGATGGCATCACTCAGAACGCCGCACTCTTTGCTCGAATTTCAAAGGTGTACGAGTCTGCTTGCAATCTTACGCCGCCCCAAAAACGTCTTCTTGAAAACACCTATAAGAGCTTCGTCCGACAGGGCGCGACCTTGGGCGAGACGGAAAAAGCCCGTATGACAGAGATCAACACGGAGCTCGCCAATCTTTCGACGCAGTTCTCTCAGAATGTTTTAAAGGACGAAGAGGAACTCGTAACCTGGATCGAAAACGAATCGGATCTCGACGGACTTAGCCCGAGCCTCGTCAGCGGCTATGCCAAAGCCGCCGCCGATCTGGGACAGCCTGGCAAGTGGGCTGTGCGAAACACGCGCTCCGCGATGGAGCCATTCCTTACCTATGCAAAAAACCGCGGACTTCGCGAAACAGTCTGGAAGACGTATTACAGCCGCGGTGACAATGGTGATAAAAACGATAATAACGAAATTGTCTCCAAGATACTCAAGCTTCGAACCGAACGCGCCAAATTACTGGGTTATGAGAGCCATGCTCACATCACGCTAGAACCCCGGATGGCCAAGACGCCCGACAACGCAATGAAATTGATGATGGAAGTCTGGCCAAAGGCAGTGAAGCGCGTCCACGAAGAAGTAGCGGACATGCAGGAACTCGCCGATCAAGAGGGCGCCGGAATCACCATTGAAGGGTGGGATTATCGGTACTACGCCGAGAAAGTCCGCAAAGCCAAGTACGATCTGGATTCCAACGAAGTACGCGAGTACTTGCAGCTGGAAAAAATGGTTGAAGCCATTCATTGGATGGCTGGTGAGGTTTTCGGTCTAACCCTTACAAGGGTTAGCGACGTTCCTGGTTTTCATCCTGACGTTCGCGTCTACAAGGTTACTAACTCCGACGGGAAGTTAGTAGGCCTGTGGTACCTCGATCCCTACGCGCGCGATGGCAAACGAAGCGGTGCCTGGATGACTGCGTACCGCGTTCAGCAGAACCTAGACGGCAAGTGGGTCACCCCGCTTGTCTCCAATAACTCCAACTTCGTGAAGACGGATGATGGTAAGCCCGTGCTTATCACCTGGGATGACGCCACAACGCTGTTCCATGAGTTCGGGCACGCGCTTCATGGGCTCTCCTCGAACGTGACGTATCCGTCCCAGGCCGGAACAAGTGTTGCTCGGGACTACGTTGAGTTTCCGTCACAGCTCATGGAACACTGGTTCCCGACCAAAGAAGTGCTCGCCCGGTTTGCCCGTCACTATGAGACCGGCGCCCCCATGTCGGACGAACTTCTCGCAAAGATTGAAAAAGCTTCGAAGTTCAACCAGGGCTTTGCTACGGTGGAGTACCTTTCGGCAGCTCTAGTCGACATGAAGCTTCACCTATCGACCGACACGATCGATCCGGACAAATTTGAGCGTGAAACGCTAGCTGAACTGGGAATGCCAAAGGAGATCGTCATGCGTCACCGCATCCCGCAGTTCCTGCACCTATTCACGTACGGCTACGAGGCTGGGTACTACAGCTACCTCTGGTCAGACGCGCTGACCGCCGATGCAGCTGAGTATTTCGAAGAGCAGCAAGGCGGCTACTATGATAAAGCTGCCGCGCAAAACCTGATCAAGAACGTCTTCTCAGTGGGCGACACCATCGACCCCGCGGAAGGGTTCCGGAAATTCCGCGGCCGTGATGTCGACACCAAGGCGTTGCTCCGCAAACGTGGCTTTCCGGTAGAATAAGGGACAGCCAGCAAGCTTTGGGCGTACGCTCATTCTGTGAACAGAATTCCGTCTGAATGCAGAGTAAGCTTGTGCTCTAAGCACATGGTAGAAAACTTGCATCTGGTTAGGGCGAAACCAAGGAGAATACCTGATGGCCTCGCCCAGCCAAGCTGCTCGCTTTTTGTTCCTTTTGTCTATCGTCTCACAAGCTGCCATACACCCCGCGTTTGCCGGCAGCATTGAAAAGACGCCCAGCGGTTTTCCCGACAGAGTGTCTGATAGACGGCTCAAGGCTTGCCGCCTCACTCCGAGCGACCTGCCCGATAATAAAGCCGTAGTGAACCTCCCCGAAGAATTTCCCGAGGGAAAACTATTTATGGGAGGGGGCGGATGGGCCGCGGAGTACGATACGGACCTAATCAATGACATTAAAGACCACGGCAAGAAGGTGGTCATTAACTTGTCCGCAGCCAAAAACGCCGAGGGAGCCGCGAAAGGCTGCCTTGGTTGGCAGAAAAAACTTGGGATCCCAAAAGCCGACATTACTTGTTTGTTCATCCGCCCAGAAAATCCGGACACCTTAACGGTAAGCGTCTCCCCTGCCTCCGCAAGCGCGACTTTTTCCGAACGGCGGTTCCGACTTGAAAACGGAGAACGCGTAGAAGACATCAACGGCCCCAACTCCGAACTCGTCACTACGACTACTCCCATTGCCACAAGCAAGGTGGGCGACTCCCAGAGCGTGACACTCGTAGGAAATCTCGATGCCGCTGCGAAAAAGATTACGCCTGACACCTCTCACTTTATTATTGGCGGGGGTTTTCCCTGGATGCTTGACGAGTCCATCAATTCGAGCGCCGCTAGCGCGACGTTTTGGAAGAAGATTAGCGACCGACATAAAGAGGGAGCTTACGTCTATGGAAGTTCTGCCGGCACGGACATCGTCGGCCCGCTGAATACTGGGAAACTTCTTTCGCACCTAAAGCCTACACCAACAGGAGACGAGGACTTGCAGCTGCAGCGTAGGTACCCGACTTCCTACTTCCAACGACCCGGGATCGTTCCCGGAGCTGGAATCAGTCCAGTTTCGTTTATGAGTCACGGAGCCGACGATCCGCGTTTAATTGAAAGACGATTCGGTGCAGGAACCTATCAGAAGGAGGCGTCGACGGCAGAAGACGGTAGCAATACCGTTCGCGAATCCTTCCTTACCACCAACCCACAAGCTTTCCTTCATGGGATCCAGGATCTAGTTTGGAAACCATCAGACACGGTCCCCGGGAAATACCAGATTACGGAACCTTTGATCGTGGTGCCACAAGAGGCTTACGCCACACTAGAGAACGGCAAGGTTAGAACGACATCATCGCACTCAGCCCAGCGGTTCTTGATTATTGATCCCAGGCATCCGCCGACAAAGAGCTGCGATCTCTGGTATGTCGTTCCAGGCGAAGTCTACAATCTGAAGACAGGGCTCGTCGAAGTACCTTCGGACGACGCACCTCTTGCGGCGCACTAAATTCCAATTTGGTAGCTGATCATTTGCAGCAAACGATGGGAAAGGAGCTATTGCAGCCGTGGTTTTGCGCGTGCATTTTTAACTGGCTGCTATCAACATCGAGAGTGTTTCCCTGATCGGATCCGTTCGCACTCGTCCAATTGCGACAGTGCTGGCCGATCCAGTGGTCCTTCATGCCGCCGATCCAAAAGTCTCCAGACGGAAAGGATCCCGCTTGACCGGCACGGTTTGCATTTTCGAGTTGCACCGCCGAACAAATCACCGCACCCGAACCGAAATCGGCTTCACACTTGGCATTGGCTCCGGACCACCCTCCCAGGTTTCCGGTATAACTGGCACTGGTGACCCCGGCATATTTTTTGTGTACATCTTCTTCTTCCACAAAAGGACAAAGCTCCACCCCTAACCCAAACAAAAGCGCCGCCGCATCGTCCCAAAACACTTTCTTTTTTGTCAGTGGATCAGCGATAAAATCTTCTGCATCAGTGGAAGTCACCGAAGAGCCAGGTGCCAAATGCACCGCCTTCACCACGACCCCGTCCAGAGTACTGTTGCACTCCGCCCGAAGTGTATACTCTCCAAGCTGCGTCCCTGAAGCGCTAATGAGCGTATCATCACTTTTCGTCTTTACAGTAATCAGTGCCCCCGCCGCAGAGCAGGGCGATGTACCAAACGTCTTTGCGCAAGAAATTTTCCCCAGAAGGGCCATGCGGATGGCTTCCTTCTCCCCCCGGAGTTCCACATGCCTAGAGCCGCCGATGCCCGTCTCAAGCACTTTGAGTACCCCCATTAGCACAATGGCCACCAGCGGAATGGCGATTAGAACAGCAATGAGGCTTTGTCCCGAGGATGGGTGGCGCGACTTCATGGGCTTGCTTTGGGTACGCATATTTTAGTAAATTTTACAGCCAAGTACTTGATATGCCAATACTAATGCACTTTCCCCTGGCCGCCAATCTGCCTTTGTGCTAAAGAAGGGCGTGATTTCGGTGCGTGTACATGTGGTGCTTGCCGTGGGCCTTTGCTGCTGGGTCGCTCTTGCCGATCGTTGCCCCGAAGTAATTATTTCCTCGGCGACGGATTTTAAAGGTCAGCAGCAACTTCTCACCGATACCCGAAGGTTCGTACCGAGGTTGTTTGAAGCCCTACCGGACGGTCTCAGAGCGCCCGCAAGACTGGATGTCCATTTCGTGCACGAAGGCTATAGCCGCTTTCGTGGGAACACCGTAACCATAAGGAGTCAGAGCGCTGAGGGCGGCATCGGACTGGAGGATGCGGATACTCTAACCCACGAAATTGGGCACGCGATCTTTGCGGCAAGTCTCCCCTCCGATCTCCAAGAAGTAAACCAGACCCGTGCACGGCCGATAGATAGAGTACTGATCCCCGAAAAGATTCCCGACAATCCAATGGATACCTACGACGAACTCTTCGGTCACGCACTGAACGTTGCTTTTCTTCACACTTCTAGAGGGGTCCACTTCAGTGAGCCCGCGATGGAAGCGGTGGTTGGAAATTGCACGCCGGACGTTGTGGACGATATGTACGACGCAATGTCACTTCCGAGCGACGGCGTTATTTCCCCCAATAGGTGGCTCAACCAGTGGCCGTATCTGGAAGAGCATCTCTTTTTTGTACCCGCCCTTTCTCACTTCTGGCTCCTCGTCCGAGATAAACCACTGCCGGAGCGCATGCGCCTTCTCGAGGTGCTGATGTCGGCAATGGTCTTCGACGCTAGAACGAATATCCAAGTTTGGCGGGGTGGAACTTTCCCAATTGATAACCGAGAAGTATCTCAAGCAAATCGGGATCTCATCGCAACCTTCAACACATTGCTGAGCCAGTAGGTACGCTTTTCAAGGCTTCAGCGCCACAATGTTTTGAAAGCCGTTCAACCATTTGGTGGCGCCCCTGCACTGTTTAAGGGGGAGAAGGGACCCATCCGGCAAAATACGGTGTAGGTCATACCCAGGGAGTACTCTTTCAAAGTCGAGCAGCGAT
>JAGQZV010000107.1 GCA_020435295.1 Bdellovibrionales bacterium | reverse complement strand
TGCGACATGGTGAATATTGCCCGCGAAGCGATGCTAGCGATTGGTTGCATCCAGGCCCAGCGGTGTCACACGAACCATTGCCCCGCTGGAGTCGCGACGCAATCCAAGTGGCTGATGCGTGGACTGGATCCGCACATGAAATCGGCGCGATTGGCTAACTACATAGCTACCCTCCGTCACGACATACTGCGCGTCAGTTGGGCGTGTGGCGTAGCCCATCCGGCATTCATTTCCTTCGAGCACATCGATATTCTGGACGAAAAGTTTTCAAAGTTTAGTCCCAAGGAAGTTTTTTCCTATCAAGATCATTGGGGCTTACCCAGCGAAAAAGATCTGCAAGAAATTTCCCGTATTATGGGTTAGGAGACTCGTTGCTTACTTTGAATTCCGAGCTTCCCCCGCTAGCCTGCGCCGCCAGTTGTACTGTTTGATTCCCAAGTTGGTTTACGGTTCAGGCAGTTCGAATGTGAGAACCTAGACGAGCGGTACGTTAGCGGCTACTATTAGTCACGCATTAAAGGAACCCCATGAAAAAAATAATATTGGTTTTCGTATCTGTTTTTTCCCTATCTTTGTCTGCGCGTGGCGACAAAACGGCGGATCCCTGCAGCGAGGTGAGTAGCTGGCGACTTGAAGTCTGCCGGTTTGCTGAAGCGAATCTCAAACATTCTGCGTGGGGCTTTGAGCACGGGAAGCAAGACTATCTTCTTGCAAAGGACCTTGCTGAAGCCGATCGACACTCAGTGGACGATGAGGTGCTCTTTGCTGCGGCTCTCTTGCACGACATGGGGGCGTTTTCTCCGTACGAGCAAGAGGGCGTGGACCACGCGGTGCGCTCTGCGCAGGTGGTGGCGTCGGTGCTGGAGCCCGCAGGCTTTCCGATGGATAAGCTAGAGCGCGTGCAAAAGGCCATTCTGGCTCACAACTATTACGGGAACGTGGTGCCGGAAACTAACGAGGCGTTGGTGCTTCACGATGCGGATGCGCTCAATTTTCTCGGAGCGCTCGGAGCGGCTCGTTTGCTTAGCGTCGTCGGTGTTGAGGCCTTTGCTCCGAATGTTAAGTCTGTCGTGGATTATTTGAGGACCTTTGAACAGACGATGGAAACGAGACTGTACGGTGGAGTTTATTCCAAAGCGGAAGGGGCTAGGCGCGCTCAGTGGCTGCGCCAGTTTTTAGATACGCTTGGGAAAGAAAGCTATGCAATTTTGGGCGCCGACTAGTTTTGGAATAGTTGTGCCGGATCTTGTTGGTAAAAGAGCTTAAGTTGCGTGTATAGCTGTGGGTGCTTGTCGCGCAACTGGATCGGTTTCTCAAAAAAGGTTTCCGTGATGACTGCAAAAAACTCAGCCGGGTTGGCGGCGCCATAGGGATCGATGAGCGTCTTTTTGTGCTCTGCGGCCAGTTCGCCAAGCACTTCAAACTCTCCACTAAGCACTTTGGCCCATTCCGCGTACTGGGTCTTGAGCCGCAAGACGGGCCGTCCGTTTGCGGTCCCATCTTCTTCGTCCAGTTGGTGCGCAAATTCGTGGAAAACCAGATTCCGCCCGTCATGAATATTGCGGGCGCTTTGTAGCACATTGTCCCAGGCCAAGACGACGGCACCCATTCCCCACGACTCGCCAAGACGCGCTTGCGGATCTTCGGCTACGACCCCCCCGGGGAGTACCACAGTGTGGGGAGCTTGGTACGACGACGGGTACAGAATGATCGAGCTGAGGGTAGGGTAGTAATCCGTCTTACGGTGCAACAGCAGAACACAGGCCTGCGCGGCGACCACTACTTTCATTTCTTCGGTCAAGGTGAGGCCGCCGGCGCCCTCAAAGTGCTTTTCATCTAAGAATACGGTTATGTGTCCTCTCAACTCTTGTTTGTCCGCCTCGGGTAAGACTTGGTAGTAGGGAACTTTTTGGTCGAGGATCCGCTGCCAGGCTTGCGGAAAAGGTTGGGCGAGTAGCGCACGCCTTCTCCATTTCTTGAAAAACATACTATCCCTCCAACGGAGGTTTCTTAGCCAGAACCAAAGCCACAGGAATACCGTACAATTTTTTTTCTTCCAAGGAGATTTGTTTTAGTGGCGAGCGATCGATTAACGTAGCGACAGGGATAGGACGGCAATCTACCAAAGTTGGGAAAGTTTTGTGAAACCACCAATATAGACGTTCGCCTAGCTTGGGCGACTCGTGGGCATTCAGCGAAGCCACCGCTAGAATCCCGCCTGGCCGTAGCACGCGGTACATTTCTTTGAGAGCGCCTAACCGATCCGCCTCTGGGAAGAGCTCCAAGGTGAAGCAGCTAAAGACCTTGTCGAATGTCTCATCGCCAAAGGGTAAATTGAGCAGATCGCCTTGCAAAAGTTGCACGGCGGGCTCAAGCTTCGTTTTTTTTGCCCTGCTTCTGGCAATGCGGATCATGGGTTCCGAAAGATCTACCCCCGTGGCACTCCCCCCGGGTGAGACGCACCTCGCTATTTCCATGAGTAGACGTCCGGTTCCACACCCGACTTCTAATATCTGCTCACCGGGGCGCAGAGCGCTTCTCTTTACGAGACTGCGCCCGAGTTTAAATTCCGCCGCAGAGAAAGAATCATAGAGGGAGGCCAGGCGGTAGTAGAAAATGTTTGGGCGCTTTCTCATAACTTCCTTGTGGGGTAAGCGCTAAACTTTTCCCTTTAGGCGTTGGTCAAGCTCGTTGAGTCGATTTGAAATGTTTTTATAAAAATCGTAGCGCCCGAGCAAGAAGCGCAAAATGTAGTGGTCGATGGCTTTTGCAATCCGTAGTCCTAGCAAGCACGTGATGAGAACCACCGCCAACACGAGGACCACTTTCTCGGTTGCTTTCGGATCCCCGTGAAAATACAACCCCTCCGTATTCATGCCGAAAAAGCCCACAATGAGGTTCAAGGGCAGGAAAATACCGGAGATAACGGTCAGAGCCAGAATCGTCTTGTTAAGGTGCTCTCCTTTGATCGAATCGTAGTAGTTGTGCAAGCTGTCCAGGCGATTGGAAAGAGTCAAAGCATTGTTCGCCTGGAATTGAATGCCTTCTTCAATGTCCTTGTATTCATCCTTTAGGTCCTTAAGAAGGGAATCTGTCTTTTTTAGAAATTCCTTAAAGACGACTAGGTTGCGGCTGCAATAATTCTCAACGCGCGAGAGATCTTTTTTCAAGTCAAACCACATGTCGAGAAAATAGCTGGGGATATGCCGATTAAAAAGATCATCTTCAAGCTTCTCTATTTGGTCTGCGTACCCCGTTACGATACGCTGGTTGCCAAAGTATGCTTTTTCTAGCACATGGAGAAGCTGTTCGTACCCCTTGGTAAAACGTTTGAAGGTGCCAGCCTCCCGATCATAAAAATATACGGAGTTCGCTTTTAGTAAAAAGAAATCCGAAACAAATAATAGAGACTGCTTTTCAAGAGTCATCTTACGAACGACGAGGATCTTGAAATCGCCATAATCTTCGTACACCGAAAAGCCGTCGGATGGGGCAAGGAGCTCGGCGACTTCATCGTGGCTATGGGGAACCACGTCTTCCAGTGAGAGCTGCTTTTTGGAGGCTTCCGCCATGAAGAAATAGTACCACAGGCTTCGGCGACCCCGTACTTTTGCTTTGGCCTGCGGCCGGGTGGCGGCAACTTGATCTTCCTCCCTAGAATGCGGTAAAAGTCCCCACCATGAAAGGGCAATTTTCGTTATCCATGCTCGCAGCGCTTGCTGCCGTTCTCCTCTGTGGGGCTGCCCGGCCGGGCGGGGGGGCAGGGCTTACTCGCGTGCGGGTCCACGCTACCTTGGCCCGCGAAACTCGCTGCCCGGAGCTCTACCGCGCCGCTACGTTTGCCGTCGAAGCATTGGATTGCCGAAACGGTGTCGCCCGCTTGGGCTACGCGCAGGCCGTGGAACAGCTACTTACTGAGGCCAGCAACGCGCAGACCGCCAGGGTGGCCGTGGAGGCCTTGGGGCGAGTGCAGGCCGTTGCCGAGCAGTATTCAGCGGCGCGTTTTACTCACCATTTTTTGGGCGGGCTTCTTGCGGAAAAAATGCTCGGAATTTGTGTACTGCCCGCAAACTCCACAGCGGGCCAGCGTAGGGAAAACCATTGCGCCTTTGTGGGGCGAGGCGAGGAAAGCGTCATGCTAACACCTGTGCCGATCTCCGGCAGCGATGGGATTGAGTGGGCAAGCTCTTTTTACTCCACGGTCGGGATGCTCGCGGGTGAGCGGTTCGTGATGGACTGGGCCCAGGCGGCGTATTCGCTTAAGAGCATAGGTGGACAGAGCCCTGATTCGTATTATGATCTTTTTGTTTCGCAAACCTACCATGGGCAAATGCCGCCACCGGTGGGCGCTATTAAACAGGGCTTTGGCATGGTTGTAATGCAAATGTTCCAAGCTATGGTGGCCTTAGAGCTTTCGGCACACTTCTACCCGGCCCAGGCAGCTGACGACCGTAAACGTTTTAGTGAGGTAGATTTTCATCAGCTGACGCAGGGTCCGAACTTCAGAATAACTAAACCGGTTGTCGAACAGCTTGGCATTACTCTGGAAAACTATGCGGACAAAGCGGAAGAAATCATTTACGAAATGAGTAACTCCGTACGATCGCAAATTGACAGCAATTAGATCGGCTAGCCCGCGTCTTTCAACAATCTGGAATCGTTCTTGCGATCTTTACGCCGTACGTAGAGAGTCTTTTCGACTTCAGCGACAATCTCGCCAGTTGCATCTGTTACTTGGATTACAAATTTTGGTTCGAATTTGTACTGTTCATCCGCCTGCTTGCGAATGTTGACAAGTTCCTCTTCGGTAATCTCAAAATGCGCGCGGACACGGCCCC
Source organism: Bdellovibrionales bacterium (assembly GCA_020435295.1). Lineage (GTDB taxonomy): Bacteria > Bdellovibrionota > FAC87 > UBA2466 > JACKAF01 > JACKAF01. The sequence goes on along the minus strand of JAGQZV010000107.1, from coordinate 7,327 downwards.
TTGCGGGCTTCTTGAACTGAATAGTCGCAGCCTTATCCCAGACGATATAGTCTTTACCGAGATTTTCCAGAAGCATTAGCATCATGAACGGGTCGGTCATCGCATAAAGCGAACCTCCGAAGTGTGTACCAACGTAGTTGCTATTCCATGGTCGAAGTGCGAGCTCCACATCCAACGAGGTGAAGTCGTTTGCCACATTTTTTACACTTATTCCCGCCCCCAGAAAGGGCGGCCAATAGCTCATGAACTTGATAACCCATGCACTCTTCATTTCTTAAGCTTAGCACAATCGTTGCTACGCTTCAGGTAACCCCACCCGGCTTACCACAAGACCGCTGACGCAGAGTTGAAGGAGTCCGAAATAATAGTCGAGTTCAGGGGTTTGTGAGCGAGCGTAATAGTAGCTTACGATAACTCCGGTGAGGGCCTTGTGAATAGCGGCCGCCACGGTGGTCGCGCTGTCCTGTGTGGTCGCCTCGCCAGCGTCCAGTGCGGTTTGTAGACAGTGGAAAATCCGAGTTTGGCCGGTCTGAAGGATTTGATTGAGTAGTTGCCGCATCGGAGCGCTGCTTCGTGCTCGCACCATGCTGAGAAGGAGCACGCCCACCTGGTCAGGGTGTTTTTTCGCCCAGAGCAGATTGCCGCGTAAGTGCTCCATCAACTCTTCCATTCCGGATTGTGGCTTCACCTTTTCAAGGTGGAGCGTTACGATTTGATGGTTTACTTTCACTATGTAGTGGATCAGCGAATCAAATAGCATGCGCTGTTTTGGGAAGTAATAAAATATTCCCGATTGGGCGACTCCCAAATGATCCGCAACGGTTTGTGCGTTCGTGCGTTCGATTCCGTACTTACCTATACAATGGATAGTCGCCTTTAGAATTCGTTCTTCTTTATTCGTTGGCACCAAGGGTCTCCTTCAATTTTCGTATCACAGCAGCTTGCTCCCCACTCAAGTAATCGGATCGCGTGAGTTGGTACTCGGCGATGTTGCTTAAGAACCGGTTCGTGGGGCTATGCATGACGTGCGCTCCGTTGGGAAGTCCAAACACGTAGGGGGGACTACCCAAAGTGTCAAAGCCAAGATTTTCATAGAGCCGCTTTAGCGGATCCAGTGGGGGGGAACCTGGTCTTTCGGGGAGAGGCCCGTGCTCCGCCTCTCGCTCCCGAAGTACCTCTTCTACCGCTTTTCGCAGCCAAGCGTATCCGGGTGCTACGTGGAAGATTTCATACTCCGGGTGTGGGCCCGGTCCGCGAGGATCCAATGGTTTTGGAGAGAGTAGATAAAGCTGATTGATGGGGCGCGTGCGCAGCAATACAGAGAGTCCGTAGAAAAGGTGGGCTTTGATAGAGCGAGGGGCCTCCTCCGGAATGTTGAAACGTCCCAGTTCAGCAACTTCAAGGGCTCCAGGCGGGATGCGCTTGTTACGGAACTCGTAAAGCGCCTGCAGATGTTTGGTGACCTCTTTTGTCTTGAAGGCTTCGATGACATTGACCATGTAGAGTTGGTGCCGAAGCAAGAAGGGATCACTGAAAAGGCCCGCGTAGTCCGGGTTTTGTTCTAGATTGTAGCGTTCCGCCTGGTGCTCAGGGATGAGACAATTGGTGAGCGATTCCAGAGGGAGCGTTCCCCAGTAATCGAGAGAACTCTTCAGACTGAAATACCCCTCCGCTGCCACTTCCGCTTGGAAGGGGCTAAGCTGTCGCGGGAGACGGTAGCTAGCCCAGAAGTAATTGACCAAAGGGCTTTCAAGGCTGAAACGTGGAAAAGGCCCGTCGGGTGTCATTTCCCGATCAAAAAAAGTAATCTTAACTGTGGCCCGCTTTGTTTCGCCTTTATCATCTTTCCATTCTGCGATCACCCAGCCGGAGTCTGGGATGCTGGTGTGATCGCCACGAAACATCTGTTGTACGAGGATCGGGTGTAGGTGAAGTTCGCGCCCCATCCGATCGATCAGGGGTTCGAGATTTTCGTGTACGGCTTCCCAAAGCGGAAAGGAGGGAACGAACAAGAAATCTTGCCCCCATCCGCCGGAAAGCTGGACGGTAGTATTGCCAACCCCAGCCGGGACTTCCATGCCCTTCATCAACGCGACAACTTCGGGGTGACTGTTTAAAAGTTCGTAACGTCTTTTGACCAGCTCGATACTGAGTCCATGATAGCCCGGAAGTTTATTAATCCACCGGCGAAAGGCTCCTGCTGTCTCAAAATTTTGGCTCTGTCCGCCAGCAAACAACTGCTCCACCATTTCGCGCGGACAGGGGCCGTATGGTCCCAACCAATCGCGCCAGCCGGCGAGTGCCGGAGTTCCGGCACACAAATTCACGCTTATGTAGACAAGTAAAAACCGCACCCCCCTCCTATAGCACAGGGGAAAATCCAAATACGAGCGCTTGGGAAAAGGTTTGTATTACAGTTACTTATGGCTCACGGTTGAGCGTAGACTCAATAACTCAAATCATTAATCCCGCTTGCCTCACGGGTGGAGCCCAAGGTTAGAGCAATGTTGGCGCAGCTTTCTGACCGTGGCGGAGATCGAGTTTTCACGGTGTACGGAGGTTACGGCGCATACTCGAGTTTGAGGTACCTGCGACACTTCTTTCGATTTGCTTTCAATCAACGTACCGGCCCGGAGGTGATCCCTTGCAACCCAGGCTGGCAAAACAGCCATACCCATGCCTTTGGCGGCCATGACCAATGCGGTTTCAAAACTTTGTACCTTAAAAGCTTCCTTCTCAATGGCCAAGTAGTCTTGCAACTTCCCTTTCCCGGCTAAAGTTTCAGGAAAGACAATGAGCCGTCTGGAAGTTGCTGTTGGACTGGCGTAAGCTCCCCAACGGCTTGAGAATAGTGTAGACCGGCGCACGTTCTGTGGGAATTTCGATTCGGGAATAACTAGCAAGTGCAGTTCACCACGCAGAAGGAGTCTTAGCAAATGTGCGTTCGAGCGCTCAACGATGAGTTCGATAGTTCGATCGGATTCGATGCCGATGAATTCCGACAATAAGTGGGCTGCAATTGGTTCTTTCGTACCGATTCTTAACAGGCGCTTCGAATCTTCGCTTTGATCATCAAATGCTTTGGCAATCGCCAAAATATCATTCGACGATCGAAGCAGCTTGCTTCCTTGAACCGTAGGAAAGACACCCTTGCGCGTACGGTTGATTAGCTCGACTCCAAGAGCTGTCTCAAGCACCGAGATTGCCTTTGATACCGCTGGCTGCGAGACGTGCAACTCGAGAGCCGCTTGGCTAAAGCTTTTGAGTCGACACACCGCTTCAAATGCCAGTAGCTTTCCTAAGTGATCTTTTAGCGGCATGGGATATTACCTAGAGCTATACAACTATCACCTATATTCATTTTGTTTATCTTGGTCAATCCAGTAACCTGAACAGCAGATATTAACTTTAAGTATCGCACCCATAACCTAATTCAAATGGTCCGTGTCCCACTCTGACGTTACAGTGGATCTTGGGTAGGGGGCTAGAGATGCTATCTGAATTAGAAAAAAAATTCCCGCAGCTTCAACAGCGAATCGAGCGCACGCCACTCGTAGAAGGGCCGACACCGCTACACCCGCTGTCAGCACTGGGAAGACGTTGGGCGCACCCCTCCCTTTACGTGAAGCGTGAGGATCAGACCCACTCCGTTTACGGCGGGAACAAAGTTCGCAATCTCGAGTTCGTTTTGGGAGAAGCCAAAGCTAAAGGGGCAAGACGGGTTTTGACACTAGTGCCCTACGGTTCGAACTTCACCGCCGCATTGGCCCTACACGGTAAGCGTCTCGGCCTAGAAGTGCAGCTCACCCAGTTTATCGCACAGAAAAACCCGCAAATAGAAAAGCACGTCGCGTTTTGTCTAGAGCAGCAGGCGAGCATTGTGAGCTACGCGGGCGCGGCAGGACCTATTCGTGCCGGACTGAAGGCCGGATCCCAGCTGTTGACAAGCCGCCTAGGAGATTCGGCCTATTATTGGATTACACCCGGTGCCTCGAGTCTTCTTGGAGCGCTCGGACACACGAACGCTTTCCTGGAGTTTTCGTCACAGCGACGCGCACAAGGGATCCCGGATCCGGATTTCGTCATCGTCGGGACAGGTACCTGTGGCACGTTGGCAGGCTTGGTCGCAGGGGCAATGCTGTGCGGATCCAAGTCTCAATTTATCGGTGTGCGCTGTGCGGAAAAGATCGTTTGCAACCCGGCGCGCGTGCGGAGGCTAGCGACTCGTGTGGTGCGCTACCTCACCGGAGCGAATCCGTCGTCGCGTCTGCCCTTCCGTATTGTCGATGTACCCAGTTCTACAGGCTATGCGGTCCCCTGCCCCGAATCCTTTGGGGTCATGCAAGCCTTCTCGGAACTTGAAGGTATTTCGCTGGATACGACCTACACCGCCAAAGTCGGACTTTTTTTGGAACAGGCTTTGGGCAGGCAGGAGTTTAGAGGAAAGGACGTTCTGTATTGGCACACGTACTGTCCGAACGTTCAAAACTGGACCACCGAGTCCATCGCTAACGTCCTCAAAACTTTGCCAGAAGGGGTCACCCATGCTGTTGCCTGAAATTGAAACAATCTACCTTAGTGCCGTAGTCTCTCTTGTACTCTTTGCCGTGATCGGAGTGTTTGATGGGGTCTACTATCATCTCTATCGTTATAACCTGCAATCACACCCCGAGGCGCGTCTAGAGCATTGGATCCATACTCTGCGTGCTTTTGTTTTTGCCGCTTTTTCGCTCTTGATATTCGTCATGAATGTAGGCGGTAAACTATTATGGGTTGCAGTGGGATTGGTGGCATTGGACGTAATTTTGGAGGCGATAGATATTCTCGTTGAGAAAGAAGCTCGTGCAAAACTTGGAGGCATTTCAAGTGGTGAGGCATTAGTCCACGTAATGGCCACGGCGTGCAAGAGTGTGGCGCTTGCGCTCATGGCCGTTGCTAAGCCGACTATTGCATGGAAGCTTGATGCGCCTGTGTTACTGGATCCCTATCCGATGTTTGTAATTCTATCGGGAACTGTCTTTAGTATTTCGACAGGCGTTGGCGGAATCGTGCAGGTAATTCTAATGAAGCCGATTCCATCGCAGGCTAAAGCTAAGGCAGGTTTTCGCCTTGCCATAAGCGGGCGGTAGTTGCGCCAAGTTGTACGGGTTCGAATCGTTCGAACTCAATGTCGCGCACATGCTCAAGCTTGCCCCACAGAGAAGCGTACCCGCGCGTCCACCGAAAAAAGCGGGTGCGCTTTTTCCATCGCGCGATTTCCTCGGGTGTAGCCGGACGGCGACTTGCGGCCCGGCCGTAGAGGCGGACCGCCGGCCAGGTTGAAAACTGCCCACGTAAAAGTGAGCGTCCCCAGAAGCCCAAGTGGCTGTTGACCGCTAAGACACAAACGCGACTGTCTAACTCAAGGTTCTTGCGGGTCTGGCGCGCGAAGATCTCAAAATAACAACCGCGCGGCTTGCGCGGATCCAATAAAAGCGAAGCGATGGGGGCGATGTTGGGGGCGCCATCTTGGCCCACGGTGGCAACGGAAAAGTGAAGGGAACTCTTGAAGCTGTCAGCAAACAGCCTTCGAATACGTTTCCAGTCCGCGGGGCTTATTTTCACAGTTACCTCGTCACTCTACATAACATGTTCTAGCGCAGAACCTAATCATTGATATTTTCTATGGTTAGATAGATTAAATCGACTTTATCTATCATATGGAATCCGCGACAATGGGGCTGTGGGGGATAAGCCCCCGACACTTTTTACGAAGGAGTTTGAGATGTTAGAGAATAGAGAAGGGAAGCGGGTTCCGGAAGTGGTGTTTAGAACTCGGGCAAACGGTGATTGGAAAAACGTTTCCACCAAAGATCTGTTTGCGGGTAAAAAAGTCATCGTCTTTTCGCTCCCCGGTGCGTTTACCCCCACATGCTCCTCCACACACTTGCCGCGATACAATGAACTCACGCCTGTTTTTAAGAAGCATGGTGTGGACGATGTTATCTGTATTTCCGTGAACGACGGCTTTGTAATGGAGGCGTGGGCAAAAGAAGAGCACGCTGAAAACATCACGATTATCCCCGACGGCAACGGTGAATTCAGTCTGGGAATGGGCATGCTAGTGGACAAGGCCGATCTTGGATTTGGAAAACGGTCTTGGCGCTATTCCATGCTGGTAGATGACGGTGTCATTAAGAAGATGTTCATCGAGCCGCAAAAGCCGGGCGATCCGTTTGAGGTGTCGGATGCGGATACCATGCTGCAGTACTTGGCCCCTGGAGCCAAGCTCCCACCGGAAGTGACGATTCTCTCAAAGCCCGGTTGTGCGTTCTGTATCGGGGCTAAAAAGCTTCTCCAGGAGAACGGCTATCCCTACGAAGAAATTTCTCTGCAGGGAGGAATTTCCTACAAAACGTTGCGCAACCTAACTGGCCAGGCGACAGCCCCGCAAATTTACATTAACGGAGAGCACATAAAGGGCCTCGACGGGCTCAAAGCCTATTTTGCTAAGTAAATTTCTACGGTCCACCTTCTACATGAGGGTGGGCCGGTTTTTTCTTCCTGGGTCAAAACGACTCATTCGCTGAGGTGGGTGGGCGACACTTCGCGCCTATCTCTGTGGCATGTGGCTTGCAAAACTCTAATGGAGATACTGGGGAAATTTGCGCGCAAAGCTAAGACAAACCGGAGGTTTTTAGTTGGAGTTGCAACGTTCGTCCCGACTGACGCCCAAAGTAACTGTAGTGGACGATAGCATCGATATGCGGAAACTGCTTGCGGAGTACCTCGGATGGTATGGCATCGAGGTGACGGGGTTTCGCACGGTGCCCGAGGCGTTAAACTACCTCGGCTCCGAGGACGGTTCGCGTGTGGATCTGGTACTTTGCGATCTTAACTTTCCGGGCGAAAGTGGTCTCGTTCTGTTGCGAGAGTTGCGGCAGCTACGACCGGCAATCCCTGTGGTCGTCATGTCTGCTTTTGCCGATAAGGCCGCGATGGAGCGAGTGCGATCTGAAGGGGCGGCGGGGTACGTAAATAAGACCGATGGACTTACTCGCGTAATGGACGCAGTCGAAAGCAGTCTCCAAACATCCTTCTCGCCAGATACGGACGGCGCGGCGCCGGCACGTTTCTGATACGTAGCCCACTACCGACTACTGCAAATGAAAAAGGGTCGACGTCTCTGAATCTAGCGCGGCTTTGGACGTTTGTGCACTTTTCAAATGGTGCTTGGGAAGCTGGATGACAAAACGAGTATGGGGGCTACTTGTGTCCAACGTTAAGGTTCCGTGGTGAGCGTACACAATGGATCGGGCAATACTAAGACCCAGTCCCGTACCCGATC
>JAGQZV010000106.1 GCA_020435295.1 Bdellovibrionales bacterium | reverse complement strand
GAGCGCGAGTCGCAATCCCAATCTCCACTCTTTCGACTCTTGCGCCGATGGGATAGAGTAATGCCATGTTGAACATCAAGAAAATGGCACCACCTGTCGCCGAGCAGCGGCACCACACAATAGAAAAACATGGGAAGCGTTGGGACGATCCTTGGTTTTGGATGCGCGAGAAGCAAGCCCCAGACGTAACCGCGTACCTGAATGCGGAAAATGCCTACACAAAAGAAGTCCTAGCACCGACCGGTCCACTTCAGGATACCCTGTATGCGGAGATCAAGGGCCGCATCAAAGAAAAAGACAGATCGGTACCCCAGAAGGATGGGGAATATTGGTACTACCGCCGGTATGAAACGGGCGGGGAGTACCCGGTGTATTGCCGCACGCACGGGGAGGCGGGGGAAGAGAACGTCCTACTCGACATGAACGCCGAAGCAAGCACCAAGAAATTTTTAGATCTAGGTGTTTTTGAAGTCAGTCCTGACGGCAGGTATCTTGCCTATTCTTTTGACGAGGATGGATCCGAGAAGTTTACGATCCACGTGAAGGATCTCAAGACGGGGGAAAAGCTCGACGAGGAGATTCCCAACACCCATTCTTCGTTAGCTTGGTCAAAAAATAGCGACTCTTTTTTTTATACGGTTTTAGACGCCCATTTACGACCGCAAAAAGTTTACTGGCACCGTTTACATTCTGACGTTCCAGACGATCCTGTCGTGTACGAAGAACCCGATCCCGGTTTTTTTGTGGGTGTCCACAAGGGGCTGAGTGGTGAAGTCATCTATATTCATTCCCAGGGCAGCCACGTTTCGGAAGCCCGGTTCCTGCTTGCCGGAGACCCACTTGCCAAGCCGCGACTCATCGCCGCTCGTGCGGATGGTATTGAATACTCCGTTTGCGATCGAAACGGCGAGTTTTTCATCCGCACCAATGAGGGGGGCGCAAAAGACTTCAAGGTGGTGCGGGCTCCCATGGCCACACCCTCTAAAGAGCATTGGCGCGACTTTGTTCCCCATGCCGCTGGCTCGCTCGTCAAAAGCGTGGAAGTTTTTAGCGACTATTGTGTGGTTGAGCTTCTGAAAAACGGGCTAGCCCAAATTTGGGTGCATGATTTTAGGAAGAACACGGCACATTTTGTGTCGTTTGAAGCTCCCGTGTACGACGTGGAGACTGGGGGGTATAGAGAGTTTGGCTCCTCGCAGCTGCGGTTTGTCTATTCGTCACTCAATACGCCCGACAGTGTTTACGACTACGATATGTCGAGCGCAAAGCGCGTACTGAAAAAACAGACCGAAATTCCCAGCGGTTTTGATCCTGGTGCGTATGTGGTGAAGCGCGAGTGGGCGATTGCACCTGACGGAGTAAAAGTTCCCATATCGTTACTTTATAAGAAAGACACACCCCTTGACGGCTCGGCCCCGCTGTATCTCTATGGGTACGGATCGTATGGGCTATCTCGCATGCCCGATTTTTCGGTGGCGCGACTTAGTTTGGTGGATCGGGGCTACGTCTTTGCACTGGCACATATTCGTGGTGGAATGGAGCTCGGCTGGGATTGGTATGAAAGTGCCAAGTTATTGAGAAAGCGCACTACCTTTAGCGATTTCATCGCGTGTGCCGAGCACTTGATTCAATCTAAGTTTAGCAGTAAGGGAAACGTCGTAGCGTGTGGGGGGAGTGCCGGTGGCATGCTTATGGGAGTTGTTGCGAATGAGCGACCGGAAATATTTAAAGCAATCGTAGCCCACGTGCCGTTTGTCGATGTGCTCAATACGATGCTCGATGCCAGCTTACCCTTAACCCCCATTGAGTATAAGGAATGGGGGAATCCGGAGAATAGGGAGTATTTTGAATACATTTCTTCGTATTCCCCGTATGACAACGTGAAGGCCCAGGCCTACCCGCACTTCTTTATTACGGGGGGGTTAAATGATCCGCGGGTGACCTATTGGGAGCCGACCAAGTGGGCGGCTAAGTTGCGGGCCACTAAGACAGACGACAATATTTTGCTCCTTAAAATCCACAAGGGGTTCGGCCACGCCGGGGCTTCGGGGAGATTTGAATATATAAAAGAAGTGGCTGAGGAGTATGCTTTCATACTCAGTTTAGATTGATCCGAAAACACCGAGGGCATCATGAGAACGTATTTTAATCGTCGACAGTTCATTGGGCGAGTGATCCAGGCTTGTTTAGTCCTTGGGACGTCCGTAGGGAGTTTGGGATCCCTAGCAGTGGAGGCTGCGAAAAACAAAAAATCTAAGGTAGTGCGGTATATTGATCCGAAGAAAAACCCCACCGCAATCTCACTAAAGTATGTAGAGCTTGCCTCCCAGAGCACTGTAAGGACAATACAGCAGGCCAATTGCACCAACTGCATCCAGTACAAGAAACTCGGCGAAGAAGGCGGGGTTGAGTATGGCCGGTGCAATATGCTGACCGGTGGGGTCGTGAAGGGCCCCGGATGGTGCACGAGCTGGGTCAAAAATCCCAAGGTCTTTAAGTAAGACTCTGGGGCGCTTTTTCCGCCAGTAGTTGCGTCTTTTCCTCCGAATAGCCGAGTAATTTCACTGAGTCCGATTATGGGACCAAATAAGTCGTAGTAACTTAAGGTGACGCGGCATGTTGACGGCGCGCCTTTTACGGGAGTTTGGTTCTCGTGTCTGTGTTTTGGAAAGGCGGGTTTGATGCAAGCAAAGGCGTTCCTTCTGGTTTTGTTCGTGCCGATTCTGTGTGCGGAGTCCCTCTGGGGCTGGCCCATCGAGGCCGTCAGCGGCCCGCAGCACAGTGGACTTGATGGAGCGGTTCATCGAAGTACCGTTTTTCTTGAAAACGATACGATCTGGTACGGCCGGTGTAACATTCTGGAAAAGCGCTGCGCCCCCGACAGTGATTCTCTAGAATTGCTTCGACAACAGAGTTTTGAGCAGTACCAGACTCGATTGGCGGAGCTTTTCGGAATAGAGGCAAAATATCTCATTCACCACGAAAAGACGCGCGAGAATTACGATCGCTTGCTCCTGTCTTTGCAAGAGATTATTGAAGGGGACGCCGAAGAGGCCGAAAAACAAAAAGCGACACAAAAGCGTGACGCCATTAAGGCCAAAGATGGGTTGAGGGATCGTTTTCTCCAGGCTGTGGCTATCAAAGAGTCCTTGGATCGCAAAAAGAACGAAAATGGAGAAGAGATAGTCGTTACCTTTGAAAAATCGCAGAAGCAGTTTAGTCAATCGCTCTGGCCCATTAATTTTGCGAGGCTCATAAACAAACCCGAGGGTCCTCTTAAGCGCTTGGAACCGAGCACTGAATTTCTGTGGTTTTTTGGTGCTAAAGCGCTCAATCGAAAGCAAGCAAAGGACGTCTGCGGTAGAGTGGCCGGCGGCCGGCTGGCCTCGCTTTCCGAGATGGAGATGGCCGCCAAGTGGTTGAACGGTACTGAACTCTGGGAAGCCATCCCGCAGGAGACTGGCACGCATTCCGAGCAGCCTGTGCGCAAGGTATGGCTAGACTGGGCCGGTACACGAGAGCGCCTCGCCGGAACGGAACAAAAAGAAGTGGGGACCTACATAATTAAGACCATTGAGGTGGAAATCCGCGTGCACGACTGTGTTTTTGAATACGCCTATCTCTTTTCTGACGGGACGGTAAAGCGCTATTCCTATGACGTAAAGACTTCGCACCGTGATCCCATTCACGATCCCGTCGGGGTATGCGGAGGGGAGACACCGGAACTGCCCGTATTGTGCGTGATGGATCCGCAAGGTAGCAACCACCAAAACTGGAGTGCCCGCTAATGAAGACGTTTCAAATAGCTTTTGTCTTTGTGTGTTTGGTTTGGATGGGAGAGCCGCTACAGGCTAGTATCGAAGGAGTAGCCTCGCCAACGACGTTAGATTCGCTTGGTAGCGTTTACCGCTACACCGTATTTCGAAGCGGGAATAAGGTCCGTTACGGTGAGTGCGACACGCTAGAGTCCTATTGCCTGCCTTCGAGCCCCCTTCTGAAGATTCAGCGGGAGATGCCCTTTGAGGACTACGTAGCGCGGCTCGCGGAGCACTTCGGAATAAATGCGACGTACTTGCTGCACCACGAGCGGGCCATTGATAGTCTTGCCGCATACCTGGCAACGCTAAACGAGATTAGTAACGGCGATGCGACGTGGGACGAAAAAGAAGAAGCCAAGGCGAAGCACCGTGCTGTTACAGATGCTGGTGGGATTTTAGACAGGCTCCTGCAAGCGTTGCAAATAAAATTGAGTCTTGACGAGAATCTGCCCGAAGACTTTGAGCGCCAGAGGTCATTTCTAAATGAAACACGCAAGCGGGTGAATGGCGATCGTGCAGGGCAGGGGACTGAGCGATCGGCCTATTCGTTGCTTCAGGGTTTTTTTTCGGATCTAGATGCCCTTCGCTTGGATGGCGAGCAGCGCGGCCGAGTCAGCGCCTACTCTGCGCTTTGGTCTGAAGCTAAGGCGATGGAGGGGGCGGAAGGGTATGCCGATCAGATCGTGCAAGCACTGCTAGATGCTTCCTATTTGCGCTCACAGCAAGTAAGCGGCGCCATTGGGCCGCTGTTGAGTGTGCTTGCGAAAAATAGGGCGCTGCCCATAGAGATCAATCCCGCAGAGGATTTCAAAGAGCTGGCGCCGGTTTTTCGCCGGTATATGGAAGAGCAAAAAGTGGAATACAAGCTGTCGGGTATGGGAATGAAGCCACTCGACAGCGAGGGTAGCGTTACCTATGAACAAAGTGTGAAACAGTTTGAGCAAGCTTTCTGGCCCGTCAATTTTGCGGGAGATATTTCTGGAGACGCGCCGCAGGCGGCCACCCGTTTTGAGCCCAGTACGTTGCGCACTTGGCACCTGGCGCACTCAAGTGCTAAGCGCCGGGAAGCCGAGGCGTTGTGTAACCGTTCCGGGAAAGGGTATCGGATTGCCGACTTGTCGGACTTGAGCTACTCCGGCAGCTGGCTCTTGCAGTCCTCCATAGGTACAGAACTGGGTTATACTGCCGGCGTTCGCCTTCCAGTTTGGTTGCCGTGGGTAAAAGCGGTGCGCGGGAAGCATTTGCGGACAGTGAAGAAACAAGTTGAGTACATCACGAACCACTTTCGTGAGCAGGACGTGGATGAGTATGAGCTCGAAGTGCAGTTCCTATACATGATGCTTGGTGGCCCCGAGTGTGAAGTCAGTAGCGCGAAAATAGGCACGGGCGTTGTGTACCAGGAGGGCTACACGTATCCGCAACAAGAGCTGATGAAATGGGCGGATAAGGCCGGCGACGCGGCGGTGCTTTGCGTGAAGGAACGTTTCAAGTAGCGTTCACTGAAGCGAACGAGTCACAGTTGAAATCGGAGGGACGGGGACTCGAACCCCGATATCCTTTCGGATGCCGCATTTCGAATGCGGTGCCATACCAATTTGACGATCCCTCCTCAATTGGAATCCCCTTTATAAGTGTACGCGGCCCGCAGGACAAGCCCTGATTAAGGGACTAAAATAATAGCCAAAAATTCCCTAGCGTATGAAACCCAGGCCGACGCGCTGAGCGCCGCCCGCGTTGCTGCCGGACTCGAGGAAAGGGCTTTCTCGTCGCCTATCTTGAGCCACGGCGTAGGCATAGGCCTCTTGGGCCGTCACTTCGCCGTTGGCATCCCGATCGGCGTGGACGGCTGTGCCCTGGTGTGTTTGGTGGGCGAAGGCGGCGATGACATGGTAGAGGAACTCGTTAAACATTAGATCCATGGAGGCGAAGCTGTATTCGGAATCTGTCGAAGCCGCCATTGCCACACGTTTTCCGCCCGCAGTGGGGCGTACGAATCCCCCGCTAAAACACTGTTCGTAGACGGCAAGTAGACTTTTGACGGGAAGAGTTTTCAGCAGTTCACCAAACTCACGAGCCCCCATCTCCCCGTCACTGAGTACAAGCGTGGACTCCCCATCACGGGTACTACCGTGATCATTGATTACAAGTAACAACTGATCGGTTTGCTGGATCTTGGATGCGAGTTCAGCAATAACCCCTTTAATCTCACTCAATGTAGATCCGTACTGGATGTCTTCCCACCCGTCCCCGTCCAGATCCGCATTTCGGGATTTAAAGGCGCTGTCGGCAACCCAAATGTTTTCTTTTTTGTAACCGTAGACTGTCGTGAGAGTCCGATAGAGAAAGGCAAAATCATTCCAGTGCCTGAGCTCGGCTCGTCCATTGATGAGTAGAGCGTAGTAGCGTTGTGGTTCCTCCACCTTGAATTTACCGTCTAGGTCTTTGATGGCGAAAGTTGGGGCTCTTCCGTCTAATGCTAGCAGCGGGTGGCTTAGGATGGTACCGAGGTCAATAGGAGGGCGATCCGTTCGTACTTCCTGTTTTATCTTTCCATCCTTGCCAACGATTCGAATGAAGGCCGGGTGTCCCCAGTTTGCCTGTGGGAGCGTATCGGCGAAAAGGACGCGGTCGTCCTTTTGGAGCGGAGAAAGAAGCGACACACTTTTTCCACCCGCAAGCACGATGGATTGTGCCGTTGCCCCCAAGGTGCCTGTCAGATCGTAGAGCGCTTCCGCAGCGCTGAGTCCGCACGCCCAGAAAACCAAAACAAAACTTAGCGAATAAAAAAACGCTGCCATCCTGTATCCCCCAAACGATCTTTCGTTGCGAAAGACCCGCGCGGCGATGCCACGCCGCACCTATACCCAAGCATGAAAATATCAAGGCCTTGGCCAAAACCCAAGTATCGATACCAGAAGGGGCTAACGCTTGCTGTCACGCGCTGCGCTATTTGGGGGATAGTACTTCGATAGTGGCCCGCAAGTGCTCCATTCGTGACTGATGGAGCAGAAGCTCCTCTTGCAGAGCAATCGAGGCGCCCGGATCTTTGATGTTTTTTATGCGCTCTTTGATTTCGGATTCTTCCGCGGAGAGGGCCGCCAGTCGGGCATTTAGCTCGCGCAGGTGGATCTCATCGGGTGTCGAACGGACGCAGCTCACAGCGCAAAGAAGGGCAACAATTAGGGCGAACTTAGTCATTTAGTCTTCGTATGGCATTGATTACAATGAATGGCATGCCGTCTCTTTCCTCGAATCGCAATTCTCACACCTCAAAAGCGGGCACGCTTGTTTTTTTATTATGCCTTTTGTTTAGCGGTTGCGCCACAAAACACCAGCCGTTGGAATATAGCGACTACTTTCCCAGTAAACCGGGGGGCTATTTCGAGCCCAATCAGATTCAAGAAGCGCGGCACTTGGCCGCCAAAGAAGACCTCAACCCGTATGACAAGAGCCGCCTCGTTCATCTGTACTTGAATGAAATGAAAAGTCTTGAGAGCGGCACTTCCCGTTACCAGGAGTTGCTAGAGAAAGTGAGCGCCCTCCAGGAGGAACTGCGTCCCCTGCGGGAGCAATGGGTGCGTTTGCAGCTAGAACAGTTTCGGAAGATAGCAGAATCCAGGAAGCTACACATCAGTCGCGCGGAGAAAGAGCCAAAAGGGCCCTATGAAGAGGCCCGTGTTTTGTGGAACGCAGATCGCAATCGCGAGGCGCTTGCAAAACTATCCTTGTGGATGCAAAGCCGTCAGTTTAACCGCTACACGCCATCGGATCTTCGGGTAAAGGCCTACTACATGCGGTTTAGAATTGCGCTTGATGTCGGAAACTACGCGCTCGCTAGCGAGAGTTATGAGCAGATCGCGCGGCTCTCGCCCTGCAGTTGGCGCGGCACTCAGGCCTCTTTTGTGAGTGCGGTGCTTTCGTTTGCTTACGGAAACCCGAAACGAGCTCTGGACATCCTAAAGAAAAAGTGTGATCCCGATAATTCTTACGAGCGCAAGTTGCAGGACGCCTACTGGGAGGCACGCTTTTTGGAGAAACTAGACCCAGAGTCTAGTCGTCGCCTCTTCGAAACGATAGCCGCGAGCCAAGTCCCCACCTACTACAATTTCTTGGCTCAAAATCAGTTGGGGCAGCCCTATTGGGTCGATGTGAGCTCGCAGCGTAGCTATCTGTGGAACGAATTCAAATTGCCTGAGGTGTCCCACGAAGAACTGCTAAATGCCGAAAAACTACTCAATCACGATTTACGCCAAGAGGCGTCGCTGTACCTGCGAAATGTTGCCAGCGAGCTGCTCCAAAAAAACGTGCGCACGCAAGCAAAACCGCTTCTTTACACGGCAAATCTACTAAAGGCCTCGGGTCAACATCTGGATGCCTTGCAAATTTACTATACCCTGTCGTCCTCGGCTCGGGAGGAGGCGTTTCCTGCGGAGAAGTGGTTTCAGCTGAATTTTATTCAAGACATGTTTCCTCGACCTTTTGCAAACCGTGTGGAGTGGCTTTCAAAAATGTGGCGCGTGGATCCCGACTACGTCTACTCCATCATGCGGCAGGAAAGTGCATTTACGTCTACTGCTGTTTCCGGTGCGAAAGCGCAGGGCCTGATGCAGATGATGCCGTTTCTATCTGGCGGAATTAGTCAGCAGTGGGGTTATGAGGATTATTTTGCCCAGGAGTTCATGTTTACGGGTGAGGAAAATCTTAAACTGGCTATCTTCCACCTGTTCCAACTCCAAAGCTACGCGCCGCACCCGGCACTTATGGCGGGTGCTTACAATGCCGGACTCGAGAGGGTACGTAACTGGTGGCAGCGTTTTTCGAAGTATCCTTTGGACGTTTTTATCGAAATGGTACCCGTCAAAGAGACTCGTCAGTACATGATGCTGGTGCTACGAAACTACATTTACTATAAGATTCTTCACACAGGGCAACCTGTTCCGGGAGAACTTTTTGCCTTCCAGTTGCCTGCGATCCGCAGGAATTAATACCCGTCGAATACAGCCCCCTCCTCTTAACGAATACGTCTAGGTTTGTATCGCTGACAAAAATTGGCACTAGATCGGATTAAGGAGCAACACTTTTTGGCGCTCTGTTAGTGTACGCCTCCGTAATTTCAGCCTGTTAGCTAACCTTTTTTGTGGCACCGCTATTGCTCTTTCTCTGCCTTGAACGTCATCAAGTGTGGGGGCGTTCATCGGCGAGTGTCACAAGGGGCACACTCCGGTCAAAGCAGAGTTTTGTACTAGTTGGCATTGGTGGTTGTTCATGCGGATGCAGAAGTTTCAAGCAGTTCAGTTTCTCCGAATTCAGCTTGTAGCCATGTTGGTTGTTTTTGTCGGGGTCGCTCACGCGAAGAGCGGTGAAACCCATCAAGTCTGGTCTAAAATCAAACAATTGGAATATCCGAGTTTGCCAGAAGACGTTGGCACAAACGCCGAGGAGCTCTCTCGTGGATTGCGTCCCGATTCCGCAATGGGTCGCCACTGGCCGTTGAACAACATCGGGTTTTTTGAAGCTTTTACCCCGTTGGTCCAACCCACTATCTCGCGCGTAAAATCTTGCTCCAAAGATATCGTAGTTGCAGTTGTGGATACCGGAATTGACTACACGCATCCGGAACTGAAGCAGAACATCTGGGTGAACAAAGGCGAAGTGGGTGCTTGGACTCCGAAAGATTTGAAGAGCACGGCGTGCCGAGACAAGCGCTGTAACGGAATCGATGATGATCACAACGGTTTTGTGGACGATGCAACCGGCTGGGATTTTGTACACAATGTTCCGTTGCCGTTTGATACACACGGTCACGGTACTCATATCGCTGGAATCATTGCCAGCGCTGCCGCAAACGGCGCGGGCGTGTCCGGTGTGTGTCCCAATGTTTCTATCATGGCGCTGAAGTATTATGACAACTCGGTGCTGGGTTACAACAACCTGCAAAATACGGTAAAGGCTATTGAGTACGCGATCCGCAATGGCGCCCAGATTATCAACTATAGCGGCGGTGGTTCAGATCCCGCCCCCATCGAAGCGATGGCCGTCAAAAAGGCGGGGGAAAAAGGAATTCTCTTCGTGGCCGCTTCCGGTAACGATGGTCGCAACAACGACTGGATGCCCTATTACCCGGCCAGCTACGAACTAGATAATATTATTTCTGTAGCCTCTTTGGACCAGGCCAACAAGCTTCTTAGCTCTAGCAATTATGGCAAGAAGACCGTGGACATGGCCGCACCGGGCTTGGGTATTCTTAGTACCCTACCTTCGAGTCGTTTCGGGACCATGTCAGGAACGTCCCAGGCTACGGCATTTGTGACTGGCGCCGCGGCTCTGCTCGCCAGCCAGCAACCTTCCCGTTTTGATTACGCGAAAGTGCGATCTTGGTTATTGCGCAGTTCAGGCGATATCAATGGCGGGCGTACCAAGAAATTTATGACGGCCGGTACCCTTCAAGTAGGTGAGGCACTTCGTCTCCAGATGAAAGAGATGTACGGGATTTCCGCACCTGCCGTTGCCAAGATTCAAAAGAAGTAAGCCCACAGGTTCCAAAAGGTGCCTATCTACTTTTGGAACTTTCCTAGAACTTGGTTCCAAAAGTAGATAGGCACCTTTTGGAACTTCATGTCTAGAATTTGACGCCGGCCTTCTTTAGCAAGTGAAAATAGCGGATGAGGGACCTGATGACATCCTTGGTGGGAGTGTCGAGTTTGCTGAATTCAACGCCGAATGCGCCCGACTGCTTTGGATCCGTCCAGCGGACCACCGAAAATTCTTCCGCGCTTTCCTCTCGTAGCTCTGGGTGTGCGACTACCAACACCGAAAAGGTGTGGGACTGTTGGAAATGAAAGCTTAGCGTCAGGCGCTGGCCCACCTCAATCGGTACTGGGCATACGACGTAGGCGCCACCTTCGGAGAGGTTGCGAATTTCCCCCGCAATTTTTTGGGCCGGCTTGTCTGCAAGTTGAATTTCTACTGGGAGGCAGATCGCCAGTCGTTCCTCTTTGCGTTTACTCTCGGCAGGCTGGCGTTTGGTACTCAGTTGGCGCATCGGTGTATTAGACTTATCGGCGGGATTGGGCGGGTCCTTAGGGATAGCAAAAAAGTAAATGCAGAGCGGCAAAATGCCGATAGGCCTTGTAGGCCCATAAAAGGGGGAAGAGGTAAGGCATGTTTCCTAGTGAATCCAAGATCTTAATCGTTGATGACCAGAAGGTGATTCGGACTCTGGTGCGTAAGCACCTCGGGGACTTGGGCTTCACCAATATCGTTGAGGCGGACGATGGCGCTACCGCCTGGCCGCTCTATATACAGGCTTTAGCCGAGCGAAAGCCTTTCGATCTAGTTATTTCCGATATGAACATGCCTCTCATGGACGGAATGAACCTACTGATTAAAGTGCGTAGTTACCACGCAAGCAAAGATACGCCCTTCATTCTTCTGACGGCCGAAAATGACAAAGACACTGTAGTGAAATCTCTGCAATGGAAAGTAAATGCATTTATCGTGAAACCATTCACAAGAGAGTTGCTTGTGACCAAGATGACCCAAGTCCACCAAGGGGTCCAATCGGCAGCCTAAACTTCCCGCTTCTGGACGCGTGTTGCGGAAATGACGCCGTCGATGCCCTCTAGGCTGGAGAGAATGCGGCGAAGATGATTCACATCGGTAACAGAAATCGAAAATAAGCAAACTGCTTTGTTATCGCGCGTCGTGCCAATCTGCGCGTGGGAAATGTTGGCTTTCAAATCACGTATCTCTCGGCTCATGTCTGCGAGCAAGCCGGGGCGATCTTCGCAGATGATCCGAATCCGAGCCTTGCGTACGGCTGCTTCCTGATTGTCCCACTCAATCTCGACGAGTCGGTGCGGATCGCTCTCAAAAATCTTGGGGCATTTGCGGGTATGCACACTGATGCCACGACCACGGGTAATGAAACCAACAATGGAGTCTCCAGGGACCGGGTTGCAGCAGCGGGCGAAGCGTACGAGTAAGTCTTCGATCCCGCGCACTTTGATGGCGTGCTTGTTGGTGCTCTTGGTGCGTGCCTTTTCGAAAATCTCTTCGATCGGAGATAGAGCGTCTTTATTCTTGCCCTTCGTAACCTCTTCTTTGGGCGCGATCCGTGAAATCACTTTTTTTGGCGAGATCTTTCCGTATCCGATGGCACTTAGAAGGTCTTCTGAGTTGCGGTAGGTAAACTGGCTCGCGACCGTTTCTAGCGTGCCATTCTTGATCAAGTCCTTGAGTTTTAGTCCCTCGCGTTTTAGGTGGTTATCCAGAATCATTTCACCCATGGAAAGCGAGCGTTCGTGTTCAAGTGTTTTGATGTAATTGCGGATCTTACTTTTGGCTCT
>JAGQZV010000105.1 GCA_020435295.1 Bdellovibrionales bacterium | reverse complement strand
TCGCAAACTCTGAGAGCTGACCCAGTTCTGGCAGTAGCCACACCGGAGATCGCATCCAAGCATGCCAAAACTCAGTGCATTCGATCCTGGTAGTACATGAAAGAAGGGCTTCTTCTCGATCGGATCGATCTGTACCCCCGCGACATAACCCCATGGCACCTGAAGCTTCCCGTTTCGATTGAAACGGACTTTGCAGCTCCCTTCATGATCCGGCGGGATAAAACAACGGTGGCCACAAGCGTAGCAGCGTACACCGTTTCCGTTCTCCGGCTTCCACAACAAGCCCTCGCGCGTGCGTTGCTGAAGCACGGTACGGAGCACTGAGTCGTTCGCCTTCATGCATTTCATCTTAGCAGAGCCGTTGCGGTGTCAGTCAACGGTGGGGAGATAGCCTCTAAGTCATTGAATTAGCGCCTGTTTTTTTACTCACCTTCTCGGGTTTTGGCTCCGAAAAGACAGTTGGAGGTGTGTGTTTGGGTTCGGATGACACGAAAACCGGACGTTCCGGCAAGGTAAAGTTCTTCAAGGTGGACACCTCTGGCGATATCCACGCGGCCGTGCCCAGAGGCCCCGAGGAGCCGCACAAGTTGAATAGTACCGGCACGGATTTGCACCCTGTGGAAGAAACTTCCAAATTTATTTTGGAACGGGACGAAGCCCAGGACGGGTTTATTACAAAGCAGCTGGGAAGGCTCAAGTCCAAGCTGGATGACATCGCCAAGGTACCCACTGAGGAGAATCTATCTAGAGGCCAGGTTGACACCTTAAAGAAATATATCGAGCTCAGGGACTTGGAAGCCAGGGATTTGAGAGACCAGCTGCGCCAATATCAGGAGTATCTAAAGAAAGTTTCGACCCAGTTTGAAGAGGCGATCAAAATGAATCGAGAACTTATTGACAAGAACGATACACTAAAACGCGATCGCGATCGCTTGCAGGGGGAGCTTGCCGGGTTTGAAGAAAAACTTCGTACGGAAGTGGCTGGCGTGAGGTCTGAATACGAGCAGCGAGTAACCGCATCTGGGGGCATCCAAAATGAGATAAAAGGGTTACGCCATGAGAAAGAGGAGTGGAAGGAAAAGGTTAAGTCCGATCTCAAACGAATCAAGCTCAAGGAAAAAGAACTCGAAAACAAGTATGAGTTACTTAAACGTGACGCACAGGCCTTGCTGGATTCCAAGGATAAACACGTATTGGAGCTAAAGAAAAAGGGCGATCAATTGGAGATGGATCTGGAGTCGGCTGAAGAGCGACTGCGTGGTAGTGCCATGATTCTAGGTGCCATCGATTCAAAAAAGAGGCGCCTCGTCGAAACTATGAAGCTTGCGATTTCGCTCCTCGAAGACATTGATCGGGACCCCAGTAAAGAACATTCCGGTGATCAAATCAAAAAGAAGACCGGTTAGATCTTCGCCGCACCATGAAGAAAATCAAGCTCGTCATGTCGGACTTTCACCTTGGGCGCGGCCGTCGGCTGAAGGACGGATCTATCAACGCGTTGGAAGACTTTTTCTGGGACCACAAGTTCAAAGAGTTTATCGAGTTTCACACAAAGCCTCCCTACGACGACGCCGAAATCGAGTTAATTTTTAACGGTGACATGCTCAATCTCATTCTTACTGATTACCACGGGCATTTTACGGTGATCCTCACCGAGGCAGTTTCTCTGTTTAAGCTGCACGCTATTATTGAGGGGCATCCTGTATTTTTCAGAACACTGCGAGAGTTTCTAAGACGATCCAAACACAGTCTTACCTACATCATCGGAAATCACGATCAGGAAATGCTCTGGGAGAAAGCGCGGATGGTCTTCGAGCAAGCTGTTGGGGCCAAAGTGAATTGGCAAAACACGCACTACCAGGTGGATGGGGTTCATATTGAACACGGTCACCAATACGAAGCAGTAAACCGCTTTGATCCCACGCAGCCTTTTCTTAGCAAGAATCTGCCCGAACCTATTATTAACCTCCCGTGGGGGTCGCTTTTCGCGGTTCAGTTCATCATCAAGTTGAAGGTGTTAAGACCCATGATAGATAAGGTCCGCCCATTCCGACAACTAATCCTCTGGTGTCTGGTGCACGACACCTGGTTTGCCGTCACAAATATCGCGCGTTTAGTTGTCTACTTTTTGTCAACGCGCTTTACGAAAAACCGTTATCGGCAATCTAGCTTAAGAACAACCTTTAGAATCTTGAGGGAGGCCTCGGTCTACCCAGAGCTCACGGACGCCGCCAAGCGTATCCTTCGGACTCCCGAGGTTCATACCGTCATTTTCGGCCATACCCATGTGCACAAGCATTTGCAGATTGGCGATGGGAAACAGTACATCAATTTGGGGACTTGGAACGAGACGCTATCGCTTGATTTGTCCACCTACGGGAAATTCACTAAGCTCACGTACGCTCGTATTGAGTACCCGGATGAAAAGCCACCAACAGTCTATCTCCGCCACTGGATAGGCCACGTGCCTGTCGAAGACGATGCCGTCGCGGTGTAACCTTCCCCCTATTGCCATCCCGGTAGCTGTCTACTAATTCAAGAGCTGGCGTATGCGCCTGAGGGATAATAGACGAGGTTTTTGTTGGGTTTGCTTTTGAGCTGGTTTTTGGCGTTGATCGCGGGTATCTGGACGATCCTAATTTCGCTCATTACTATCCCGTCAGCACTGCTTGTGAAAGGCTCGGGCCGTTTTTGGGGGCGTCTGTGGGGACGAGGCTGTTGCGCGCTGTTTGGTGTGCACCCGCGGCTTGAGGGCTTGGAAAATGTTCCTTCCGGTACCGGAGTTATCGTGGCGCCCAACCACGCCAGCATGTTTGATATTTTTGTTGTCTGGGGACTGCCGCTCGACCTCAAGTGGATCATGAAGATCCAGCTGGTCCGAATACCGATCTTTGGGTGGGCCATCTACGTTATGGGCAACTACTATGTCCGGCGGACGGGTAGCGGTAAGGATTTGGCGGCTCTAAAGCGCGTCGAGGATGGCCTGCGCGGCGGCAGCTCGGTTGTTATCTTTCCTGAAGGGACTCGCTCTAAAACCGGGGCGCTTTTGACGCTTCGTAAGGGGGCCTTCCGTGCCGCACAAAACGCGGGTGTTCCCCTAATTCCGACGGCAATTGTTGGCACCTATGAAATCGCCCCCAAAGGCGCCCTACCCAGCCGGCGCGGCCATCAGGTTACTGTACGCATGGGAAAACCCTTTTACGTTCGCCCGGACGATGGTATCCCGTTGGCGATGGAGCGTTTCCGAGAGGAACTCTTGCGGCTCATAAGCTTGGGTAAATAAACCAAAGCTTTCAATCACTTGCCGTTGGGCCAGAGTCCCCCTATGGTGTATATTTAGGCTTTGCGTGATTATGCTTCAAAACTTTGCAAAAAAGGTATTTGGGAGTGCCAACGATCGGTATATTCGCCGGCTCCGAGGTGTGGTGGCGGAAATCGGGCAGCTGGAAAGCGGCATAAAGCCACTTTCTGACGAACAGCTAACGAACAAGACCATGGAGTTTAGGGAGCGGCTCCAAAAGGGAGAGACGACCGATCAGCTTTTGCCGGAGGCTTTTGCTGTCGTACGCGAGGCCGCGACGCGTGTACTCAAGATGCGGCACTTTGATGTTCAGCTGGTGGGTGGTATCGCGCTACATCAAGGTAAAGTCGCGGAGATGAAGACCGGTGAAGGGAAAACGCTCGTCGCTACCTTGCCCGTCTACCTCAATGCTCTTACTGGCAGAGGCGTTCATGTCGTAACCGTGAACGACTACCTGGCCAAGCGCGACTCGGACTGGATGGGTCAGCTCTACCGTTTCTTGGGACTGAGTGTCGGCTGTATAGTTCACGGATTACGAGATGACGAACGGCGTGAGAATTATGGTTCTGACATCACCTATGGAACCAACAACGAATTCGGATTTGATTATCTTAGAGACAATATGAAGTTCCGTCTGGAAGACTACGTCCAGCGAGAACTACATTATTGCATAGTTGACGAAGTAGACTCGATTCTCATTGATGAGGCTCGAACGCCGCTCATCATTAGCGGACCCACAGAGGAGTCAACGGACAAGTACTACACGATCAACGCAGTTATTCCTCGCCTGCAAAAGGAAGCGGACTACACAATAGAAGAAAAATCCAGGACCGCGGCCCTCACGGAAGAGGGGGTCTCGAAGGTTGAAAAATCTCTTCGTGTAGAGAATTTATATGCGCCGGAGAATATTGAACTCGTGCACCATGTCCATCAAGCGCTTAAGGCCCACGCGATTTTTAAGCGCGATGTGGATTATGTGGTTAAAGAAGGACAGGTTAT
Source organism: Bdellovibrionales bacterium (assembly GCA_020435295.1). Lineage (GTDB taxonomy): Bacteria > Bdellovibrionota > FAC87 > UBA2466 > JACKAF01 > JACKAF01. The sequence continues at coordinate 7,928 of JAGQZV010000105.1, read as the reverse complement.
TATTGTCGATGAATTCACAGGCCGGCTGATGCCTGGGCGCCGCTATAGCGATGGGTTGCACCAGGCTTTGGAAGCCAAAGAGAACGTTACCATCGAAAATGAAAATCAAACCCTCGCGACGATTACATTTCAGAATTATTTCCGGATGTATGAAAAGCTGTCTGGGATGACGGGTACCGCCGATACTGAGGCGGCGGAATTTCAAAAGATTTATAACTTGGATGTTGTCGTGGTGCCCACCAACAAGCCGATGATTCGCGATGACCGGCCCGACATGGTTTATAAGACGGAGGCTGCTAAAATTCGCGCCATCGTGAACGACGTAAAGGAACTGAACGCGAGTGGCCAGCCGGTGCTCATTGGTACTGTTTCTATTGAAAAGTCGGAGCGCCTGAGTGAGGCACTCAAGCGGTCCGGCGTTAAGCACAACGTATTGAACGCCAAGAACCACGAAAAAGAGGCTGAGATAGTAGCGCTCGCCGGACACCAGGGCTCGGTTACAATCGCCACTGCGATGGCTGGGCGTGGAACTGACATTGTGCTTGGGGAAGGCGTGCGTGAGATGGGCGGATTGCATATTATCGGCAATGAGCGCCACGAATCCCGCCGGATTGACAATCAGTTTCGTGGCCGTTCTGGCCGTCAAGGAGATCCTGGTTCCAGTCGTTTCTACCTTTCATTAGAAGACGATCTACTGCGGATCTTTCAGGGTGAAAAAATCAAAGCCTACATGGAGCGCTTCAACATGGAGGAAGACGTTCCTATTGAGTCCAAACTAATTTCCCGGGCGATCGAGAACGCCCAAAAGAAGGTTGAAGCTCATAACTTTGATATCCGCAAACATTTGCTGGAATACGATGACGTGCTCAACAAACAGAGGGAAGTAGTCTACGAGCTTCGTAAGTTGATCCTCTCAGGGAAAAACAGCAAACCTCTCGTTCTAGATATCATTCGGGAACAAATCGATGGGTTAGTCAGTGCGTTTGCTTCTGTAAACCTTAAGTCTGAGTGGGATACCAAAGGGCTTTCGGAATCGTTGCAGTTCCTCTTTGATAACACTTTGGGGATCGATCAGAGTCTAGTTGAAAAGGTCGAAGGGCCGGAGGAACTTGCTAAGATTCTCTATGAGCGGGCCGAATCCTTGTACGATGGCCGAGAAAAAGACATGAGCCCTGAAATCATGCGCCAGCTTGAGGAATGGGTTTACCTGGGTACCATTGATCAATTGTGGAAAGATCATCTGCTTAATATGGACCACCTTAAAGAGGGCGTGGGGCTTCGGGGCTACGGGCAAAAGGATCCGCTTGTAGAGTACAAAAAAGAAGGGTTTGAGCTCTTTAAGTTGATGGACGAGCAGGTAAAAACGGACGTCATTACAAAAGTGTTCCGCGTCCAGTTTAATCGGCAAGAGCAGGTGGAAGAATTGCAGCCGAAAGAACAGGAAATGCACTTTTCCCGCGGGGATGATGAAGGGGCGAAGGCAGAACCTTCGCGGAGAGACGATCGCAAGGTCGGTCGCAATGATCCGTGTCCCTGTGGAAGCGGAAAAAAATTCAAGAAGTGCCACGGGAGGTAGAGCGTCTTGCAATCGATTTGTCCGACGTGTTTGCTACAGGTGGAGCATGAAGAAGGTGTGTTGGAAGTTGAGTGCAGCTGTGGGGCCAAATTCGATCCTTCCAAGCAGCTAGACGACTTGCCGTCCATCGAAGAGGCGATGCAAAATCCCCCCTCTCGGTCGCCGACTCCGGACTCCACACCGGCTCCTGTTTCCGAAAATGAAGCGGGCTCCGGCCTCTCTTCTGAGGGGCCCGAAAACGGTGGGTTCGCTGCCGGGGAGTTTGCCGATCTAGGCGATGCGTTTAGTTCCTTGGACGCCCAGCCCAACGAGCCTCGGGTGGGTGATCTTGCTTTTATGGAAAGCAGCCAAAGTGAACCAGATTCTGATTTTTCCGAGTCGACGCAGGCTTTTGACGAAATTCGCGAGTTTGGGGAGTCTGTACTTCCCGGCCAGCAGGCTGCCACGTCTTCTACCGCTACTGCTGAAAGTGCCAACGTGTCGCCGGACGAGACCGCAAAGGTGTCCGTTGCAGCAGTGGGGCCTGACGGGGCTTCCCCGATGCGGATGACGTCTGGCGCGGTCCTGCAGGGTTTTAAGATTACCGATTATTTCACTCCCCTGTCATTGCAGTGCGCGGTGAAGGAAGATGCTGAGGAGCCGTTGCAGCCCGCTTTCGAAAAACTCTGGGCTAAGGCCGAGGCCATGGGTGGGAACGGCGTGATCGATCTCAAGTGGCGCCTATCAGCGGACGGTACCAAAGTGCTTATCTCCGGTACTCCGGTTCAATGCAAAAAGGCTGAGTAGTGAAGTCGCGGCGGGATCCCCCGGATTTGCGTCCTATTACGGGGCGGGCGCTGCGCAGCGTGCTGGACAGTTTGCGTCCGGATCTTCCTGAGCGCCGCGTGCTCGATCTGTACAGCGGCAAGGGCCGATTTGGTTTTGGTGCGCTGGAGGAAGGCGCAGCGCATGTTGATTTCGTTGAGAAACACCCGCGCGTAGCGGCGGATTTAAGAACGTCCGCACAGAGGTGGAAGGATAGGTGCACGGTACACGTAGGAGATGTTTTGCTTTGGACCGGGCTATTGCGCGACCAGGGTAAGCAGTTCGACGTAGTTTTTGCCGATCCGCCTTTCCGCCTCTGGGACGCAGATTTTGCCGAGAAATTGATGGGTGGTGTGCAGGCAGTCCTGAGGCCCGAGGCAATTTTTCTTGTGAGTTATGCTAAGAGAATGGTAATTTCTCTCACGGTTTTCGGGCTGCAGAAGTGGAAAACCTCCATCTTCGGAGAGTCCGAGCTTTTGTATCTGGTCAAACAAACGGACTCGTAGGGCGAAGCTGTGGAGCGAAAAGCGATTTATCCAGGGACGTTCGATCCGATCACTAATGGCCATGTTGACCTCATAAAACGCGCACTTACTGTATTTGATGAGGTGGTTGTACTCGTCGCCCATTCGGGCAAGAAAACCCCTCTTCTGGAGGCTGGTGTTCGTAAGCAGCTAATCGAGCAGTGTTTTGATGGGAACCAGAAAGTGCGTGTGGAAGTGTACTCTGGCCTACTTGTCGAGTACGCGCGAAAAAACAACATTAAAGTAGTGCTACGTGGGCTTCGCGCTGTGTCTGATTTCGAGTATGAATTTCAAATGTCGACCATGAACCGACGCATGTATCCGGAGCTGCAAACATTCTTGCTCATGGCTTCGGAAAAGTTTTTTTTCGTAAACTCCACGCTGGTTAAGGAAGTTTTGTCACATGGAGGAGATGTGAGTGAACTGGTACCGGCGCACGTGGATAAAATCCTGAGAGAAAAGCTATGTTGAAGCTCAGTAGCCGAGTGAACCACCTCAAACCGTCTGCGACCCTCGAAATTTCGGCCCGTGCCGCTCAGCTCCAGGCTGAAGGCAAAGACGTCATCAGTTTGGCGGCCGGCGAACCGGATTTCAATACACCCGACACGATACAGGCGGCCGCGACGGAAGCGATGGCGCGCGGGATTACCCGGTACACCCCCTCGTCCGGTTTTTTGAGTTTGCGTGAGATGATCGCCGAGAAGGTTTCTGCGGACAACCACTTTCCGGTTAAACCTTCTGAAGTCATCGTCACCTGTGGCGCGAAGCATGCCCTTTACCTCGCACTTCAGTGTTTGGTTGAAGAAAATGATTTCGTTCTTGTTCCTACGCCGGCGTGGGTTAGCTACCAGGCGATGATTGAGCTGGCTGGCGCGAAGGTTTTCCCACTTCCTTTGTTCGAAGAAGACGGTTTTTGCGCGAACGTGGATCGCTGGAAGGGAATGTCGATTCCCTCAAATGCGCGCGGTATTATTTTAAATTCTCCCAACAATCCCACGGGCGTGGTGACAGACCGGAAGCAACTCACGCGGCTTGTCAGTTGGGCGTTACAGCGAAACCTTTGGATCCTAGCCGACGAAGTCTACGAAAAGATTTTGTATGAAGGCGCTACGCACACCAGTGTGGCATCCCTTGGTCCGGAAGTTGCCGCGCACACGATCACCGTCAGTAGCGTTTCCAAAACTTACGCGATGACGGGTTGGCGTGTGGGGTGGGCGATTGCTTCCGAGCCCCTCATCAAGAAAATGTCGGCATTGGCCAGCCAGAGTACGAGCAACGTGACTAGCTTCGCCCAGGTGGCAGCCACTACAGCGCTCAAACTGCCGCACAGTTACATCGACGACATGGTAAAGATATTTGAACGTCGGCGTAACTATTGCTTGGAAAGATTACAAAAATTTACAAATGTCGTGACGTTTGTGAAGCCGCAGGGAGCATTTTACTTTTTTCTTAATATTAATAAGTGGCTTTCTGACAAGAAAATGTCGGATCTTGAATTCTGCAAGCTACTTCTAGAAGAGGCGCATGTGGGGATGGTTCCTGGCGCAGCTTTTGGTCAAACAAACTACGTGCGCATGAGCTACGCGACTTCGGACGACAATCTGAAGCGTGCCTTTGATCGTCTTGAAGCATTCATGCTCAAGTAGTCGCCGCTAGAAGTGGTTCCCGATCTCCACGTACACGTTTGTCCCTTCACCATTCATCGCAAAATCGCCGCGGAGAATAAACCGGTGGTTCCAGATCGCGCGTACCCCCCAACCCGTTGAGGCATGCCACGGCCCGAAGGTGAGAGGCCTATCGGTATTCCAAACTCGGCCAAAGTCCAGGAACGGGACAAAGCCCAACGTGAAGACCTGGCGAGCCATATTAAATGTCAGAGGATCCCAACGAAGTTCTAACGACATAGCGAGCTTCAGGTTTCCGACAAATTGATTTTCGAAGTAGCCGCGCAAAAACCGGCTTCCCCCGAAACCCAGGGTGCGGTCAAGGCCGCCCGTAGCGCCCAATTCGTAGTATGGGACATTTCCATTAAGTGTTTCAAAAAACGTGCGGTGGGCTAGCGTCAACGTGCGGTGAAGTGGCCAATACTGACGGTACTCGTAGGTGCCGCGGAAAAAATCATAATCACTACCCAGTATGCGATTATAGAAAACCAAAAACAGTTCATGCGCGGAACCCCTGGACGGATAGGGTTCGAAGTCGGTGCGATCATCGACTATGGCTAACCCAAAGTAATGGGTGCGTCCGCCGTTTACACCAGAAGGGGCCTGCTGTGCTAGCAAACTTCCCGCTGGGGCGGTGATCGTGGACCACTTCAAGCCCAGTACTGGACCGATGAGAAGATTCCGACCAAAGCGTTTCAAAAATTCCAACGTGAAGCTAGGTTGGTGCCGAATGTTTTGATAGACGAGCGCATTGTTGTAGGCGGCGTTTCTGTCTACCGTGGTTTCGTTCGAAAGACCAAAATAGCGTTGTTGAAGATCCCTGTCGAGCGCCGCTCTTCCACGGATTCTGAAATTGCCGTTAAACGCTCGTGGCAAATCCAGCTGGATAAAGTGTTTGAGCTGTCCTTGATCACTTGCGAGGACTTGCCCCATGAACTGGGCTTTGTGGGGATCCTGGCGGCGAATATTGTTCATCATGATGTGCACGCCGAGGTGCATACCGGTATTTCGAGCGGCAAAGAAAATAGGGATACCTTGCACGGTCCACGGATCTCCCAGAAACGTGAACGACTTCTGTTTGATGAGCCGGTCAATTCGCATGACCATTTGCTCACCAAAGTCCTTGATGTCATCTCCCATGTCTTTGATGCCTTCGCCGAGATCCTTGTCGTCCCCTTCCTCTGCGGTGGCAGGGACCCTCTTCTTGGGAAGCCGCGCTCGTTTCTTCGGTCCCTTTCGCGTTTTCTTTTTTTGGGTGTTGGTAGCGGCTTTTGCGACCTTTTTGGATACGGCTGCAAGCACAGGTCCCGAGGGGCCTTGCGCGTGCAAAGGGAGAAACGTGAAAACAAAAACCACGAGAAAAAGAATGTGGGCGTGATGATGCATCAGGCTAAACTGGAGGCAGAGATATTCTAATTATCTCGCGAGTACAACTATTTAGAAAGATTTACCTACTCTAGAATTGGAATTGAAGGCCGAGTCCGGCGAAGGGCCCGGAGAGGTCAAGTTCAGCGCCGCCACTTAGGTACGGGGTGGGCCCGCTCGCAAACGCACCCAGCCGCGCGAATCTGTAGCCAGCCTCCAAAAAGAACGCGTGGTAACGGCTAAAGCTGATGGCGCCTACGATTCTCGCATGGAAGGTCAGTGGCTTGTTGGTGGTGGTGAAGGTACCGGCTGTCGACTCAATTTGTAGCCCGATGGGGTATGCGATGCCGCCCAAGATGTAGAGTTGGAGGCGATTGGAGATTTGTGCGATCCCAATTTCACCTCCTACGCTCAAATAGCGCAGGGTATCGGACTGCAAACCTGTGCCTGGATCGAAGGCACGCCGTGCGAGCCAATATTCGAAACGCGCACCGAGGTACCAGTTGTCGTGTATGAGTACGCCGATGCCTCCCCCGACGGGGAAGAAGGGCGAATATTTGGTGGTGTAGGCCGCCCCGCTAACGGTGTCCGCGGCGGTAGTCGGGAGCGAGGCTTCGCCAAAGCCGGAAATGAGGATCCGTACGTCTTTAGCCCGGCGCGAAAAGCGCGCGTGGGCCTCTGTGGCGCACAGAGTCAGGAGCAGGCAGCAGAGTAGAAAGAAAACACGCATTCACCGTCTCTATCGGAATTGCGGGCGCTGAAGTAAAATTACGGGCATGACACAAAAGGACGCGCTGTACGCCGCGACTTTCAGTTTGATGATGCCTGGTTTGGGGCAGCTTTTTACTCACCGCATTGTGCCGGGTGTGGGCTTTTTCATGATTTTTGCGACCTTGCTTGCACTGCCGAACACGCGTTTGCTTCTTCCACTGCTGGTCATTGTGGCGGCATCGGAAGCATATTTTTCTTTGAAGGCCAAGACCCGGGAGGGAGAGTCGTGGCGCACCGGTGAAGTTTCCTACTGGAGGTCGCAGAAAGATCAGTATCGGCTTCCTCTATTTACTTTTGTGGGGATTTTGGGGGCAATCGCCTGGATTTTTCTTTTCTTCCCGCAAGTGACGCCACTGGGGGCCCAATCTGATTTGAATGATCGTGTGGATAGAATTGCAGAAAATGTGTACCGTTACCGAACTCGACATGGGGTGCCGCCACACTCGTTGGAGGCGGCGTTACGTGAGGGTGGGCTAAGCCATCTCCTACTGGATCCCTGGGGCTTTCCGTATGTTTTGGAAGTCTCGGAGACTGGGTTCTTTATTCTCTCTGCAGGTCCCGATTCCAAAATGGGCACCGCGGACGATAGTCGTTATACCTTTCCCTATGGTCGGGACTAGTTTGAGGGCGTTAGTCCGCCGAGAATCGTAAACACCGCTGTGTCAAACCCTTGGCCGTTATTTCCACATTTCTTGGTCTTAATGCTGTTGTACATGGCGAGGGCGATTTGCTGCCGCGCCTCGTTTCTTTGGGCTTCGGTTAGGCCAGTGGCTGCTTTTAACTGACGGTTTGTTTCCGTCATGATGGCAATACCGAGTGACTGCTGAAAGCAGCTTGTAAGGCGGCACAAGCCATCTTCAAAGATGCTTCGGGCCGTAACATAAGGTGTATTCCACAATGGTGCTTTCTCAATTGTTTTCTCCACGCAAGCTGACATCTGGTGCGTGAAAAGGAGGAGCTGACTAAAGTCCGAGAAGCGTCCGTCGCGAAGTCCCGTGAGCACGTTTCCCGGCAAATAAAGTCCGCCAGCAGCATCAAAAGCGATGCCTCCCATGTTTACGAGCCACGCATAGATGTTATCGGCCGTGGGCCGTTCTGCTTTGGCAACTTGGCCGAAGCTAAGTGCTAGGGCGAATACGAGGGCCAAAGGCATACGCTTAAAGAAGTTAGATTCCTGATGGCATTTCATGTTGCGTTCCTTAGTTGCGTTACAAAGTTATCAAA
>JAGQZV010000104.1 GCA_020435295.1 Bdellovibrionales bacterium | reverse complement strand
TCGATGGGAAAAGTGGGGCTACATGGCCGCGCTTTCATTCCCCTTCTCTCTTCGTTTGCCTGTGCCATTCCGGGGATTATGGCAACCCGAACGATTTCTAATCGACGCGACCGTCTGGCGACGATCTTTATCGCACCGTTGATGACATGTTCCGCACGACTGCCCGTATATGCGCTGCTCATCGCCGCTTTTATTCCCAACGCCACTGTCTGGGGCATCTTCGGCCTCCAGGGGCTCGTTCTGCTTAGTTTGTATTTGATCGGAATTGTATTCGCGCTAATGGTTGCCTGGGTACTCAAGAAGACCAGTCTTAGAGGGCCAGCCCCTTCTTTCATGATGGAGCTTCCCACCTACAAGCGCCCTAGCCTGCGCAACATAGGCTTCGGGCTTTGGGAACGTACGAAAATTTTTCTAAGACGCGCCGGAAGGTATATTCTACTCACGTCAATGATCCTCTGGGGGTTAGCGAGCTTTCCGAAGGCCCCGGAAGAGGCTACCGAACCCGCCATCCAGTACAGTTTTGCAGGAAAAATTGGCAGTGCAATAGAGCCCCTGCTGCGCCCCATGGGTTTTGACTGGCGTATCGCCACTGGCCTCATTCCCGGTTTTGCCGCCCGCGAGGTAATGGTCAGTTCGCTTGCCACTGTTTTTGCGGTCGAAAGCGATGATGAAAGCGAAGTGGAGCACTCTTTAGTGGAAAAATTGCACTCCGCGTGGCCGCTGCCTACGGCACTCGCTCTACTTGTCTGGTATGTGTTCTCGCCTCAATGTCTGGCAACCTTTGCTGTTACAAAACGGGAAACCAACTCTTGGTTGTGGACAGGCGCAAACTTTCTTACGTTGCTGCTACTGGCCTATGTCTTTGCAACGCTCACCTATCAGATCGGAACAGCACTGATAGCCGCGTAGAACTAGTTCTTTTTGTTTGCGATCCACACGGTATCCTCGCATTTCTCGAGTTGATTGGCGAGGCGGGCCAACACAAAAAGAAAATCGCTGAGTCGGTTCATGTAGATGAGAAGCCACCGGTCCACGTGCTCTCCCGGCAACTGACTAAGTTCCACTACCGAGCGTTCCGCACGCCGACAAACCGTACGCGCTAAGTGAAGGCTAGCGGCCACTTTGCTCCCTCCAGGAAGAATGAAATGCTTTAACTCAGGCAAGGTTTCGGAAATAACGTCCATCTGACGCTCTAGTGAATCGATGTGTGCGGACGTAACGACTTCGAAGTTCTGTTTTTCTTCGTCGGGCGTGGCAAGCTGCCCCCCGATCGTAAAGAGTGTGTTCTGGACCTCAACCAGCGCTTTGCGAAGCGGTTCATGCCGGCTCTCAGCGTGCGCCAGGCCCACCACGGCATTCAGTTCGTCGACATCGCCATAGGCCGCTATCCGCGGGGCGGCTTTCGACACCCTGCCTCCTCCAAACAAGCCAGTTTTTCCCTCATCGCCGGTTTTAGTGTAAATTTTCATCCAAAGCTCCCGTCACGCTAAAGTTTTTCCTGGCATCGACCGAAGACGCTAATTGGGTGTTATCCCCACCTTTCTTTGATTGTAGTTTCTCCCGCCGACCCAAGGCAACCTGTAAGCTTCAGGCACGAAATGACCGATAAGACAGGGGAGGAGCCAGACAGTGATTCGCCTAACCAAATTTGACGGTTCCGAGATTCTGCTGAATGCAGAATGGATCCAAAGTGTGGAAGACACTCCGGACACCGTCATCACGCTTACCAGTGGGCTGAAGTTGATTGTTCGTGAGAAAGCACACGAAGTCGCAGCCGCGTTCAAGGCCTATAAGCGGGAAATTCTGATGACTCCAAAAGGGGAAAAGTTATGATTCTTAGTTGGCTTGGGATCCTGATAGGCGTTGGCGCCATTCTACTTGGAAACGTCCTTGAAGGCGGTCACATCGAACAGCTTGTGCAGCCTACGGCAGCGATGATCGTCTTTGGCGGCACTATCGGAGCGGTGCTGCTTAGCAGCTCAACTCCGGACTTTGTGCGTGCCCTTCAGGGCTTGCCACGAGTCTTCTTCCGTGGACTTCCCGACCATTCGGCGCTCATCACGGAGCTTTCGCAACTCGCCTCACTGGCACGACGTGAAGGCTTGGTCGCTATGGACAAGGCGTTGGGCTCCATAAGGAATCCGTTTCTGCAAAACCACCTGCGGCACGTGATCGACGGTTATGACCCAGCGGTATTGGCTGAAATGATGGAAGAAGAAATTGAACACCACGAAGAAGAAGCTCTGGCCGCCGCAAAGGTGTGGGAAACCGCCGGTGGTTTTAGTCCCACGATCGGTATTCTAGGTGCCGTTCTCGGCCTTATTCACGTAATGGCCAACTTATCGGATTCCAGCAAACTCGGAGCGGGCATTGCTGTCGCCTTCGTGGCCACGGTTTACGGCGTAGGAGGCGCAAACCTGATACTTCTTCCCATCGCAAACAAGCTAAAAAAGTTCGCCCTAATGGAAAGCGTAGAAAAAAAGCTTATCTACACGGGTCTCATGGGAATCCAAAACGGTCTCAACCCGCGCATTATCGAAGAGCGGCTACGCGCCGTGACTGGCCACGGTGCGCACGCCGGAGGGGGCGCGGAGGGCGCTCCACAAGGAGCACAGCAGAGGGCTGCCTAAGTGGGTCTAAAGAAGAAAAAACACGAAGAACACGAAAATCTGGAGCGTTGGCTGGTTTCCTATGCCGATTTCATCACGCTACTTTTTGCATTTTTCACTGTACTCTATGCGTTATCCCAAACGGACAAAGCCAAATACCAAGAAGCAGCCGAAAGTATTCGCCAAGCCATCATGTCGGGCGGTGGTGTCTTTCCTCTAAAGGGGGTCCCTTTCAAACCTTTTGAGAGCGATCCGGACCACGGAGCACACGTTCCCCCAACCCCGGCGGATCGAGGTCTACAACCCACAAGTCAGACAGAAATGGAGCGGGTAGAAAAAAACATTCAAAAACTCTTCGAGAAAAATACCGGTCTCAGTGTGGCTCCCCACGACATCGAAGTTTTTGCGACCAAAGACGGTTTTCGCATTCGGCTCGCCGAACGCATGCTCTTTAACTCGGGTAGCTCCAAAATTAAAAGAGAGAATGCGGGTTTTTTGTTTGAGATGGGAAAGCGCTTGAGAACGTTAGGTACACAAATTCAAATCGAAGGCCATACAGACGATCGCCGGCCCGCCAGTCAGAACAATTGGCAACTGTCTCTAGAGAGATCCACGAACGTCGTGAAGTTTCTAGTCGAAGCGTCGGACTATCCCCAAGACAAGATATCTATAGCGGGTTACGGTGATAAGCGGCCCATCGCCGACAATACCACCCCCGACGGCCGGGCTCGCAACCGCCGCGTGGAGATCGCCGTCATCACCGGTCACTCCGATGTGAGCCAACTTCCATGGTAAGAATTATAAGGAATCTTTGAAAGTCTAATTGCCAAAAAGGCCTTGGAAACCGGGATCGCCACTAAGCTCGCCGGTGTTGCGGGTTCGTCTAGGAACTGAAAAACCATCGAGACTAGGTGCTACACCTGCGTTTGTGTCTTCCACCGTATTGACTAAATCTTCGACCTCAGGATTCACTACCGGGCGTCCCTGGGCGCTTGCGGGGCCGCGAGCATTTTGGTTGACGTGGGCTTGCTGACCGTCGGTGCGTGAAACCGGCTCCATCACCTCTGCCATCGAAGTCAGACAAAAGAATAAGATCAGCATTAGAATGGCTTTCAAGCAAAACCCCTTTTTTCGTCAGAATTGAGCGCTGTAAGTGAGACTCTCTTATTATATCGGAAATGACAGCCCAAATACCAGGGGGGATTTCGCGTCGCGGCGCGATCTCCCCCCTGCAAATAAGTCACTGAATTAACTAAACTAATCGTGCTGTCTGCGTAAGAAAGTCGGGATGTCGTACTCCTCGGTCTCAAAAAACCGCTTGCCGATCTCGCGCGCGAGATTCCTGGCCGACTGCAGATCGACTTTCTGGTGCTTCTCGCCCGTGGGGTGCACCGGAGTGTCCACGATGTTAGCCTGGGCCGAGATTCGCACGGGTTCGTCTTCGATGACCGGCTTCTCGACGACCGGACTCTGACTGGGCGGGTTGAAGCCCGTCGCGATGACGGTCACACGGATCTCGTCTTTCAATTCTTCGTCGATGACCGAGCCAAAGATGATCTCCGCATTTTCGTCCGCCTCTTCCGTAATCAGTGATGAGGCTTCATTCACTTCGAAGAGAGTCATATCCGGACCGCCGGTAATGTTGATGATAATACCGGTGGCTCCATTGATTGAAACATCTTCAAGAAGTGGAGACGCGATTGCTTTCTTGGCTGCCTCTACCGCTCGGTTTTCGCCAGATGCCACTCCTGTTCCCATCAGGGCCATTCCCTTGGCCGACATCACGGTGCGGACGTCCGCAAAATCAAGGTTGATTAGCCCCCGGATGTTTATCAGATCCGAGATCCCCTTAACCGCCTGGTACAACACTTCGTCAGCTTTTTTGAAGCACTCCACCATGCTGGTTGTTTCGTTGGCTATGTAGAGCAAACGCTGGTTCGGAATACAAATAAGCGTATCAACCGCTTCGCGCAGCTCATTAATTCCCTGATCGGCATTCTTTCTACGCTTTTTTCCTTCGAAGTTGAACGGTTTGGTTACGACGCCAACCGTAAGCGCTCCAGCTTCGCGCGCAATATTAGCGATTATCGGCGCGCCACCGGTACCGGTCCCACCGCCCATGCCGGCCGTGATAAACACCATGTCCGTACCATAAAGAAGTTCCGCAACTTTGGAGCTGTCCTCTAGCGCTGCTTTCTTCCCAATATCAGGATTGGCGCCTGCGCCTAGACCTTTAGTCAGCTCGTTACCCAACTGAATGTGGGTGGCCGCAGGGTTCTTGTCGAGTGCTTGAGCGTCAGTGTTGGCCGCGATGAATTCGACGCCACCCAAGCCTAAATTGATCATCGTGGTGACCGCATTGCTGCCACCGCCACCCACTCCGATCACCTTAATCTTTGCACCCTTACTTTGTTCTTTTTCTACGATGTCAAACATCTGTGACCTCCTGCGAAATGAAGAATGGTTCAAAGCGCCTCGCTTTAGAACACATCCCCCAACCAGTGTTTCATCCGTTCCATAAACTTGGAGTACGTACCCGCGTAGCCCGGCTTGGAACGGTTTTTTTGACGATGGCTGAGTCCATACCGAACTAGCCCGACCGCCGTTGCGTACATCGGTGAATGAACAACGTCGGAAAGTCCCCCTACCCCTTGCGGCACTCCCCGTCTAACTGGCATTTCTAGGATGAATTCCCCTAGCTCCGCTGCACCGTCGATAAGTGAGGCCCCGCCGGTCAGCGTAATACCCGACGAGATCATGTGCTTGTACCCGCTATTGGAGATTTCCTGGTTTACCAGAGAGAAGATCTCTTCGACTCGAGGCTCGATAATCTTAGCTAAAACTGAACGCGACACTTCCTTGGTCTGTTTTCCCCCAACAGAAGGCACGGTAATGATCTCGTCTTGACGCAACATTGAGTTTAGTGCGCAACCGTAGGCAACTTTTATTTGCTCCGCCTCCTGTATGGAGGTACGCAGTCCCACAGCAATGTCATTGGTGATGTGATTACCACCCATCGCAACACTGGCGGTATACACAATACTTCCGCGGATGAAGAGCGCTATGTCCGTGGTACCCCCACCAATATCGATAACCCCAGCCCCCAACTCTTTCTCATCTACCGTCAAAACTGCCTCAGCAGAAGCAAGTGGTTCCAATACAATATCGTTTACGTGAATACCGGCCTTATTCGCGCATTTCACAATATTCTGCGCAGCCGAACTGGACGCAGTGACGATATGCACTTTCGATTCGAGCCGCACAGCCGACATCCCCAAAGGATCTCGAACGCCGTCCTGATCATTCACAAGGAATTCCTGAGGGATAACGTGGATAATCTCACGATCGAGGGGGATTGACACAGCTTTAGCGGCATCAATCGCTCGCTCAACGTCCTGAGTTCCTACTTCCTTATCTTTGACGGCGACAACACCGCCACTGTTAAAGCCTTCAATGTGGCTTCCAGCAATTCCGACATACGCGGATTCGACTTTGCATCCGGCCATCAGTTCTGCAACTTCAACAGCTTTAGAGACGGCTTCGACGGTAGCGGGGATGTTTACAACAACACCCTTGCGAATTCCCAAGGAGGGTTGCTTGCCGATACCTACAATCTCCAACTTCCCTGCCTTCACCTGCCCTATCACGACGCAGATCTTGGTCGTTCCGAAATCAATCCCAACAATGGTCTCGGAAGGTTTAGGCGCGTTTTTTGTTGCAGACATTTTTGTGCCCCGCCTATGAAAATACGACTGTTTTTTAAACTGCAAAAAATTTTATGAAATGCATCTAACGAATACATGGACTCGCAGTTTGCACTCGGGCCCTTAGTACGACTTTAGTTTGAAAGGGGGGAGCTGACAATAGCTTTTTTCGGAAAAACCAAATTGATTCTCGCCATTTGGCGAATTTGACTGGGCGGGCTATCAAGCAAGTGGCGCAACCGAGGAAGCTGCGCGTCCCAAGTTTTGTCGCTGAACAGCACTTCGACGCGGGGCCGACTAAGATAGACTTTGAAATACGGATACGTTTCCATTACAAGTTCCGACAACTTGTACTGAGAACCCAGGGCCTCGCCAATCCGGGAAAGGAGTTTAGTGCCTTCTGCCAACTCCCACTTTACCAAGGCGGACTGGCGCTCGATCGATAGCACCGGCAGATCCAAAGTTTTGGCGAGTTCGGGAGTTACCCGATGAATGAAAACGCCCTCACTGTCGATGTAAAAGAGCTGATCGCCTTTTCTTGAAATCGCAGCAGCTTTTTTTGCTTCGACGGAAACCAAAAGAGAAGACGGGTACTTCTTTCTAATGCTAACACCTTTAACCCAAGGCTTTTCTAGCAACTCACCAAACAGCGGATTGACATCCAAGGCCAGCAGACTATGCCCTTGGAGAACCGGCAGCCAGCTACGAACTTCTGCCGTCGACAACGGCCAGCCCGCTTCAACATTGACCTCATCGATCTTGAACCAACCCAACCGCTCAATGCTGCCTCGAAAATCTAGAGGCTCCGCCAACAACGTTAGCACCCCTACGACCACAATACTAAAAAGCGCGCGCAGAAGTAGTTTCTGCATTGGAGAGTGCGATGAAACTCGTTCTACTTTGTTATCGATATTCATTCCGAAGCTGCCCGTAGCATCGTTGGGGAATCCAAGTGTTCACCAAAAAAGAGTTTCTCATACTGAGTAACAAGAGCTGCACAAGAATATTTTTTCTGCAGATCCTCGCGCAACTTTTGGCCAAAAGCCACCCTCATCTCCCCACTCGCCACGAGCCTCAGCAGCAATTCCGCCATTGGCTTTGTGTCATTCACCGCTGTTAGAAATCCTGTATGCCCATCCGTTATCAAGTCCGCGGCCCCCGGCACATCCGAGCATAACACTGGCAAACCATACGACGCAGCGCCCAACACACTGATAAAGTGTTCGTTCTGCAGCGAAGTAAATAGAAACACGTCAAGCTGAGACAGACTGGTGAGCGACGCCGAGGCCTCAATCCTAACACGCTTGCCCAACCCCAAGGCTTGTATCACTCGACCAAAGTGAAGATCCAGCGCTCCCGTACCGAAAATCTTGAAATGAACATCAGGATTTCGGTTAGCCACGTAATGGGCGACACTCAGAAAATAATGAAGATTGCATCGATGCGTCAAAGACACCAGAGTACCGACGGTAACCCCTTCTCTATTCGATGAGTTTCTTGGAACGCCGGGGGGTACGGCCAGCGGTGCTAGTGTAATCCGGCTCTTCTCCAACCCAGCGATCTCGCGAAAAAAACGATAGTTAATTGGACTGTGGGCCACCAAGTGTACGTTTGAAGGCATGGAGTTGAGAAAGTTTTGTAGCATCAAGCCGAGTAGCGACGGCCTTGAATCAGTTCCCAACACGGAAATGTAGACGGGGGCCTCGGCCTTGCGGACCTTCAGATACCGTACGGCGCGCTTCCAATCCCTGCAGATGATCCAATACTTTTCTGCACGTATAGGTGCCTTAAAATAGCCGAAGTGTCCTCGCGTGACCGCTTCGTAATGCAGATCGCTCTGCACCGTCATAGCGTTCAACAGAGGCTCGAACCCTTCCTTTTCCCAGGAATAGACGTCCGGATAAATTAAACAGACGAGTCTTTTGTCCATCGAGGACTCTCAAGGGGTTGAACAGACTTAAGTCCACAATATTATACCGTGTGGTCATTCACAAAGTCGATGAGAAGCCTAAGTGTGCTGAAATCCTTGCGTTCGAATGGAAACACGATGCGGTACATATCCGCCAACTCCGGTTCATTGTGCTCCGCAGGAAGCGGCGCGCTCAGTTTCATCTCACCTGAAACAGAGAGCGCTCCGAACTTCTCTACCACACCCGCCAACGTCTCCTCGCTTACCGGTTTTTTGAATCGCAAAACCAAGTCGTCTCCGACAAGCCGCATCGAGTGGTAACTTTTGTAGAAGTGCTCGATGTGATCCATAGCATCAATTTCCGAATGCACCACCGTGTAAAGATGCTGATCTGACTCGGAAATGAAACCGCGCTTCAGAACCACCTCATTAAGAAACTTAAACATATCTTCCCAAAACCCATACCCCTTAGGCTCCAGAAAAACGACGGGAATGAGCGGAGTTTTGCCTGTTTGTATGAGAGTTAAGAGTTCAAAGGTTTCGTCAAAGGTTCCAAAACCGCCCGGAAACATCGTAAACGCTGCAGATTCCTTGATCAAAAAAAGCTTTCTAGTAAAAAAGTACTTATAGTGGATGAGTTTTTTATTCTCGTCTATAAATGGGTTTGCAGATTGTTCAAAAGGCAAACGAATGTTAAGCCCGAAGCTCCCCTTACTTGTGGCCCCTTCGTTACCCGCAGCCATCACCCCCGGCCCCCCTCCGGTAACAATCATGTAATTTCGCCGGACGGCTTCTTCGCCAAATGCTTTTCCGAGGTTGTAGACGGGATCGCCGGGTACCGAACGAGCAGAGCCGAACATCGTAATTTTAGGTGTGAAACGCCACGGGTAGAACATCTTGAACGAGTAGCGTAGCTCCTTTATTACTGTGGTGACGATTTTTAAGTTTAGCGTCCCCGGGCTCTCCTTGGCCAACTTCAAGGCGGTCTTGAAAACTTGTTGTAGCAGGGAGATGCGGGTCGGGTGCTGCCCCTCCGCTATTTTTTCTACCCAGAGCTCCAATTCTCTAAATTCTTCTTGTTCTTTCATTTCTCTTCTTTCGGTTTGCTTCCAACGCGACTATCTTGGATAATTTTAGCGTGGCCAATCTTACAAAAAGAATCGGCAAACTCTACTTAATCCAACTCTTTTGCGCGCTCGCGGGTATTGGCCTGAGCCTTTACCTGCTCGTCCAGCATACCCGACTAAAAAGTGGAATCCAAGATTCGGCGAGCGTGTGCAGCATCAATAGCTACCTCAACTGCGACGTCGTTGAAGCCAGCCGCTACTCCGAGATCCTTGGTATCCCGGTGGCCGGCATCGGGGCCGTGTTCTTTTTTGCGCTTTTCCTTCTAACCGTGCTGGCCGCACCCGAGCACCGCAATTTCCCCAAGACCCAGCGGCTAGCGGCCTGCTTGTCGGCGACGGGCTTTGCGGTAGACCTCTATTTTGTCGCCATCCAGACATTTGTTCTGGGTACGCTTTGCTTGTTTTGTCTGGCTTCCTATGTCGCCAACGTACTCTATTTCGTGACAAATAGCCTGATGCGCGAGCGCCGCGGTCGCGGTCTCAAACGCTTCTTCCTAGAGCCACTTAAAGGCGCCACAACGGCAATTCAAATGCCCGCGCACCTTTGGTGGTTAAGCGCCTCAGCGTTACTTAGTTTCATAGCCGCGGTGAGTTTTCTCCCTGCTGTTATCTGGATGCAATCCAGTTTTTACTCGTACGGTAAACGCCTAACTGACCAGTTCTTCCTGCAATGGAGAGAGAAACCGGCACTCGACATTCCTATTTCTACGCAGGACGCCAGCTTGGGTTCGCCGGAAGCCGCAATCAAGATCGTAGAGTTCAGCGACTTTGAATGTCCGCACTGTCGAAAAGCGGCTTTCACACTACATACGGCACTTAAGCCCCTAGCAAACCAAGTTCAGTTCGTATTTAAGCACTACCCGCTGGATTCGGACTGCAATCCCGAAGTGCAGTACCAATTGCACCCCAAGGCGTGCAAACTAGCAAAGCTTGCCGAATGCGCACGGAGAAAAGACCGTTTCTGGCAATTCCACGACAAGCTCTTTCTCGAGCTTGCCGGAGAAAAGGGCTTGCCTGCGTGGGAGAAAATAGTTTCTGCGCTCTCCGATATTCTCAGCGCATCCGAAGTAGAAAGCTGCCTTGCCAACCCTTCCGTACTGAAGGCAATAAAAGACAACGTAGCAGAAGGGCGCAAGGTGGATGTGAAAGGCACCCCCTCTGTTTACGTAAACGGACGCCTGGTAGAAATCCCATTGACCGTCGAGACGCTCATCCGCCTAGTCGAACTGGAAAGCTAAGGTATGGCGTCACTTTGTGAAGTGCCCACAAAGTGACGCCATACCGAATGAATACGCCCAATTTTTGGCAGACTGCGTAACAAGTTACGTCAGACTGGAGCCTAGCCGATCCCCCCCTGTCTACACCTATGAAATCATGAATGATTTCGGCACGCTTTTAGGCACCCCATTTGCTTCTTAATGCGGTAGGAAGGGGGTCCTTAAGTGATAAGGCTTTTGGACAAAGCCATAGGATGCATCGAAGGCCTGGCGATACTGGGCGCTGCCATGCTCTTTGCACAGCCCGCTTTCGCCACATTGGACGACGTACTTCGCGCGGAGCAACAAAAGCGCGACAGCGCTGTCGAGCGTTTTTCCCAGTTTACTTCTGACAAGAATGTCATGGGCGATGCGATGTCGCCCGATGGCAAAGTCATTCAGTCCCGTCAAAAACAACGTTTTGATCAAGATGGTGGGAAACTCCTCAGTTTCCAAAGTGATCTCACCTATCACGCGAACTACTATGACATTAACGAAGAAGTAAATGACAAAGGAAATGGCAAAAGCACCGTACGCAAACTCTACGGCGGTATTTCCTCTCACGGAAAAGGCGGCTCCGGGACCGGATCTTCGGCCTTGGAGCGTGCCGTTTACGGCCTACATGAACAGTTTAACCAAGAAGAAGACGCTCAAAAGCCAGAAGAAGAGGGCGTCGAATTTAGATCCGTTTTCAAGGTTACTACCAAGGAAGTTGCTCCACAAAAAAACGGAAACCAAGGCAAGGGAGTTGAGGGAGAAAACGACCAGATCACCGTCAGACGCTGGGAACTTCGCGACGAAGCCCTTCAAGCGGTCAAGAAAGTGGGGGACGATTCCGCCGATACCGTCATCAACGCCGCCAAGGACCAGGAAGCTAAGGGAGACGACCAGCAGCTTGCAAACGGGGTGCTCTTACTTGAGGCTGGACAGCGCAATCAACTGGCCTTAAAAGCTCAAAGTTTAAGGGCCCTCACCCAACGGCGCGTGAACCGCGCTATCCGCGGTGGAAAGGGTTTGGATCGCTTGCAGCTCAATGAGGCCGCTGCCCGGTGTGACGATGGGGTGCAGCAACTCAAGGCGCAAGCTGCCGAATTGGCGCAGAGTGATCCGGCCAAAGCCGCAGATCTGGAGCAAGAAATCCAACGCATGGAATCTCAATGCCGACAGATCACGGCAGAAAACTACCGCACCATCATGCCGCGCTTTAAAGAAGATGGCCAGGGCGAGGAAAAACTACAAGCTCTGGGCGTAAATGACGAAGACGGGCGCGAGCGCGACTTGCGTGTCCAACTTGAAATGAACGAGAAATTTGGTATCGGCCCAAACCAGGTACAAAACAACTGGGGTTACAAAGGCAAAGACGGCAAGGGCCTGGTCACCTTGGCCTACGACGAAAACGGCAATCCCACCAAACAGCAACTCATGAGTCCAGCAGAGCAGCTTGAAGTTTGGAACAATGATCTGCAACAAACCAAGCAGGCCGTAGACGAAGTAAACGCGAGGCTTCCGGAAGAAAATCAGATCGATACTTCGAATTTATTTATCAACTCGGCACGGCCTGGCGAAAAACCCGCGTACCAAATCACGAAGATTCCAGACGCCGCTCGCGAAGATTATTTCATCAAAAACCCGAGTCCAATTGCCCAAAAGCCGTTTGGCGAATACGGGGATCTACTTCAGTAAAAACCTAGAGAGCCGGCACTTGGTTATTC
>JAGQZV010000103.1 GCA_020435295.1 Bdellovibrionales bacterium | reverse complement strand
TCTGTTCTTTGGTCAAATCCAGGTCCTTAAGCATGCGGTGGTGTCCGCCGCCAAACCCGCCTTTTCCATTGCCGCCTCTGCCACGGGCTTCGGCTTGGGCCAGGCCCAAAGTGAAAACGAGTACAAGACTGAGTAGTAGTTTGGAATTCATAGGGTCCTCCTTATTTCTACCTATTTAGACGTTCGCCCAGCCTCCTGGGTTCAAGCGCGCCCAACTTTTTTTTGGATTATCTGTAAAGCGTCGAAAACAGGGATCTTTTCATGGTAGTGCCCGCCGGCCCGCGACGCAAGCCGTAGGTTGACTATGCCGCCGAAGGTGGATAGCTTGTTGGCCCATGCGAGCAGTGCACGTGTTTTGGGAATATTTTCGGCATCTTTGGGCGTCTTGAGTAATCATGCGATCATTATTTTCTAGATCTAAGTCATCTCACGTCGGGGTCACCCGGGGTAAAAATCTGGCGGAATTGGGCGTTTGGGCCCGTACCACGCAAAGTCTTTTGCGTGTAGAGATGCGCTACGAAGGCACTTGGCAAGGCGGGGATGGGCTTAGTGTCACCTACTGCTTTTTGCCGATCCATCACGCCCCGTTTTGGCAAAGTCTCGAGATTCCCTTCGAGTTTGTTGAACTGCTGGTCGGTTCCCACCGCGCGGAAAGTGGGACTTTCTATTTCAATTTCTTGTTTTCAGATTCCAGCGCCGCGCAGGTGAGCCTCACGTTGGCGGAAGTCTATAAGCGCTACCGCGGCCGCGGCCCTAAGGCGCCCGCGTCCGTGGCGCACGTAGGTAAACTTTGCAAAGTGGCGCCTCCCGAATGGGCCTCGTTGGACGCCACGGGGTTAGTACAAAAGAGCGAAGAAATTGTCGAGGCTGAGCGTCAGGCCGAGGAAGCGCGAAAGAAGGCTGAAGAGGAGCGGGTGCGCGCCGAAAAAGAGGCGCTACAAAAAGCACAGGCCGCCGCGGCCGCGAAGCGAGCAGGAAGCGCTGTTCCCAAAGCCGCCCCCAGTGGGGCCCCTGCTGAAGAGGGGTTTGATACCGGAGGCGCTAAAGTAGGCATTTTCTACGGCTCCACGACTGGTAACACAGCGGGCGTAGCGGAGGCCTTGCGCGCCGAAATAGGCGATGCTCTCGCAAAGGTGGTCAACGTCACCGAAGTGACTCCCAAGGTTTTTGAAAAGTTCGACCACCTCATTCTCGGCGTCCCCACGTGGCACATCGGCGAGATGCAAGAAGATTGGGCCGAAATGCTTACGCGGTTAGAGGGAACCAACTTGAAAGGCAAGAAGTGCGCCGTCTTTGGATTGGGTGACGGCGTTGGGTATCCAGAGACGTACGTGGATGCCATGGGAGAACTTTGGGAGGCGTTCAAACCGCTGGGAGCCGAACTCGTTGGACTCTGGCCCACAGCCGGCTACGTTTTTGAGAAATCCAAGGCCGTCCAGGACGGCAAATTTCTTGGTCTTGTCATCGATATTGAGAACCAAAATGACCAGACAGATGCCCGCGTGAAACAATGGGCTTCAGAGCTGCGTACGGCAATGGCGATCTAGGGTTGCACTGGCCCGGTCGTTTCGGGCCTACTTTGCGGCCAGTCTGCTAGTTGTAGAATATAGATCCCCGCCGCGAAAGTCCGCGCTGACTTCTACTCCTTTACTGCGTAAGTGCCGGATCATGCTCTCTGCCAGGAAGTCGGGGGCTCGGTGATCCGTTTGAATTGAAAGGCCCGCTTCGCGTTGGCCTTGAGCTGAGACAATGGGCCCCACCCATTGCCCATTTTCATTGAGCACAGGACCGCCGGATGCGCCTCCCTCAATTCCAATTTGGCCCGGATCGTAGCTTACTACCAGCAGGCCGCCCTCTTCGGCCAATCCGCTGAGCGTTCCACTCACTTCGCGCCCGCCCATTCCAACCACGGTTGCTTTGCCACCCTGTTTCTGCCAGCCTCTGGGGACGAGTTCTGTGATCGCTTCTGCCGGATAAAAATCGCAGGGAGCTTCAAAATAGGCAATTGCGGCGTCGCTGTTGCCAACTTGGATTTTCGAATTGAAGTACTGCTGCAGCTCCGCGTCGGTCATGGAGCTGAGCGCGCGATCCCGAAGCGGATCGTCTTTAAGTCCCCATTGGCTATACGTTTGATGTCCCGGTTTGACGTCGATCCGCAGAGACTTGCGAGCCGTGGCGAGCAGCACTTTTTCTTTTCCGTTTGCATCGCGGATCGTGGAATTTCTTATAGAAATTTCTGCGGGGTTAGGGAAACCATTCTCGTCGTACGGAAGAGAGTGGGCCGTAAAAGCCATTCCATGTTCGCACAATGTGTCGCCATCATTGTTCTTGACCGGCTGCCCGTCCTTTACGATGGGGACGCGCATGACCAGTGCCGCACCACTGGCGCCGCCGGAAATCGATTTTCCTGGCGCTAGATCTTCTGACGAGTCCAGTCGGACATGGATTTCAAAACGTTTTTGAACGCCGCCGTTAGTGGGATTTGCCCGGCTCTCGATATGGCCGTTCGCACTGCGCTTTTGCAAATCCGGTCTTTGCTCTCGCACGAGCTTCTTAAGTGAGTCCGGCAAGGGAATATCACGCGGGATAGGAAAGCGCTGAACCCGATTGGTAGCGAGGTCGACCCCAGGGCGAGAGGCTTGCGTTGCACCGGCCTCGTGCAGGTCGCCTTGCGGTGTGGGAAATGCAACCCTGCTTGGCGCCGCGCTTTGACTTCCTCCGGGCGCAGAGGGAAGCGTCGTCCTCGGTGCGCCACCGTTGATGGCGGCGTAAGTTTGTGGAGAGTCGTAATAGCGGCTGTCGGGACCTTGCCAAATGCCACTAGCGATCCAGCGCCCGGGCTGGTCTCCTTGTTGTGCAAAATTTCCAAGAGCAGCGCCTTGGCGTTGCTCTAGTGCGTAGGTACTCGGGTGGTCGTAGTAACGGCCGTTGGGCCCTTTCCATAGCCCGGATCCTACCCAGCCACTATCGCCCGGGTTTAAGCTGCGTTGAAATGTACCAGAAGGAAGGCTACCCCCTTGCTGGCTGCGGACAAGTTGGTAGGTGGCGGGTGAGTCGTACAGTTGGCCATCCGGACCTCTCCAAAGGCCTGCGCCGATCCAGCCGCCCGAACTGGCGTTCATTTGAAAGCCTGAGAAGCGGCTACTCGAATTGAAACCGAAACCAGGCGACACAAGAAAGTTGTTGGGCGCGGAAGAAAACGAGGAAAATTGTTGAGGGGCGCAACTCGCCCCGGAATCTTCGCCTCAGGCAAATGCTGGTGAATTCACCGTGAAAGCGATAACAATGACGATTCCCAGTCCCTTGAATGGCAGCATGTATGTCCCCCCAATGAGCGGCGCGACCGCTTCTCATTTTGGGAATGCAAGAACAGAACCGTCAACAGCGGGGGAGCTAAGCGACCCGAATTATGCGGCTTCCAGGCGTATTCTCAGCGTGCTGTATTCGATAGGAGGCCGTGCACGGCACAAACAATACGGCCCCTTCTTTACAGACTTGGCGCGACCCTCGAGTGAATCCGGGGGCCTAGTAGTCTTCGACCTCGATGAGTTCCTCATCTTCTCTTAGACGATAAACTAGGGCAGTTTCGATGGTCTTGGGCTTGAAGGCCAAGCGCAAACGATCATAGACGATGTCCGGATCAAAGGCCTTGCAGCTATAACAATCGAAGGTGAAAAACGGCTTGAAGATCCGGCGTTCAATCCCGCGAGGTTTGCGCTTACCGTCGCGCTGGCCCCTGGGGAACGTATGGATACTAATGTGGCTTGTGGCGATAATAGCTGTCCCGGTGATGCCGATGTCCGGATGGTCTTCGCTGGATACCTTGTAGACAATAGGAAGTCCCATCGGTTGCATTCCGATCTGCTGGGGCAAGTTCTTAAGGAACTTGTAGATGCGATCGTAAGACATCAACGCCTTCTTGTCGCAGTCAAAACCGGAACACATCAAGTGGGGCCACCCACGGTAGTCGTCTTGCTTCGGCTCTTTTACCGTTTTAACGAGGTCCCATTTTTCTTCTGAAGGCGAATCCGTTGGTTGCCTTCTTCCCTTGTAGTAGTCCATCTTGGACTCCTTTCGCAAAGGTACCAGACTTAACAGGCACGTAAAAAAACATACTCAGCTTCAGAATAAAAGGAAATTCTTGAGAGTACACACTTATTTTACTGTGCACCGTAGCAAAAATGCGGGAACTTTCTCGCTCAAGTTGCCACTTGGAAAGCCCGATGAAGATCCCGAGAGCTTAGAGTTTCTGCGAGGAGAGGGCGATGGACACCGCCAACACTTCAGATAGGCAAAGCAACACATTTGGCAGCGAACTGGAAGGTGCGGTTTATGAATCAGCGATTCGAATCGTTTCGCGCAAGAAGGCGGGAAAGCGCTGGCGGGTGATTGGCTTTTTGTCAGCGTTCTTAGTTGCTGCCGCCGTCAGTTTCAGCGTGTACCAGGCATTGCAGCAGATGTTTTAGCCTCTCTGGCGTCATTCAGCGCGGCATTTGCGGATACCACCCGCTTTGCCACCAGTGCGGCGAGATTTCGCCAAAACTGGAGTTGATCACTCGTGCTTTTTAAGGTGTCTACTACCTTGCGGCTGAGGACCAGCAGTTCGGTGTCCTCCGAGGCGGCCCGGACGCTTGCGTTTCGCTTACCGCCGAGAATGAACGCCAGCTCCCCGAAGACATCCCCTTCACCCAGTACAGCGATAAGATCCTGTTCGAGATAGACCTCAAGTGCCCCCTTTTTGACGATTCCGATTGACGTGTCGTGTGCGCTGTCTGCGAGCACCGTTTCCCCGAAGCGGCACGTTAGGTGGAGCGCGTTTGTTAGGAGCTGTTTGCGCGCGCCTTCCTTGAGCCCCTCGGTCAATGCAGAATGGAATTCGGTCGAGTCGGCCCCCGCTTGGTAACGAGTGTACCCTGTGTCGATGCTCCCATTCTTGAAAATGAACTCTTGGTACCAGTTGCTGCCTATTTTGCCGGGGGGAAAGCCGAGCTCTTTTGCGATTTCATAAAGCGGGGAATCTAGCAATTTAAGCGATTGATACCCATGCATATCCAAGAAAACAGGGAGGGCATGGCCGCCGATCTCCGAGGCCAACACGCGGCCAAGAGGCCTGAAGCCCAACCGACGGTACTCGGCGAGTTCTGAAGGGGTGCTGGCGGCCACAGCAAGAGCCGCTTTACCGCCCGACAGGCAGTGAGAATAGGCGGCCGCACACAGGCTTTGGCGGATCTGCGCCTCGTTGCCGGGAGAGGTAATGCCCATCCAGTGCCAGACCGTTACAAAGGGGTGCACGGAGGCTGGAAAGTGCCGCAAGGCACTCTGTATGATGGGATCGGTTGCGCCAAGCAGGTGGTGGGCGGAGGTTACCCGGAGGTAACCGACCGGCTTGTTGGTCCGGGAGTCGTAGGTGAGTAGGTGCTCGCTCTTTTCGTCTAGAGGATTGCGAAAAGCCGGGCAATCAGCCGAACCACCTTTCCAGCCGGCTCCGAGCGGGCCGAAGGTCTCTTCTCTAAAGCCTATAGCTTCAGAGGCCTGATCGGCCAGGCGAGTGGAAAAGCGGTCAGATCCCGACAGTGTGGCGGTTATCGTTTTTAGTAGTCCCATGCAATTATTCTAGTGTATGGGACAGGTATTTGAATCGTGCGGGGCAGAAGGCCGATCCAGGAGGAGTGGGTGCGCGAACTTGATTTACACGGCAAGCTAGTGGCGGAAGCGGAAGACATTTTTCACGAGATTTTAAACGAAGTTCGAATGAACGGACGGGCGCAAGAAGTGATGTTCATTACCGGAGTTGGCAAGATTCAAGAACGTTTGAAGATGCTGGCGTCGGAACAGGATTTAAATCACTACGTGCAGATGGGAAATCGGGGAGTGCTTGTTGTCGAGTTTGAATAAAAAAAAAGGCCCCCGTTTCCGGGGGCCTCATTCTCAAACACTTAAGCGGCTTTTAGCTGCTTATTGAGAAGCTTGGTCATCTGGAACATATTGACGACCTTCTTCCCTTTGAACACCTTTTGCAGATTGGCGTCCGCACGGATGTTGCGGCGGTTCTTCGGATCTTGAAGTTTCTTTGTCTTGATGTACTTCCAGACCTTCTTCACCACCTGCGTCCTCGGAAGTGGACGGTTACCGACCACAACCGCGAGCGCCGGGCTCGGCTGCA
Organism: Bdellovibrionales bacterium; assembly: GCA_020435295.1. Classification (GTDB taxonomy): domain Bacteria; phylum Bdellovibrionota; class FAC87; order UBA2466; family JACKAF01; genus JACKAF01. Next base: position 6,197 of record JAGQZV010000103.1, on the reverse strand, counting down.
TAGCAGCCATGAAAGCCTTGTTCGGACGACGTTTCTTGCCGGACTTTTTCTTCTTAGCTTTTGTCCGGCGGGTCTTGCGCCCTGTAGTTCTGCGAGTGGCTTTCTTACGGCCTTTCGCGGCACGACGTTTACGACCAGAGGTCTTTTTGCGCCGAGCTTTTTTTGCAGGACGACGTTTGGCCTTGCGGGCCTTCTTTTTTTTCGCCATGGGTATTTCCCCCAACATTTGGTTAACGATAAATGAAAGAGTTAAGGTGACAGGTTAATGATAGCGGTTTTTTTTGCCGGATGCAGTCAAAAAACGGTTTTTTGTCAGTGAAAAACGCGTTTTTGTGGTTTTGGGATCGTCGAAAAAGCAGAAAGTGACTGGATAAGCACAATTCCTACACGATTGCGCCACTGAATGGATTCAACACTCTAGGTGTGGTTCTTTGCTAACGCGACTAGCCGATGCGTTCTTCCCGTTTTGGTTCCGATCCCGGTTTCTCCGTTTCCGGCGGTAAAGGCTTTAGCGCAGGGTAACCTGGACGAATGCCTTTGGGGCCACTCAAGATGCCTTGTAGCTTTGCCGTGAGAGCCTTGGAGTCGTATTCGTCCGCTTTCGCATTGATGAGCGTACGGCATTGCTCGACGATGCTCTTGAGTTGCGGGTATGTCTCAACGAGCTTCTGTGCTTCGGCAGAAAACGATTCCAACACCTCAATGAGTTCACTGTCCAAACTAAGGTTTTCACGTGAGGCCTGAAATTGTAGGCGCAGCACTTGCATCTGCAGGGCACGGTTTCCGTCAATGTAGTCCGGCTCTTTCTTAAACGCTTCATTTGAGGAGGGCGGATTCAACGGTGCGGGATTTAGGTTTGGTGTTTCCGAGCTGCCCGGGTTCTGTTGCTGGGCTTGGGCCGCCTTTTGCTTCAGTTTTTCCAAGAAGGCTTTAAGCTCCTCCGAGTCATACAGTTCTCGGTGCCTGGCGCGCAGGCCTTCTAGTATTTCTACATCGCTCTCATTTGGTACCAAGAGTGGATAGAGAAACGGAGCAAAATAGTGGGTGAGATCCGGTTGGGCCTTTTTCCAGCCAAAGTTGATGACGTTGCCCACGTGAAAATATCGTCCATACCTCTGTTCAAAGTGAGGCTCATCAGAGGAAAAAGGGGCTTCAACGCGTAATCGGCCCATAATCCCAATGAGCGTTTGGGCTTGTTCGTGAAGGGTGGAAAGCATCTTCGTCAGTTGCGAGTAATATTCAGAGCCTTCTTGCACCAAGTTGTTGTAGAGGTACGCTCGGCGTACGTATTCCATCCACACGTATGTGGTGGTAAGGCTCTGCCAGTACGCCGGGTGGACTGTATCTCGGAATTGGCTACCGAGTCGTTGTTCCACGTAGCGTGAATCCAAAAATTTGCGGCGTTTGTAGGTCTGCTGGATTTCGATAGCGGCTTTGTTTAGTTCGTGTGGCCATTTGAAAACCGTATACCCGTCGGCGTGGCGTTCAAAGATCGCGATCTCTTTTAGAAAACCGTGGTATGGCGTGGTTCCCCGATCTTGCGCGTCCCGGAGTAGCTGTCGAGCAGTATCTGAATAGGCTTTGGTGGTATGCGATAGGTTACGCATTAAGTACTTCGACGTGCTGACAAGCGCCTTAAGCGACTCTTCTACGGTTGGGATTTCCGCTTGCTGCCCAAAGGCAAGCGAGCTGAGTACCAAAAACAGCGATAGTACGTGCGACAGCTTCATGAGCTAGCTCCTCAATAAATTTCGATGGACCGGGTTGTTAAGCATTTAAGGTGCCCCCTTATACAAAATCTCGGGGCTTTCGATCAAGGGCAAAGGGGCAAGTGCTGGATATCGTGAGAAAAAGGCAAAAAAAAACGCCGAGGGTTTCCCCTCGGCGTCTTCTAAAGGCTGCTCTAAAGCTACCTTAGTAGCCCCAGAGGCAAACTGTGTAGCGAGGTCCGTAGTAGTAACCGTAGCTCACATTCACAGGGGCGTAGCTATTATAGTAATAGCTGCCGGTATTGTAATAGTAGTTGCCGTAGCTCTGGTACGTGTACGAGGGGTACGAGTGGTAGTACACGACGTTACTGCGGTAGTAGCTGTTGTAGTAATACGGGGAGTTACAGCTGTAGCCGAGGTAACGGTAGCCGCGGTACCCGTAATAGCCGTATCTGTACCCGAAACGGCGGAACAAGTGCACCAATTGCGATTGGGCGCTTTTTGATTCGTCTACTTTGCCTTCTTTTTCAAGGTTCGCTAGGTGTGTCTTTGCATCTTGCGTCACCTTGTCGAGGCTAACCAATTTTTCGCCATCCAAGTAACCGACGGTGAAATTGTGGGAAGCGTCTTCACTGATCCAGTGGCTGACGCCGTCTTTGTCAGAATAGTAATAGTTGCTCTCGGTGGCATTCTCACCTTGAGCGCGATAGACCTGATATTTTTTGCCGTCTTTTTCGACGATCATCGGAAATTCTTTGGCGTTTTGTTCAAGCTGCACAAAAACAGGTTCGATGTCTTTTTGTTTTACTTCACCCGCTAGGGCTGCGTTCGCCATGAGCATTAAGCTTAGGGCACATCCAAATAAACGTTTCATCACTAATTCCTCCTTACGCCTTTAGTGTGGCCTTCGATGACAGCCAAATAACGCGCCGCAACTTTCGTGTCAAATCAATTCGGTGGAGTGAGTTGTAACTATCCGAAATCGTGGGTGATTTGTGGGTGTCTGTGGGGAATCCGGCTGACCCGGATCCCCCACAATTTCACTTTACTTGGTTAGTAACCCCCGGCCCATTCGTCATCCTATCTATCGCTGCGTGTGTTTTAGCACTATGAGTCATAAAGTAAAATTCATAATTTAGAAGTATCTATCAAAATTTGTGAGTTGTTGGGGGCTTGGCGGTAACGCGCGAACTCGCTATGATTTGCTTTTCTAATGGCTCACAAGGAGCGATCATGCGTACTTCCAATCCGGCTTTGAGTGACAAGGCCTTCGGGGCTGCAACTGCAGTCAGCCCTACCGATCGAATGACTATCCAGGGAACTGTCAATAAGACCGGTGTCCTGCTGTTGCTCGTAATCGCCGCAGCAAGCTATACCTGGCGCGAATTTTATTCGACATGGGATCCCAGTTCTGTGGCGCCCTGGATTTGGGTGGGGGCGTTTGGCGGTTTTGCGGTTGCGATGGTCACGATCTTTAAGAAGGAATGGGCACCGATTACGGCGCCCCTCTACGCGGTGCTTGAGGGACTTTTTCTCGGTGCCGTTTCGGCGACCTTTGAAGCGCAGTATCCGGGAATCGTTATCCAGGCGGTAGGGCTTACGTTCGGTACCTTGTTGGCGCTGCTTGCTGCGTACAAGTCCCAAATGATTCGGGCGACAGAGAATTTCAAGCTGGGTGTCGTTGCAGCGACAGGTGGCATCTGTTTGCTTTATTTCGTATCCATTGTTCTGGGTTTTTTTGGAATTCCCATCTCGTTTATTCATTCGTCCGGAACGGCTGGCATTCTTTTTAGTGTTTTCGTCGTGGTCATCGCGGCGCTGAATTTGGTGTTGGATTTCGATTTCATCGAAAATGCCGCGTACCGAGGGGTTCCCAAGCACATGGAGTGGTACGGGGCCTTCGGTTTGCTTGTGACCCTCGTGTGGCTGTATCTGGAGATACTGCGGTTGCTCGCCAAAAGCCGCCGCCGCTAGAGCCTGCTGCATGCAGAATTTGGACTTCAACCCCACGTGGGCGACGGCGCCTGTTTTTTTTGGCATTGTCCTTTCGCGCTACGCTCTGCTGTCGGGGGCCCTTTATTTCTTTTTCTACCGCTTACGGCGAGACGCTTTGGCGAGCTCCAAGATCGAGCCGCGGTGGCCGAATGCAAAAGTGGTTCGGCGTGAAATCCTTTGGTCGCTCTCTACATCTGCCATTATGGCCTTGGCCGGAACAGTGGGGCTGTGGGCGTGGGCGCACGGATTTACACGCGTGTACTTGGACATCGAGCAATATGGCTGGGTCTATTTCTTTCTTAGTGTCCCGCTCTTGATGCTCTTTCATGAGATCTACTTTTACTGGACGCACCGCTTGTTGCACCATCCGTGGTGGTTTCGTAAGGTGCATCGAGTCCATCACGAGTCAGTAAATCCGACACCCTGGGCGGTGTTTTCCTTTCATCCCATAGAAGCTGTAGTGCAGGCGGCCATCTTGCCATGCCTGGTGCTTTTTGTGCCGGCGCACCCGGCGGCCCTCTTGGGCTTTTTGATGGTGATGACCGTGACTGGAGTCGTCAACCACATGGGGTATGAAATCTATCCGAAGGGGCTAGCAACGGGGCGTTTTGGCCGCTATGTGATTGGGGCGACACACCACTATTTGCACCACAAGAAATGCCACTACAATTTTGGGCTGTACGTGAATGTTCTCGATCATTGGTTTCACACCGAGGATCCGGACTACGTGCAAACGTATCAGAAAGTGGTGGCCCGCCGAAAACGGTTATTTGGATTGTGGCCGATCGGCCGCCCGCGGGCGGTTTAGTACGCTATTTAGACGTTCGTGATCCACGCGCAGTCTGCCTTGCAGGTGTTCAATCAAAAAGGGTAAACGATCGTTTCCCCAGAAAATTTGGCTGTCCACCCAGAACGTCGGGACTCCGAATACCCCTTGTTCAATAGCCAAGTCGGTTCGATCTCGCAGGGCTTTCTTTATTGGCTCCGAGTTGGACTCGTTCAGTAATGTCTGACCGGCAAGTTCTACTTTTGAAGCCAACCCAATCAGTACGTCTTCGTCGGTAATGTCTAATCCGTCTCGCCAACAAGCGTTCAAAATCTCCTCGGCAAGGCGTCTTCTTGCCGTCGTGGCTTCGACGGCCGTGCACAGTCGCAGTGCTTTAAGAGGGTTAAACGGGTGGGCGGGAGGCCCCTCAAAACGGATCCCGAGTTTGGCCGCCCATCGCATCGCATCGGTAATCGTGTACCTACGTTTTGCGGCGATTTCAGCGGGACCTTTTTGTCCGTGTGCGTTTAGAAGTCCTGCAAACAGGACGGGTACGAAATCGAACTGGATGGGCAAGTGCGCCTCTATTTCAGGAATCTGGTTTGCTGCCAACCAGGAATAGGGGCTGATCGGATCAAAGTAGAATACTACCGCCTTACGTTGCACTTAATCCTCCAGGCGCGCATCCGGATAGATGTGGTACAAACCGGTGATAGTCCCCTTGCGAAGGACATGGCGCTGAATGGCGTTTAGAACGTCGGGCCCAGAAAACTGGCCCTCGATGGGACACTTCTCGATATCCAAAGCATATAGGGTGAAGTGGTAATGGTGGACGAGTTCGTCGTTCCACGGTGGGCATGGCCCATCATAACCAAAGTAATTGCCCTTTAGGTTCTTGTCTCCGGCAAACCACTGCGTGTAGTTATTGAGCCCTTGCCGGGTATCCCGAGGTCCCAGTGGGCCGGGTTTTCCCCGCGGGATGATACCGTCACTAAATTCGCCGGCTTCTATCACCGCGGGTTCCGGCGGGAGATCCACGAGCACCCAATGGAAAAAATCCACTCTCGGTAACGATACCGGAACTGTGATGTGTTCTTTATTCACGTTGTCCGGGCGAGACGGGACGTCTGTATCGCGGCAGATCAACACCAAACTCTTGCAGCCGGCTGGGAGTGCGCTCCATGCGAAGTGAGGGTTTTTGTTCGGACAGAGTTCTACGTGCGTTTGCGGATGGTATTTTCCGAAGGCGAACTCTGCGGGGATTTTTTCCATGTTGCCAAAGCTATCGCTCCAAAATTCCAAGTGCGTCCGACCTCCAACTGTGATGAGGGTAATTTCGTATCACGGCATATTTTACGTGGCAAGACAGGGCTCCCGCGTTATCGTTGGGTTTTTGCGAACGAGGAGACACCATGAAAGCGCGGGTGGTGAGTAATGACTGGCTGAAAGCTGAGGTCTTTCGTTTGGAATTGGAGAAGCCGGAAGGATTTCACTTTGAGCCCGGGCAAGCTCTCCAACTCCAAGTGCCGGATCCGGCAAATTCTGGAGCCTTTTTGGACCGTTTTTTTTCCATCGCGTCTCCACCGGAGAATGAAAAAATAGAACTCTGCATCAAAAAACAGGGGGCCGCGACGGAGTACCTATCGGGACTCAAAGCGGGAGAGAGCGTGGAGCTTGCCGGCGCGGTGGGCGCTTTCGTACTCGAGCCTAAGCCACACCGTCACTTT
>JAGQZV010000102.1 GCA_020435295.1 Bdellovibrionales bacterium | reverse complement strand
CGTAGTGCGCCCGTGCGGCAGAGTGTTTGGGGGGAGTATGAAGATAATTGAACGGGCCCATCTAAATGACGGTTGGGGGCTTGGCGGCTGGACTATCGGCACGCACCCGGCAATTGCCAAAGGTTTCCGTACTAGTGAAGCCCGCGCACGCGAAGCGCTCGGGATATTCGCCACGCACCGTAGAATGGTTGGCGGAGCGCAAACGTGCGGGCCGGATTGTGACGCGTGCCTGGCGCCGCATTTGGGAAAAACCATGGCATTGGTGAGAGAGGGACAGCCTATCGTGTTCGTGCTCCCAGCGTTTCCGGGAAAGTCGCCCAATCCCGCCAAAGTTTTGGGCCATCTTCCGGACATGGCTGAACAACAAGCGCTTCTCTTTCTTGATTCTCTTTGCCGTCAGGTAAAGAAAGTCTACAGCGCTGGCGCCAGAGTTGTGCTTTGCTCCGACGGGCGTGTCTTTAGCGATCTCATCGGGATGAAGGAGGCGCACGTTACGGCCTATCAAGCAAAATTGGCCGAGCTAATTGAAAAGCTGTCACTAACATCGCTTTCCACCTTCAACCTGGACGAGCTTTACGGGAAAAACAGTTTCGACGACATGCGCGTACAGTTGATGGAACAATATGGCCAACCGCTCGAGGTACTGAAGGACAAAGTGCGCCGAGGCAGCAAGGGTTCGGAGTCTCCTGCAGATGAAGAGGCCCACCGCATGTACTGCGGGATCACCCGCTTTCTGTTTGAGGATGCACTTGTTCCGGGCCAGACTAAAAGCCGAACGGCGATCCAAAAAGAAAGCCGTACCCGCTCGTATGAAGTGATTCGCCGGAGCAATGCGTGGAGTGAACTAGTCTCCGAGCGCTTTCCTAAAGCTGTCCGCCTTTCCATTCACCCCCAATCCTGCGGTGCGCGCAAGCTTGGCGTCCAGCTACTGGGAGCAAACAATTGGCTAACCCCTTGGCATGGAGTAGCGCTGGATACGGGGAGTGAGATGGTGCTGGCAAAGCGCGCGCATGCTGAAAAAATGGGTGCTCGTTTGGTATTAGATGCCAGTGGACGCCCGAGCCACTACGTGCTCAAACGATCTTGCTAGAAAAAGGGGAATAGCATGGCCATAACGGGCGCGAAAATTGGAAGCGTCGGATGTCTCATCGAAGCGCGTAGTCTGCGGCAGAGTCTGGAAAGTTTAGATCTGAGCGAATTGCGGGATCTTTTCGACAGAGAACATTTGTTGGTGCTGCGCGGATTTTGTAACTTTGCCAGTCCGGAAGAATTTGCACAATATTGCGAATTGTGGGGCGAGATTAGTATGTGGCCTTTTGGCAAAGTTTTGGAGTTAGTAGAGCAGCAGGAACCTGCGGATCATATCTTTGACTCCAACTATGTTCCTCTTCATTGGGACGGGATGTACCGACCTGAAGTCCCTGAGATTCAGATTTTTCATTGCGTCAGCTCTCCCGGAAAAGATCAGGGTGGGTGCACGACATTTTCCAATACTGCACTTGCGTACGAAAGAGCGGCGGAGGGAGAACGTAAAGCATGGGCGCGTGTTACGGGTGTCTATGAACGAAAGATGGAGTTTTACCACAGTAAGACGGTTGCGCCGGTGGTGACACCGCACCCGAGCAAAGGTTTTAAAGTTATTCGATACTGCGAGCCCCCGAAGGCCGGAGATTCCGCGTTTATCAACCACCCCGTGTATTCGTTTGAGGGAATTCAAGACGCGGACGTGCCGACGCTTGTCACTAGCCTAAAAAGGGCGTTGTATGCGCCGGAAAACTTTTACGCTCATGAGTGGCAAACTGGCGATGTGGTTATCTCTGACAATTATACCTTACTGCACGGGAGAGAGGCCTTTGTGAGCGGTGCTCCCCGGCACCTGCGCCGTGTCCACGTACTTGGGAAACCCGCGCTTAAGAATCCCCACTTGGAGTTTCATCGGTGAAAAATCAAGAAACAGATATTGTTGTTGTCGGTGCGGGCCCTGTGGGACTCATGTGCGCCTACCTCGCTCAGCTGTGCGGCTTGCGGGCTGTTGTTCTCGACCAGTCCACAGGGCCGCTTGCAGTGGGGCGGGCCGATGCGCTAAACGCTCGGACTTTGCAGCTCCTAGAGATACCGGGCCTTTTTGATGAGTTGTATCCGCTAGGAAAACCGTGCAACACAAGTTCGGTGTGGGCAAACGGCAGGTTTTTGTCTCGTCAGTCCTCTTGGTGGAACGAGCTCGAAGGGTGCTTGCACAAGCACTTTTTGATGCTCGGCCAACCTCACTTAGAAAAACTACTCGACAGGCGGCTCAAAGAAGTAGGGGCACCTGTGAGGCGACTTTCTTCCGTTACAGATATTGAGGTTCTCGATGACGGGTGCTTGACCAAACTCTCGAGTGGGAAAACCATTCGATCGAAGTACCTTATTGGGGCGGATGGCTCACGCTCCATCGTCCGCGAACGCTTGGGCGTGCCTTTTGAAATTACCCGTCCCCAGATTGTGTGGGCGGTGATCGATGGTTTAATCGAGACAGACTTTCCAAAGGTTCCCGAGATCATTGTGTTTCAGGCTGAGTCTTCCGATGTGGCGTGGATTCCGCGTGAGGCGGACATCGATCGCTTTTACGTACGCATGGACACAAAGGAGTTCCAGCTGGAGGAGGCGCTTGCCAAGATCAACCGCGCCATGACGCCGCATCGCCTGCGGTTCAAACGTATCGACTGGTTCTCCCGCTTTTCGGTAAAAGAGTCTGTTGCCGAGCGTTTCTCCGTGAAGGAGCGCGCTTTTTTGGCCGGGGATTCATGCCATGTTCACTCGGTAAATGGTGGACAGGGACTGAACACGGGTTTAGCAGACGCTTTCAATCTCATCTGGAAGCTTAATATGGTTATAAATGCCGGTGCACCGTCCACTTTGTTATCTACCTACGAGGAGGAACGCAAGCCTGTTGCGATGAGTGTGGTGGCTACGTCCGGAGAACTCGTGCGCTCCACTAAATTTTCCGAAACTGGAACCCACGCGCAGGATTACGTGAAAATCGTCGAGAAGCGCTCGGGCAACGTAACGGGGATGGGTATTCGTTACGGCGAAAGTGGGTTAAAAGGGCGGCGGCTCTTTGATTTTGAAGTTTACAAAGGGGAAGAAAAGCTGCGGTTGTATTCTTTACTCGATTACTCCAAGTACACTCTACTCTTGTTCGGTGAACCAAAGCAGGGACCGTCGTTACCGGCCTACGTGCAGTGCATTCAGCTGCGCAACAGCATGGCGGAGGGACCGTACCGTACGACTAGCGCGTACTACAAGGATCAAGCCATTGTGGTGCGTCCTGACGCCTACATTGAGGCCGCCGGGAACTTAGCAGACGTCCCTTCACTCTTAAGAGAAATCCTATGACAAACAAGGAAAAAGCCCGTGCCTACTTTGGTGCCGTAAACCGCTACGACACAGCCGTTATCAAGGAGATGGTGGAGGAGACCTACGTTCAACACAATCCGAACGTCCCAACCGGGCGGGCCGCGTTCTTGTCACTCATTCCGAAACTTAAAGAAGCCAAAACTAAGATTGAAAACCTAAGAATGATTGCTGATGGCCCATTTGTGGCGATGCAACACCGCTGGACGAATGCTTGGCCACTAGGGGCTGAAAAGATGTTAGCTTTTCATATCATCCGCTTTAATGAGGACGGTCTTATCGCTGAACATTGGAGTGCGCTCACCAAAGCCGTGATCCCTTCGGCATCCGGATGGCAGATGCCTAGTGGAAATGCGTTTAGTGTGGATTTTAATTCAACGGAGAAGAACAAAAAGAAAGCGGTAGAGTGGTTTTGGGAAAAAAAATGGCTTCCGAGCGACCCAGAATTGGAATACCAAGAACAGCACATGGTGGTGGGCGAGGGAAATTTGGTGCTTTCTGTCTCGGAGGGACAACAAGCTTGCCAACCCGCGGCGCTCTATGATCTGCTGAGCTTCCGGGGAGGCAATGTCGCCGAGCACTGGCGTGTGGTTCAGCTCATTCCCCAGGGAAGAACTGCCAATGACAATTCGATGTTTGGCTTTTGACTAGCATACCGCAAACCAAGAGGGGGCTAAGACTTCCCAGTGGCATTTGGGCGTTGGGCTTCGTGAGTCTTTTCATGGATATTTCCTCCGAAGCTATCCATGGTTTACTCCCCGTATTTCTGGTTTCGGGTTTAGGTGCCAGTGTTACTTCTGTAGGTATTCTGGAAGGACTTTCCGAAGCCGTTGCTCTCGTCATGAAAGTCGTTTCCGGACCCCTCAGCGATCGCTTTGGAAAGAGAAAGCCCCTCGTGTTGCTAGGGTATTTGATGGGGGCAATCAGTAAACCCTTTTTCGCTATGGCGGGAAGCGTGTCAGTCGTCTACGGAGCCCGGCTATTTGACCGAATAGGAAAGGGGATACGCGGGGCTCCACGGGACGCACTCATTGCCGATCTCGCTCCGCGCGAATTAAGAGGTCGAGCCTTTGGGCTCAGGCAGTCTCTCGATACAGTTGGGGCTTTTCTTGGGCCCGCGCTTGCAATCTTAATAATGTATTTCAGCCACGACGACTACCGAAAGGTCTTCTGGTTTGCGGCCATTCCGGGACTTCTATCAGTTTCCATTTTGTTCCTGGGAGTTAGCGAAAAAAGTGAAATCGCGCAGAGCCCTTCGGATAGGCATCTTCGTCTAACTGATCTAAAGAGCTTTCCCTCTTCGTTTTGGTTTGTGGTTTTGGCTGGGGCCCTATTTCAATTGGCCAGATTTAGTGAAGCGTTTCTCATCTTAAGAGCCAGAGACTTTGGCCTTTCATTGGCCCTGTCCCCCGTTGTACTTATCGCGATGAATGTGGTTTTTGCGGCGAGTTCTTACCCCGTTGGAATTTTTTCGGACGGCATTAGGAGGGAGTGGCTATTGATGGGAGGGCTTCTCATTCTCTGCGTGTCTGACGCGGTTCTCGCGTTGTCCTCTAGTCTGGCGGGTGTGTTTGTCGGTATAGGCCTGTGGGGACTGCACATGGGGTTTACGCAAGGCGTGCTATCGGCGATGGTGGCTGATACGGCAAGAAAAGCGCGACGAGGAACAGCTTTTGGTATCTTCAATCTCTTTAGCGCTTTGGCTCTTTTGTCGGCAAGCTCTATCGCTGGGTTGCTGTGGCAATATATTGGCCCGCAGGTTACCTTCCTTGTAGGGGCGGCATTTTCACTGCTGAGTTTTAGTGTTTTCTGGTTTGCAAAAGGGAATTGGAGGGCAAAAGACGGTGTCTAGCCATTGCTCCGTGAGCAAGCCCTACTCATGACCTCGTCGTAGTTTTTCTGGCCATCAAAGATTCTCAAATAACCCTTCGGACGAGCGCGGTTGTATTCTTTTCCACCAACGAGCTGCTCCACCGAAATGCCCATGGTCTCGGCGACAGCGCCGGCTGACGCGGGACAAGGCGACACACGAACGGCAATGGCGAGCGCACGTTCTCTTGCCTCTGTGCGGTAGGGGTCCATGCGGGCTTCAAAAAGACTGCTATACACATTCATGTTGTTCCGTACCCAGTTTGATTCAAGGGGTCGGAACGTGGGATCGGTTGCGGACGGGCGGGCGGCGGCATCGTCGTTTGCTGCGCGTTTAGCACGGGTGCGTTCGTAGGCCCACATCGCGTGATGGGGCCCAAAGAAGACGCGCGCCAGACGTTTTTTTGGACCGTAGAGGCCTGTTCCCAGGAGTTGCTCTGGGGCAAAAGAGACGCTATCCCAGTCGAGGCGGTTTTGGAGTGACTCTGGTGTTGGGACGAATGTCGGATCGTCGCCGAAGCTGTCGACAAACTGATTGCTAAATTCCCGCTGGGGGCCGGGCTGTTCCAGGGCCCACTCCAAAAATAGTTCCAGGGATTCGGTTGAGTCGGCACGCTCAAAGTGGCGAGCGAGTAAGGTTATCGCCGACAGATAAAGCTCTGTGAAGCTAGCGGCTTCCATGTCTAGCGCGCTCGCGGCGGCTTTCTGAGAGAGTTCGTGAATCGCGCGCAAACAAATAGCCCTCTGATGGGCTGCCGGAAGCGTGGCAAAAGCTTCCCGCAACCAGAGGGGGACTTCACACGCGGTTCCCTCCTCACTTTGGTTGCTCGCAAGTATCGCCATTCTAAGGAGTGCTTCTGTGTGGTCAGCGGAAATATCGGGAGCTTGCAAACGCTCCTGGCGCCTTTTTTCGAGTAGCGCTTCAAAGTGCTCGCGGTTATCGAAGTAAAACTTCCTGACTGTTTCATCCGCCCGGGGCCGGTTGCCTCCAAAAAGGCGATCGCGGTGAATGCCTGTGAGTTCAATGAGGCTCGAGGCATTTGGTAATGTACCGTTTGTGAGGTAGTTGTCTATCGCGAGATCGAGTAGGCGCTCTAGTTCCCTGTCTCGGTCGAGACTGTAAAATTCAAGTAGCAAAGGGGTATACGGATCCACGTGGCGGGCGATCTCCATTTGGTGAATCGTCCAGCGACGCAAGCGAAGTAAGCGCCCTCTACTGCGTGCGTTGAGGGGCTCTCGAGACTCAAGCTTTTTTCTTTCCCGCGCCATGCACTCTAGTACGGACCATTGAAAATGGTGGATCCCGTAAAACAGCCGTATGTTTAGTTTTTCGGAGCTTAACTTGGAACCCACGACCCCGATTAAGTGCTTGGCCGAAAGCCCATAGGTCTGTTCCAACATGCCTAGAACTGTCTCTTCCGTCGGAAAGCGCCCGCTTTTTGCAAAGCCTTCAGCGAGATGGAGGGCTGTCTCTCGATGGGGGCCAGGCAAATCAAGTAGCTCTTTTGCGAAATCTTGCAATGCCTTCTCATTTCCCTCTAGGCGCAGCTTTTTTTCGATTCTCGCAAGCCCGCTGATGCTAAGCGAGTGCACCTTGTCGAGCGACAGCCCGAGCTGGGCGGCCAGTGCAGTAGGGGGAAGTGCTTGCTCTGCACGCAATAAAAAAACCCGTTGCTCGAGCGGCGTCAAAACGGTGAAGTACTTCGAAATGACTGGGTACTGGTAGGCGAAAACCGAAGAGAGACGCGACTGGTACTCCAGTCGCGTAAAATGGGCTTTGCCGAGAGCCTCCAGCAAAGTTGTTTCGTCGGGGCTGCTTGTGTTTTTTAATAGCATCACCCGGTGCGCCTCCAAAAGAGTTTCATATTCTTCGATACTCTTAAAGACACCAAAACCCTCCCAGCGCTCCCCTGGTTGGTAGTCTTTTCCGTAGCTAAATAGTTGTACCGCAGAAAATCCACACACTTGCGGGAGTTCCTCGCGCGGGTGGGGCAAACGCCCTTCACTACGGAAATACTTTACTGCTTTTTCGATTACCGTACGTTGAGTGATGGAAAGGCGCTCGGTAAATACGTTTCGCGCGAGCGGGCGGTAGGGTGTCGGGCTTTGGGGACGTCCCCAACGAGTGGGATCAAAATGGTGAAGGCGCTGCCACTGGAGCTCGGATGGGGATTCCAAATTGTCTTCCGCTCGTTGCAAAAAGCGGTGGAACATCCAAAGAAGGTGATCTTTCCCCCAGAAAATGCGCATCGAGGTGGGACCGGATTGGGGATTCGCAACCCTTATCCCTATCACGCGATCGACTGTGATAGAGAACGCGTCCGCCACCGCAGTCAAAGTCGTTTCTCCGGGGAATTCTCCACTCGAGAGGTAGCGATTCACGATCTCGGTTTCCACCGAGCGGTAGGGGCCGGGGAGTTCGAGTACCGCGTTCCAAAAGCCTTCAAACTCTTCGGGCTTCAACGTGTGTGCCATGCTTCCAACGGCAACAAAATAGGCACGGGCGCACTCTTTAAAAGCGGTAAAGCCGTGCTCGTTGCACATGTCCAGGTTTAGCGGATCGTTGTCTAGGCTAACGGCAACGAAAAGATCGTGGGATTTGGCGGGGATGAATTCAGCGCGAGTTAGCACGGGGCGTAGTCGCTGCACCTGCAATTTTGCGACGCGATCCTGGAGACGCTCTTGAGCTCGAGCGAGCCGTTGTCCAAGTACGTATCTGGATATCCCGAGGCTCTCCGCCACCGCGTTCTGGCGACCGCCCTTAAGCAACACTTCGGTGATAATGTGTTGATCCATTTGATTCAGCAAACCCAGGGCCGTATTCGCCAGGCGTTTCTCTTCGGTCTGTTCCAGAGATTCGGTTTCTCGCGTGTCTGGGACGGCGGCAAAAAAATCTGGTTCGTCTTCTCCAAATTCACTTCCCGAAATGTTGACCATTTGGTGTTTCGGGATGCGCGCGCAGCCGCGAATGTACCAGTACATCCAGGTTTGGTACGAGGCAATGGAGGGATCAAAATCGAAGTTTCTGCGCACGACTCGAAAAAGCACGTCCTGAACGACGTCGTCGAGGCGCTCTGGGGTCATGCGCATGCGGGCTCGAATTTGCCGGGGGACCACCTTGGAGAGCGCGCTCAGGACGTCGTTTTGGGCAGCCCTATCACCGGCTCGGGCCCGGAGCATTGCTTGGTAGAGGGCTTGCTGATTCAGCTGGCCGCCCTTTAGGAGGGGCTCGGAGGCGGCGCCAGCAATAGTTTCGGGACAGGCACCAAGTGACCAGCCCCACAGCGCCAAAATTGAGCAAATAGTGATTTTCATGGTCTTTTAGGTTGGGGGTTCTATAGCACATTGGGCCGCACGGCATCCACCCCCGTTTTTTCAAAAGAAGGCACGTGCCCCCCGTTTGCCTGCTAGTTTTCGCAACATGTCCGAAACTCGCAAATGCATCCAAACCGGTTTTTCGCCCATCAGATGTGGAAACTTGAGGAAAAAGCCCCCCTTCCGCCTAAGAATGGAACACCATAAGTTATTGAAAAGATAAGTGATTTATAATTGTGATCGCCGAGGTGCCCAAAAGTTCGGCACCTGAAATATGAAGACACAATTTCAGAAGACAAATAGTCTACCCATTCCGCCGGGTTGCCGCGTGCGCGAGTTTGGCACTCCCGTTGCAAATTCAGAGGGCGTGCTGAGTAGGCGCATTAGTATTTAATCTAAGAACGAGCTTCAAGTTTTCTTCCTCGACTTTGCGACACCATTCATAAATTAAACGGATTTTTTCAAATGGGCTTGGGCGCAGAAGTGCTTGTAAGTGTCCATTGTTTTTGGGAGGTTCCTTTGAATTACCAGATCACTCGCAGGTTTAATCGTTGGCTTTTCCAAGTGGCATTCTTTCTTGTGGGGGTAAGCGTTGCGAATACGGCGCAGGCGACCGAAATTACTGTGTACGGTACGGTGCGTACCGTGCTTAGTTCCAGCTGGTTCCTGGTAGGCGACTTCACGGGTCCCATCGCGGCCTACGGGTCCGGTGCCAACAGGTTTTTCTACGTTTATGTTGGCCAAAATACACAAGTAGAATCTGGTGCGATTTCTGCCGGAAAGAAAATTGTAATCATAAGGGGACAATAGATATGCAAGCTACGGCATGTTTTATCCGGCAAGCCAAGTGTATAGGGTTCCCGCTCGCGGAATTGTTTCCGGCGTTACTAACTACGGCACGGCGCGGTATTTACGGGTGAACTCCGTAACCGATCATCCCTACAACTACACCTATAGCTATATTTGGATTCGCGGCAGCCAAGTGAGTCAGATAGATCCGCAGGCCATGCGAGTCGGTTCGTGGATCGAATTTTCGGGTCGCTACTTTCCCGGCTATGAGTGGTATGTGGAGCCCGTTGCGCGCTTGAGCGTGGATCCTACGCCTTTCCACAATGCTAAAAATCCTTTGGACGTGAACAATGACGGCTACGCGGCGACACCAGCCGACATGCTGATGGTGATCAATGAAATTTACCGCAACGGCTCAACAAACAACCTCTCTTCAAGAAATGCACGGAGCGGGTTCGTAGACGTTAGTGGCGATAACGCTTTTTCGCCGCTAGACGTGCTCAGGATGACGAACGCGTTTATAAGATAGCGGTGTGCCGCTTTCCGCAATTCTGGAGTTGAACGTTAAACGAATCGAGGTAACCAATGAATACCAATAAAACTACCCAATTTGCTTTTGTTGGAGTCGCCGCGGTGACGCTGATCACTGCCGGTTTTTGGATGGCAAAAGATAAACCTGTTCAAAAGAATGTAGCGAACTCGGCATCCGACGCTGCATCCGACGCGGAAAGCGAAGCGGCCTTCAAGCGAGTGCTTCAGATCAGAGAGAAGGCCAAGTATGAGCTTCCAGGTCCGAGTCAGAAAACCGCTCCGGCTTCGGTGCTCGCAAAGACTAATAAAGTACCGACATTGGAAGAACTTGGTGTTTCCCCCGAGGACGCCGCGGAGGCGCGGGCTCAATATGTTGCGTACCTAAAAAGAGTTGAGGAATTGAAGCGCCCTCAGGATTCAGGTCCGTTGCCGGCTGCAATAGTAGATACTCTTCCGCAGGAGTTTCAAGATCGGATTGCGAGAGGCGAGAAAGCTACTTATTAGTAGCAACCGCGTAAGGTCCCTACTTACTTCTTTAGTAGGTCATCGTCATCCACTACCCACAGGGTAGGCAGGTCGCTATTGGAGACGAGAATAAGCGACGGATCGCTTCTTACGCCCGCTCCGGCAAAGACCCCGTTTACCATGAAAGAAGAGAGCTGGACGTTGTCACCCTCGAATTGAGGGAGAGGGAAGAACTCTTGGTAAATCAGGCTGCGATCTTCAAATTGACCTTCTGTCTTTTCTATAAGTGCCTTAGATTTATTGAAGATTTCGATGTTCGATCCGCAGCGCCCGACTATGGGTTTGGACACATAAGTCTGCTTAGCGAGTTCCGGTGTCAGGCGAAACTGGGAGTTGAGAAGGTTACGGTGTCCCGGATACATCTCCCAAAGTATTGGCAGAATCGCTTTATTGCTGGGAATGAGCGTCCAAAACGGCTCAAAAACCATCACCTCCTCATTCAATAGGACATCAACTAGTCGCGGGCGTGTTCCTTCCTTCTTAACTTCCAAGGAATCTAACCTCTCGAGTTGCTCGCACTCTTCTCGGATTTGATCGAGTGCTGTCTCCCAGGCCCAAGTTTTCCACACCCACCGAACGCGTTCATTGCTGCCGTCTAGTACGGCGCCATCCTTTCCGAATCTTAATTCCTCCAGGCCCTTGATCACTTTGCAGTCTATGCCAGCGGCTTCAATGGCGCGCTTCATGAAAAGAGCGTGGTAGGTTTCCTCCGGATCTTCGTCCTGAAGGATGTGGAGTGTGCCCGAAACCTCGCTCTCCTTCCAGGCGTCGACGAGTTCGCGATGCAGCCTTTCTCCGGCACTTCTCCCATCACGGCAACCAAAGTGCTTGGCCCAGCGATTTTGAATCACACCACACTCCATGTAGCAGGCTGCGGAGTCGGCGTTGTATTCGTAGAGCTTGATCCCATTCGAAGACACCGAGAAATCCAGACGACCAGTGATGGCCTGGTTCTTGCGATTGTCCCACGAACGTTTTAAGCGCGGCCAAAGAAGTCTCGGGATGCAAAATCGCTCCAGCAGCGATTCGTGTTGAAGCACATGATCGGTTGCGTGAAGAAACATGAAGTGCAGCTCATTGCTCGCTCTTTTAACTTCCGTAAGGGCTGATTCGGAAATTTTGAAATAGCGGTACTCTTTTTCGGGGTAATCGGTGATGGAGTGTAGGTGGATGGCGACATAGGCCGCTTCATCCTCATTAGCAATGTTGAGCCACGGTTTAGTAGCTTGGCCGCGGTTTCGGGCTTCCGCAAGTTGGAGGTCCAGAAGGGTATTATCCAAGGGATCAAAAACTTCTGCGTGACTGGCGTCCGCGGTTTGGATAACCCATCCCAGAATGTTGGCATCCTGATAGTAGCATTCAATCCAAAACCCACCCTTTTCATCAATGCTCGTGTGCAGTTCCCTGGAGTAGTTGTGACCCTCCGGCCAAATGGAGTGATCGTTGTTTTGCTCCGCAATACGGATTCTATCCTCCAGAACCTCAGTGACAATGGCAACGTGCCCGGTGTTTTCGAAGTGACCGCCTTCTTCCCAGACTAGCAGGGAACCGGGGACGGGGTGTCGCAAGCTACCCTGTCGAAAGGAATGCAGCGGCAGCGCAGTACTGTCCTTGACCACGCGGACGCTCGAAAGTTTAAAGATGTCATACGCCATAGCAATATCGTTGAAGACGTAGCCGTAGTTTACGTATAGCCATCTTCTTGCGAATTCCACGCATTGCCACTTGTACCCCATGTAGATCCCGTCGAGATAATTTTTGAACGTGTGCCTGGTGGGTAGTTCGTTGGAGTCGACCGAGTCGTAGTCAGAAGAATAGACGGCCACGTCACCTGGGGCGTAGCCAAGGATGGTTCCGAATTTTGCTTTTTCCTTGGTCTTATTTTTTTTCAAACGCGCACTTTCGTCTGTTGCAAAATAGCTTAACCGCCCAGGAAGCCCCGACTC
>JAGQZV010000101.1 GCA_020435295.1 Bdellovibrionales bacterium | reverse complement strand
CCCAAACTGCGCGTGCCAGATTCCGAAGCTCTCTGCCGAAAGTGGTGCGCGGGAATCTACTGCCGGACGCCTCAGTAGCTCCAGCGTGCGTTGTACGGGGCCATGCGAAATTTCTCCCGGCTCAAGTTTCTCGAGCCTTATCAGATCGCGTCTAGCGTCTTGCGGCAAAAGCTCGAGAAGGACGATGGTTTCGTCGCGCGTGAGTCCCACTTGCTCTGAAATTTCCGGTGCCAACTCGAGGAAGCTTTTGTGCCGCAGGCGCCTAAAATAGGAGGCGAGAAGCGCATTTTTTTCTACCGTCGAGTGTGGGAGTGCCGCCAACTTTTCGAAAGAAAAACGAGTTTCACTTGGAGTCTCCGGCAACCGTGTTGTCAGCATGTTTTGAAAAGCTTGCTCGGCTAAGGTGGCGTCCGGCTCAGCCATCGCCGTCTGTACTTGTGCGTATGCGGGTATGGTGCCCGATCCCGTCCTCTCTTTGCTTAATTCCCACAGCGAATAGAGTTTCCCATCTGAGCCAAGAATCAGCACCCGCTCGTGGCGCCCGTCGTGCTCACGGCTAAGGTAGCCGCCGTTCCAACGCTCGTTGATTTGGCGAGTGTTTTTGATCGACGCTGCCGCGAATTGCACGGGAAGAACACCCGGTGGAAGCGTGAATGAAAGCGGCAGACAGGGCCCCGTAGAACGACACTGCAGAATCTCATTGCGGCCAGTGAGTAATAAAAAATCAGCTCCCATTGCTTGGATATCACGGATCCAAGTTTGCTTGGGGAGTGCGACAAGTGCTTGAGATTCCATTGCGATAGCGACTTCACCGGTTTCCGCTCCAAGGACGAACGCTCTTTCTTCACCCAAAACCAGAGGTCTAATGAAATCCACGGCAAACCCCACTCTTGCGGGTACCTTCTGCCAACTCTCGGTTTTGGGATGTTCTAGCGAGAGCAAAAAAAGCCCGTCGGCAGTGGCGGCCACAAGGCCCGCACCCGTTTCTGTGTGAAAAAGAGAGACGGCCGTGACCCCTTCTAACGATGGTAAATCCAAGCGTTTTGTTGAGTGGTTGTGTGCGAGGAAGATTTTGCGGTCGGCATCCACGCCGGCATAGTAGCCAGCGGCGCTGCCAAGATGAGTAGCCAAACTTAACGTTGAGAGCGAGCGCAGGTGGGTGCGGGACTCAAACAAGCTGAACTTCAAATCGGGGAAAAATCGGCGCGCAATCCGCTCTGAACCGTCTTGCAGAAAAAGAACGTGCCCAGGCCAGGAAACAACTGTGGCGACCCCTTCGGCGGCAAAGTCAGTAGCGATTTCCGCGTGGCCCATTACGCGCGCTTGCGAAACAAGCTCCACCGCACACGTGTGGCTTAAGCTCTGAAGGGACCAACAAGCTGCAAACGTAAGAATAGTAAGGAGGCTACGCACGGGCGGGCACTATAACAAAACCGCAAGTTTTCTTGAAGGGGTCGACTAAGTTTCTGCAATACCAAGCTTTTTGCCTCGCGCCTTAGGGCAAGTTCCGGCCGGTAAATTCCACCCACTCCCGCGGTGACGGGATGATAAACGGCTTGTCTGAGGGGTTGGCATCCATCAATGCCAAGCGCTCGAATTCGAGTATCTGGTCCCACGCGTCCTGCCCGGGTTTCATCTCTGAGTAGCCGCTGCGGGGGATGGCATCGCCTGTGAGTTCCACCCATTCCTTCTTGGCGCCGTCCCACTGGTAGATCCGCGGCGGTTCTACAAGCTTTTTCTGGGCCTCGTCGTATCTGCCACCGTCCACTTTGTAGGTCTTCCCTTTATCGGGACCGGCGGGGAAATCCGCGTAAACAAGAACGTGGCTAGCTTCCTCGCTGCTGATGTTTAGAGCTTTGTACACGCTGTCCGTGTTCATCGAAGCTAGGCGGTGCCCGAATCGGGTGGCGGCCGTGGCCGCATATAGGCCGTAGGCTGTTGGCCGGTAATGCGATAGGGTCAGCGGCCGGGACCCTTCGGGTCGGTAGCGCATTTGTTCGGCGTGTTGCGCTTTGATAATGGCTTCGGATGTCACGCCAATCCCGTCGTCACCAACAAAAGAAATTTGAATAAGATCGCGGTTCAGGCCTTTAGATCGGCTCATATTTTGAGTCGGGATCTTGTACATGGCCCCCTCGGTGACCAGCGTAACGCGATCGTTGCCGGCTAGAGCATTTCCCGTCGCTCCTTTGGGCTGTCCGTAGACAGGAGAAAGCCCCATGTCGGGAGCCCAGGGAGAGACACCGGTAAGCATCACGACTTTTCCGTCTTCTCCGATCTTTGGTTTTCCGTTTTCCATCGCAGGAAAAGAAATCCCATTTCCATAAAACTTTACCCAGAATGCATTGCGGACGCGTTCTATTTCCGCGTCGCTCAGATACGGATAGCGTTCTTTGAGCTGGCGGCGTTGCTCATCAACGCTAAGGCGAGGATCGACATGGAGCGGCCCGTAATTGTGCCAAGAAATGGTGTGGACGATCTGCCCCATCAAATCCGCCACCTCATCGTCTGTGAGGTCGTGCTTCTTTTGGATAGTGCGCATGATGGCCGGAAGCCCATCCACCAACGTGTGCTCATCATGTGGTAATACGAAACTGCGCACAAAAGAGGGGCCGCCGTCGCTGTTCAGCAGCCCGTTTCCGCCCGCTTCGAGCAGCTTTCCGTCGATGTACGCTTGCAATCCGGTGTCTAAGCGCGCTTTACCAGGATCGTGGGCCCACACGGCTACTCGCAAACTCAAAGGATCAATATCCAGATATTTTTGAAAATCCGGTCCGAACACTTCTGCCATTTCATCGTGATCTTTAAAAATGTGAGGGATGTTTCCTACCTGGTTCGGGGAGGCGGTAGTGGTCTCCCCATCCGGTGCGTACTCACCCTCGAGGCGATAAAATTTTTGCAGTTCCGCAACGACATCGTTGAGGATTCTTTCGCGCGTCTGGGCATCCCGGGTGGGGATTTCGATGCGTGTACCGCCGTTTCGTTCCTGTGTTGGGTGCGAAGAATTTTTTAGCGCTTGGGCTAGCTGAAATTTTTCCACCCCAGTTAGCGCCTCCCCTGAGATGGCTTTGTGCGCTAAACCGCAGCTCTGATTTCCAGAAGAATACGCGCAGACGGATACGCTTAACACAATCGCGTATCCAAATAGAATGCGTCCTGATACCAGCTTCCCTGACCGCACGGTTTATTCCTTTCGGCCTCTCTGCATAGGAAGAAGCAATTTTTATTCCGAGAGTTTCGTGCCTACAGGGAAGGGATAGATTGTCGATATGTGTCCATTCAGTTGGGGCTTTGGACGCGCTTGAGTATTCTAGCGGAGTGCGGGCTTAAAATCTTACGACTAGCCCTGGCAGGAAGCTTAAAAGAAGCCTTTCAGGAGGGAGCCCCACATAGGCGCGCACTTCGCCTTTCAAGTAGGCGGTGTGGCTAATGGGGAAGAAAACCGCCGCACTGGGGACGACGTAAATGGAGGTGAAGCCTATGCCGTTTGTTTGATCCCAGTTCGCGGTGAATTTGGCAGTAGCGTACCCTATTCCTAGACCCAGAAGGTAGCGCCATTGGGAAGTTTCACTTTCTCCCAGATACTTCAGTGATAGGGTGCCGATGTTATAGGTGGTCATGTCGACGGAAATCTCTGCAGCAAAGGGCTTTGAGAAAACCCAGCCGACCTGACCTGTAAAGATACTGGAATTGAAGATGCCGTTTGTACCCTTGCTCATGAAGTAACCCATGGAAGCAGAGGCGTAAAATTGAGACAGGCGATCCCGGTTCGCATCAAAGAAAAGTTCGGTGGCAGCGGGACCCCGCGGAACTGAGTCTGGCGCCAAGTTGCCTTCGAATGAGGCAATGGTGCGCTCCCCACGCGGTAGTTCGTAGTAGATTTCTTTTACGTAGTTGTTTAGTAGGCGCGCGATAAGCTGTTTGGTGTGCTTAATGACGACGTCTTTGGCGTATTGGTGGATGCGCGGATCCGGCAGAGTGTGCGCATACGTATAAATCACAAAAGGATTGCGTACGTCGTAGAGAAAGATTTCAAACCCGGTCGGCTTCAGCACTGTCGCGACCATCACGTCCGCTTCGGTTTCGATAACGGCATTTCTAAAGGCGTCTAGAGTCAGTTCTTCAATCTGGTAGTCAGTTTGTTTCAAATTCACTTTGGTGAATAGCGTAAGCCCTCTTTCCAGGATCTTCTTTATGTTGCCTGCAAGTTTGACCCCCGTGTAATCGAGTGGATCCAGAATGACGAGGGTGGCCGGGCTTCCGTCGTCTCGCGACAGTTTTTTTCGCAGCAATGACAATACGGAGCGGCCATCCTGATTCTGTTGAGCCGGCGCCGCTTGGTACGGTTGGGGGATTGGGCCGTTCGGGCCTGGTGCAACGTTTTGCACTTCAGCCCGAGCAATGGTACCGAGTAAACTAAGCGTGATGATAAGGGCTGAATTTGAGGGTTTCACCCTAGGGTCCTTTCGCGTAAACACTATCGATACTCTTTTCGGCAGATTGGGCAGATAGCTTATGGGACAGCGAGCCACATTCGAAGACAAAGACGCGCCATGTCGAATCTTGGTGGTTTTCCCGTTTGAGGGCATATCGTCCGAGCAAATCCGTGCCGCTGGCAAAGGCGTCATTCCAGAGGGCACACTCGCGCCTGAAGGGCGCAACGAACAGCGGGCCCGTGCGTATTATGCGGGGCGTGCCGCTCTTAAGTTTGCGTTCGAATACCTTGAACGCAAGCTCTTCGTGCGGCCGGCAGAAGGGTACGGCTACTTGGAAGTACTCGATTCTCGTTCCTGTTTAGTCCACGGCATTTATGCCAATGTCACGCATACCGAGTCCATGGCGGTGGCTGCCGTCGGTGATTTTCCCATCGGCATCGATGTGGAGCGTTTGGATAGACCCGTAGGGAACGTGATTAACCGCATTGCCTCTCCAGATGAGGTGCGTCGGGCGGATCAGTGGACGATAGAGCTTGATGGTAAGCGCGTGCCCTCGGGCATCGCGCTTTGGTGCGCAAAAGAGGCCTATTCCAAGGCATTGGGCCTGGGATTGGGGCGGACTTTGGACAAAGTGCAGTTGCAGTTTGAGCGCAACACGGTTTCGGTTGTCTCGACGTTGATAGGGCCGCAAACTTTAGAAGCACCCACCATTGAGTTCCAACTCTACCAGGACTACTTGATAGCTCTTTGTAGTGACCAACAAGCGCTTAAGGGCGGGTTTCAGCGTCTTTTGTTCGGGATGGAAGGATTTTAGGAAGTTTTCTTTCGTCTGCCGGGAAATAATTGCATCGTCGAAAAAAGGACCAGGCCGAGGCCGCACACCAGTACCAGGATGATAGCGGTTAGACCGTAGGGCGTCAGGTAAGGGGTTAGCGGCTCCCGTTGAAAGAGCACCGCCAGCGTGAGTAGGCTCAACCACAGGCCCCAGCCCAGCTGAAAAAATCGCACCATCCCACTACCGGTGAATCCCAATAGGAGGAGACTGACGGGGAAGGCAATGAGGCGGAGGGAGGCCAGCCAGACGTCCCAGAGCGGCCACGTGTTCTCCATGCGCAGGTGCTGCCCAGCCTCTGCCCAGCCCAGCAGAGTGGCCCCCAAGGCCCCTAGAATTAGTAGGCAAAATCGCGATCCCATCCTTATAATGATACCGGATTTATCGCACCGTTGCGACTCCTACCCCCTCGTGGTATCGATACGGGATTATGAGTTTTTTCGAGTAGAGGTTCTGGCACTATTCCGGCCGAATCCAGGAGTTTTGTAGAGAATGGGAAAGCAGATTTTAGTGAATGCGAGTTCGTATGAAGCTCGTGTTGCAATCCTCGAAGATGGGGAAATAAAGAACCTACACATTGAGCGGCAAGAAGACCGCAATGTTGTGGGCAACATTTACAAAGGCGTGGTGAAGCGGGTCCTACCCGGCATGCAGGCCGCCTTTTTGGAGCTGGGTTTAGAGCGCACCGCCTTTCTCTATGTGGACGACATTATCGACGACCCCTTGGGCGACGATGTCGAATACGCGGATGAAGATGA
Source organism: Bdellovibrionales bacterium (assembly GCA_020435295.1). Taxonomy (GTDB): domain Bacteria; phylum Bdellovibrionota; class FAC87; order UBA2466; family JACKAF01; genus JACKAF01. Next base: position 6,417 of record JAGQZV010000101.1, on the reverse strand, counting down.
AGGCGGTGACGACTACGACGATCGGGATGATCGAGACTATGCGGAAGATCGAGAGAGCCGCGACCGTGACGATCGGGACTACGGCGATGAGCGTGAGGACCGGGGTGAGCGTGGCGATCGGGAGGAGCGCGGTGCCCGCGGGCGCGAGGACGATCGGGGTGGCCGGGGGCGAGAGGCTCGTGGCGGACGTGGAGGTCGCGGGGGCCGTGGAGGGCGTGGAGGCGGCGGTAGAGGGCGTCGGGCGAGCCGGTACCAGCGTGGGCGCCGCGGGCGGCGCCAAAAACGAGACGCGCGGATTGAGGATTTGATCAAAGAGGGCCAGGAGCTGATGGTCCAAGTTGCCAAAGCTCCCATCGGCACTAAAGGCGCGCGCCTTACGACTCACCTGAGTTTGCCAGGGCGCAATCTCGTGCTGATGCCCATGAGCAAACACATCGGCATTTCCAGACGCATCGAGAGCGATCGGGAACGCCGCCGCTTGCGAGATATCTTCCTAAAAAAAATTCAGCCACAAGATGTCGGCTTCATTGTTCGAACGGTGGCTGCGGGAAAGTCGCTGCGTGATCTAAAAGCGGACGCCGATTATTTGATTAAACTTTGGAACCGGATAAAACGCGTCGGATCCAAGGCGAAAGCCCCGGCTGCTGTACATGAAGATCTGCAACTCTCCTTGCGCGCTGTGCGCGATTTTCTAACGGATGACGTGGACTCTTTCGTTATCGATAATGCCAAGGCGTATGAGGAAGTCGTAGATTTTATTAGTCAGTTCATGCCGCGTCTAAAAAACAGGGTAAAGCTTTTCAAGGGGCCGTCCCAGCTCTTTGAACACTACGGCATTGAAGCGGAGATCTCTCGCGCGCTGGGACGCAAGGTATGGTTGAAGTCCGGCGGCTACTTGCTGATTGACCAGTCCGAGGCCCTAACCTCTATCGACGTGAATACGGGCCGCTATGTGGGTTCTAAGAGCTTAGAGGAAACTATCCTCAAGACGAACCTGGAAGCGGTGAAGGAAATTTCCTATCAGCTGCGCATTCGAAACGTCGGCGGGATTATTATCATGGATCTCATTGATATGGAGAATCCGGATAATAAGGAGAAAGTTTTTCGTGCCTTGCATGAAGCGCTTGCAGAGGACAAAGCGAAGACGAATATTTTGAAGATCTCTGATCTTGGACTTGTGGAAATGACCCGGAAACGTACGCATGAGGACTTAGTGCGTTCGTTGACTGAAGGGTGCGAGTACTGTGAGGGTCGAGGGTATCACAAGAGCCGACAAACCATTGCGTTTGAAATTTTCCGCGAGATAGAAAAAGAGGCACTCAACGACTGCAAGAACATTGTGGTGTTTGCGCACCCTGATGTTGTGGCGGCCCTTACTGGAGATGAGCTTACGCACGTCGAGGAGCTTGAGGATCGCTTCGACAAGGGGATCATCATAAAGAATGATCCCAATTTTCACATCGAGCAGTTCGAAGTCTTTGGAAAACACTAGACAGTTCTAAAAGGTGCCTATCTACTTTTGGCAGTTCTAAAAGGTGCCTATCTACTTTTGGAACCCTTTCCGAAACCCTAAGGTAACTTCCAAGATAGGTTCCAAAAGTAGATAGGCACCTTTTAGAACCGGAACTAATTCAGAGCCGTAGGGTATTTGCCCGTGAAACAGGCGTCACAAAATCCCCGTCCGCTCATTGCCGACGCCGTTTCCATCAAGCCTTGCTCCGAAAGGTAACCCAAAGAATCTGCACCAATGTATTCACGAATATATTCAGTGCTGTGCGTGGAAGCAATCAGCTCCTTGCGAGTCGGGGTATCGATCCCGTAGAAGCACGAGTGCGTAATTGGCGGAGAAGAAATGCGGATGTGTACCTTGTTCGCCCCGGCGTCTCTCAAGTGCTTTACAAGTTTTCGAGTGGTGGTGCCACGAACCAGGCTGTCGTCCACAACAACAATATTTTTTCCTTGAATCGCACTGCGGACTGGGTTCAATTTCAGTTTAACGCCAAAGTCTCGAATCGACTGTTGTGGCTCAATAAATGTACGCCCCACGTAGTGGCTGCGGATGATCCCCATGTCGAAGGGAATCTTCGCTCCTTCCGCAAACCCGATCGCCGCGGGCACTCCGGAGTCGGGTACAGGGATTACCAAGTGGGCGTCCGGTGCTGGTTGCTCTTTTGCTAATTTTCGCCCCAACTCCTTACGGACTTCGTGGACGTTGCTCCCGAAAACGGTGCTATCGGGCCGAGAAAAATATACATACTCGAACACGCACTGTGCTTTCTCTTTTGGAGCAAACGGGAAAGAAGACTCTGGTGCACCGTGGTTTCTCAGGGAAACCGTGATCATTTCTCCAGGACGCACTTCCCGCACGGTTTTGGCACCAATCAAATCGAAGGCTGTATCTTCGCTAGCAAAAACGGTGCTGCCATCCAGGTCTCCCATCAACAGGGGTCGGAAGCCTCTGGGGTCACGGACGACAACCATCTTGTCCGCGTTCATGGCGATTATCGAAAAGGCTCCCTCGACTTGTTTGAGAGCCTTGATGAGTGCGGCTTCGAGATCTTTTTCACCCGATCGGGCCATGAGGTGGATGATTACCTCGGTATCGTTGGTGCTCTGGAAAATAGCGCCCTCGGCTTCCAGTTTGCGCGTCCACTTTTCGCCGTCGACAAGATTTCCATTGTGAGCCAGCGAAACCCAGCCCAAAGAACTCTTCATCATCAACGGCCCAAGGTTTGCGATGTTGCTGGAACCTGTTGTTGAATATCGAGTGTGTCCAATAGCTGCGCTACCCTTCAGCCGGGCTAGGGAACCGTTTCCGAAAACATCCTGAACCAAACCACGGCGGCGATGCGCAAAAACTTGTTCGCCATCTGTGGAGACTATCCCGGCACCCTCCTGACCCCGGTGTTGAAGTGCGTGCAAACCAAGGTACGTGAGATTAGATGCTTCTTTGTGATCTGCTATGCCAACTATCGCACACATTAGTTAAAAAATACCTCCCACTTGGAGGCCCAGCGGGCTTTGAGTTCGGCGGTATCGCCTTGCCACAGCAGTGCACTCCCTTGATGAAACTGGATTGTGCCGCCATCATTGGTATTACCTACGACCGCGAACGGAAGCGCGTGCCGTGACGCGAGGTTCTCGATTTCTCCTCTATTGCCCGGATCATAGGCAATGAGCACGCGCGGCAGCGCTTCGCCAAACAAGACCTCATCGACATCCTTGCCGGCGGGGATAACAAGCTTCAGACCTATTGGTTCTACGTTTGCTCGGAAAGCCATTTCCAGGGATGCGCTCAAAAGACCACCATCGGAGATGTCGTGGGCCGCGTAGGTTAACCGAGTTTTACGCAAGTCCCTACAGAATTTAATAGCCCTGTTAACGATGTTGAGATCCGTGTCTACCGGCTGGCCGCAATCGCGCTTGAACCAGCGACTAGCGAGTACGCTGCCTCCGAGCGCGGCTTCCAATGGGCCGACAAGAGCGAGTTCAAGTTCCGTGCTGTAAAATCGGCTAAACGGCAGCGGCAAGGCGTCTTCGATGAGCCCAACCATGCCAATCATCGGCGTCGGGTAGATGGCTTTGCCGTCGGTATCGTTATAAAGACTGACGTTGCCCGACACGACAGGTGTGTGCAAGGCTGTGCAGGCTTCTGTGATCCCCTCAACGGCTTCTACCAATTGCCACATGACTTCCGGATTTTCCGGGTTTCCAAAATTCAAACAATCGGTGATCCCGATGGGTTCCGCGCCACGAACAGCGAGGTTCATCGCGGCTTCTGCTACTGATCGCCGGCCGCCTTCCCTGGGGGCTAATTTGCATAGTCGAGGGTTGCAATCTACCGTAAACGCCAGTCGAACTGCTTTGGACTCTATTTCGCGAATGCGCAAAACTGCGGCGTCGTCGAATGTCTCTCCCTGGGTTCGGTTGCCTACCATGGAGTCATATTGCTCGGCCAGCGGGCGAGGATCGGCAAAATTAAGGTCGAGCAGCACCGCCTGTATTTTTGACTCTAGTGGGGCGATGTGCAGTTTGTTGCGATCCATGAACCAAGCTTGTTTCAGATCGGCGGGAGGGCAAAACGGGCGATCCGCCATCGGGGGATCGGCCACAAGATCCACCGGGAGATCCACTACTTGCTCTCCGTGCAGCGTCATGCGCACACGTTTTCCGTCCGTAATCGTGCCCACAGCAACCGCGTGAAGGTCCCACTTTTCAAATACCGCCACCAGAGCTTCCACTCGATCTGGAGAAGTGACGATGAGCATGCGCTCCTGAGACTCGGAGAGAAGAAGCTCGTAGGCAGTGAGATTTCGCTCCCGCACTGGGATCTTGTCGAGCACCATCTCTAGACCGGTTCCGGCGCGATCCGCCATCTCGAAACTCGAGCTAGTTATCCCGGCAGCCCCCATGTCCTGGATCGCCAGCACTAGTCCGCTATTCATCGCTTCCAAGGTGGCTTCTAGTAACAACTTTTCTGTGAAAGGATCGCCCACTTGAACAGTGGGGCGTTCGAGTTCCTTCTCAGTAGAGAATTCTTGAGACGCCATCGTGGCGCCGTGAACGCCATCGCGGCCCGTCTTGGCTCCCGCGTACACGAGTACGTTACCGATTCCTGATGCTGACGCCCGGAAAATTTTTTCATGTTTCACGATGCCCGCAGTAAATGCATTTACCAGCGGGTTGCCATTATAGCAGGGATGAAAAAACGTCTGGCCCGCTACAGTCGGAACGCCCACGCAATTGCCGTAGTCCCCGATGCCTTTCACAACACCCTTGACGATTGCCGGTGTGCGCGGCTGTGTTTCATCCCCAAAACAAAGGCTATTCATCGAGGCAATAGGACGCGCTCCCATGGTGAAAACATCCCGCAAAATCCCGCCGACACCTGTGGCGGCGCCCTGGTAAGGCTCGATGAACGAAGGGTGATTGTGACTCTCCATTTTGAAGGCGACACCCCAACCTTCTCCGATATCGAGAATACCTGCGTTCTCGCCAGGCCCCTGTAACACGCGCTTGCCACTAGTCGGAAACTTTCGCAGGTGGGGCTTGGACGACTTGTAGCTGCAGTGTTCGCTGTACATTGCGGAGAATATCCCAAGCTCGGCATAGTTGGGCCTCCGCTCCAGCTTATTGCAGATGAAATCGTATTCTTGAGCGCTTACCCCGAGTTGCTTGGCGAGTTCGGGAGTAGAAACTGTCGTGTCTTTGATCATTTCTGTTTCGCGCTCCAGTTTAAAAAGGACTGCCAAATTCCCATTCCGTGACGAGTACGAAGATCGCTCGATCGTTCAGGGTGAGGCATTAGGCCAAAAACGTTTTTCGCTTCGTTACAAACACCAGAGATATCAAAAAGACTTCCGTTTGGGTTGGAAACGTACGAAAGGACAATCTGTTCTTTTTCCTTCATTTCGGCATACGCGGGTTCTTCGATGATGTACCGGCCCTCGCTGTGTGCAATGGGAAGGGTGAGCTCGTCTCCGATCTTGAGCTGGTTTGTCCACGGGTTGTTGTTGGCGGTGACTCGCAAGGTGACATCGCGGCAAATGAAATTCGTCGTCAGATTCCTGATAAGAGCGCCAGGCAGTAAACCGGATTCACACAGGACTTGAAAACCGTTGCAGATTCCCAACGTGAGCCCACCGTGAGCCGCATATTGTTTTACACTTCCCATTATAGGCGAGTGCGAGGCGACAGCGCCGCAACGGAGGTAGTCTCCGTACGAAAAACCTCCCGGAACCACAACCAAGTTGTACTCGCCCAGATCTTTGGCCTCTTTGTGCCAAAGGCGATCTACGTTTAGTTCAAGGGTGTGCTGAAGAGTAAAAACCGCGTCGTCATCGCAGTTGGAGCCGGGAAAGGTAATGACCGCCGCTTTCATTCGCTCTACTTGCCCTCGAGCTGCAATGTATAGGACTCAATGACGGGATTGGCGAGCAGCTTCTCGCACATGTTTTCCACGTCTTTCTTTGCGTCAGACGGAGATTGGCCTTCTGTGTCCAATTCCAGCTGCACCACTTTGCCAATTCGAACGTCCTTTACGCGGCGGAATCCCAGGCGCTGTAAAGATTGGCAGATCGTGTTCCCTTGGGGATCGAACACCGAGTCTTTGTAGAAAATTTCGACCAGTGCTTTCACCGTGTCTCCTTGGTTTTAGTTACCTTCAAAATGTCTTTTTAGGCGTTGGTAAACTTCTTGGTAACTCTCTTCCACGCGACCCAAATCATGCCGGAAACGATCTTTGTCTAACGGTTCACCAGTTTCTTTGTCCCACAGCCGGCAACCATCGCCAGTGAATTCATCCGCTAGCAAGATCCGTCCGCTTGCGTCCGTCCCAAACTCCAGCTTGAAGTCCACGAGAGTCAGTCCAACTTGATCAAAAACTTTGGTGAGCAGTTTGTTGACGAGCAGTGCTTT
>JAGQZV010000100.1 GCA_020435295.1 Bdellovibrionales bacterium | reverse complement strand
GTACTACTCATCAGAGTAAGATTTCACTAGGACGCTCCTACAGCTCTCCCATCGGAAGCTTTCCAGGATTTCTTTATCGATTTTTTCATCAAAAACCGCAAAACACGTTGAGCCCGTGCCTGACACGCCAGCGTACAGGCATGGCAACTTGCGTAGACTGTGGAGAATATTAGCAATATCCGGAAACTCGGACACGATGGCGGGTTCCAAATCGTTGCCCGCTCGAGACAGGTAGGAGCGCAAACTGGAATTTTCGACCACTCCATCTGGAAAGGGATCCCATGATTTAGAGAACTGCGTCGGGAAACGGCGGTACGCGCCAAAGATGCGCGCCGTCGGGATACTAAGTCGAGGCATTACGAGTAGAAATGTTAGCGCCACCACCCCGTCGGGCCTCAGTGGCGTAACTCGATCGCCAATCCCAGTGACCCAACTGGGACGGGGATTCAAAAAGAAAGGGATATCCGCGCCTAACTCCGCAGCCTTTGCCGCGGCAAACCCGGGTGCTAGCGCTCGAAGCACGGTACCGGCGTTTGAAGATCCGCCCCCAAGACCCGCGCCAAGCGGGATTTTCTTTTCGATTCGGATTTTCCAGTTTTCTAGCCCGGCTAACTTGCAAGCGCGTGAAACCAGATTTTCCGTCGAGTTGGGGAGCGAACCAAAACCTGGCGGAGCGGACATTTCGATACCAAAACTGGGTGCCGGGTGGATTTCCAAAACATCACAAACGTTGATCGGCCAGAAAAGACTCTCGATCAGATGGTAGCCGCGTGCGTCCCGGCCGACGACTGATAATCCAAGATTCAACTTGGCAGGCGATTTCAAAACCATCTATCGGATATGCCCTAGCGACTCCAAAAAAGCTAGCCACCTGCCCAAAGCTTCGCCAGCTGTTGTATTCTGACAGACTACACCTAGATTCCAGCCTACATAATCTTTCGCGCTCGGCGCACAGAGCGTGCCTGCCCCCAACCGTCAATAAGCGTGACAAAAAGGCCGCCGGACCAGCCAAAAAGTAGCTGTATTTTCCATGGGTTATACACGCGTCCCCAGGCATGGAAATTGTATTTCTTAGGGGTTCAGTGGTCCCTTTTCGCGGGACCAGGGGATTTCTTAGGGGACTTGATGCGCGGCAAGCTGCAATATCTATATAGCATCAGCGTTTTTGTGGGGGTGCTACTTAGCTCCTACATGATGATGAATCACGACGGAAATTCCCGTCTGCCCCTCCTTATTTTCCAGGGTACTGAAGATGGCCAGGCGGCGCAGGCCTCTGTTGTGGATCCGAGCGTGGATCAGCTCTTTGAGTTCGAAGAAGCTCTCTCGAATCAGGTTTTGGAAGACAAGCCGCAGCGAGAACCAACCACAAAACAACCCTCCAACGCGGTCCTGCCGCAGTAGGGAATTGGCAAAGCCAACTTCTGCATGGTACCTAAGTTAGATGACTGCCGTTTTTCTTTCGGACGTCCATTTGCAGGATGCTTCCAGTGTTAAATCAAAAGTAGTTATTCGCTTCCTGCAGGAACAGGCGAGTCGGTTCGAATCCATTTTCATCATGGGAGATTTTTTTGACGTCTGGCCTGCGACGAGCCCGTACCTAATTGAGAAGTTTGAACCCGTTCTCAGCGTATTACGCAATTTGGTCGATTGCGGCCATCAGGTACATTACTTCGAGGGAAATCACGACTTTCATTTGGGTGAATACTTCACCAACGAAATTGGCATCCGAGTATATCCGGGCCCGACCGCAGTAGAATGGGCAGGAAAAAAGATCTATCTCGCACACGGCGATCTGGGAAATCCGAAGGAACTCGGTTACCGAATGTTGCGCTACGTCCTGCGGCGCCCACTTACCAAATTTCTCATTCAGCAGGCCCCGCAAAAGTGGGTGGACGATCTCGGGAAGCGCGGTTCCACACTGAGTCGGGATTACCAGATGAAATCTAAGAGACGCGAAGCAACTATTCGCGAAATCTACCGATCATCGGCCCGCCGCATCTTGGAATCAGGCTACGATATTGTGTTGATGGGGCACACCCACATTCCAGACGATTATACAATAGATCTGGGTTCGAAATCCGGTCGCTATATTAATACCGGAGACTGGGTAAAACACTTTAGTTATGTTGAGTTTGACGGCCAGGAATTCTATACTAGGACGCATCCGGTAAAAAGCCTCTGAGAGGTAACCATCACATGTCGACTCAACTTGCACCGATAGCTTTGGATTATTGCGCGCACCCGGCGCACGAGTGGCCAGCGCTCTTGGAAGACGCCCGGCGAGCGGGATACAAAACAGTTCAAAGCCATGTTTACTGGGGCGTGCACGAGACGGCCCCACGAATGTGTGACTTTTCGAGAGCCTCTCAGCGGGGCCTTGAGCGGTTCTTGAACCTAGTCAAAGAGCGCGAGATGGAGATAGAACTTCGATTTGGCTTCCCGCCTGGGCCCAAAACGTTTCCTAACTGGGTATGGGGAGCCGAAGATCACGCGCTTATTCCCCTTGTTTTTTGGCAGAAGACTATTGGCGGATTCGGATTCACCAAAATTCCGAGCATTCGAAACAAGATCTTATTCGACGGGTACTTGAATTTCTTGCGCGAGTGTTTTGCCTTGTTGGAGCTTTATGTCGATGATTTACAGACCGTAAAAGAGATCTTCCTGGATTTTGGCGTGTACGGTTCCGATGCGACGCTGGTGGATCCGGAGCAGGTCCCCGCATTGCTGAGACAACGCTACGAGCGTATTGATAACTTGAATACCTGTTACGGAACTGGTTTCCATGACTTTTCCATTCTAGAATCCAAGTCGGGGTTTCGTCTGTTGTTTGATCGCCGACCTTGGCTTGCCGCGTTTGACTACCGTTGGTGCAGGTCTCAGCAGCTCGTTTCCTACTGGGATCCGATCGCAAAACTTGCAAAGGAAAGTCGTCTCTCGCGCTACCTACGTTCGTCCCTACACGATCAAGCCCGCGACATGGGTAGCGCATCGTGGGTTTTGGGATTCGACAGCATCCACATCGATTCTATCGGTGAGACGGAGTTTCCGCTTGCCGTAGAAGGGAGATTTCATCCCTCTACGTTGCATGCGTTTAAGTTGTGGGAGTCTCTGAAGTCGCAGGCCGTTGCGAATGAGATTGGCTGGTGCTTGCTCCCGCTTTGGGAGGAAGCAGGTTTTGTTCCAGAGAAGCTGTTGGTGGTGGCCTCCGGGAAATATCTCGCCCGCGCGACCTTTCAATCCATCCACCGGCACCTGGAGCAAGGTGGGCACGTACTTTTTCCGTTTGGGCTCGCACAATATAACGAAGGCATGAATACCTATAAATGGCCGTCTCGGTGTGAACCCCTCATCGTTGGGGGGCGTAGCGAGGTCTTACGGCTCGAGCACGGCAATGGGTCTGTTTGGGTGCCGTCGCAGCCGATCGTCGAAGGGGCTTGGGATCAGATTTCCCACCTAGCCAGTTTTATCGTGGGCAGAAAGGAGCGCCAACTTGGAACACACTAAATCTCGATACCGTCAGGCTCCGTTATCCGACAATGAGAAGCAGCTGTTTTTGCAGCTCTGTGGGATCGTGCGTCTGGAGTTTGATTTCCGAGAGTATCTTGACGGCAACTTGGCGCGGCTTCGGCGAGTACGCCGTACCGGCGTCCAACACTGCGTCTTGGATGCTGGGTCGAGTGGGTTGCCGGAGGTGTCCGTACTATACCCAGCCGTCCCCGCCGTCCAGGCACTGCGAAAGTTGGAAATGGATCTCTGGCAATGGTTGCTCCCAGAGCCGTATTGCCAATTGTCCCTACTCTTCTGTCCCCCGCCCGGTATCCAAATCGAATATAGCTCGGACGGTTTTGCCGAAGATCTTCAGCGTCTTCACCGGGCGTTCGAGCAGCTAGAGTCCCACTTGGTGATGGCAGAAAATACTGTGATTGGTGTCCGAACGCCAGCCCGGCAGGCGGCGTGGTGGGTGCAGTCCGTACGTCACCGGATCACTCATGTGGGGACCGATTCGCGCCTTTCTTCTCTGCCGTCAGCGCACGCAGCCGGGGGCCTGAGTCCGGACCGCTTGCGGGCCCTGCTTGGTGTAAATTCTCAGTATTGTGAGCTAGTTATAGATCCATCTGCAACTTGTCCTGTCGCCCATTTCGTGGCGCAAGTCGAACAGCTAATGCGCAACCCCCAGTCCCGCATCGGGGGGCCGCCGCGCGATGGTTTTGCCTCCAGTTATGAATTAGGGTTGTAATTGGGCCTACCCGCTGCTATCTCTTACGCTACCTTGCTCAATAATTGGGCCTGGGCAATGATGCCCTGACCATAAGGAGGAAAACATGCCCACTGCCATTCAGCGCAGTTACGAAACTGTCTATATTCTCGATCCCGGCATCAGCGACGGCGACGCGACCACGATTCATGAAAAGATCGATAGCGTTATCTCCAAATTTCAAGGGAAATTGAGTGTGCGCGATGACTGGGGCACGCGGCAAATGGCGTATCCGATTAGCGATCGCACGACTGGCAAGTATTGCATCATCAACTACACTGGGACCCCCGGGGTAGTGGCAGAGATCGAGCGCCATTTCAAGATTCTTCCCAACGTGATTCGTTATGCTACCGTGTTGGTAGACGACAAATACGACTATTCCAAGGTCAAGAAGCAAATCAAGACCGCGGAGGAAGAATATAAGAAGAGCCGCGAACAGCGTGCAAAACGCAATTAGTTTAGATGCCGATAACCGAGTCCGCATCCAAGGAAAGATCAGCCGGAAAATTCCGCTGAAGTATACGCCGACTGGGTTACCTATTGCGGAGCTGGTCGTGGCGGCTCCGCAGACGTTTCTCGGAAAGGCATCGATGGGCCACTTTGAAGTCGTCCTGAGCGGGGAGCTTGCTGAGAGTGTGGTGGCCTTTCGTATCGGTAATCGGGTAGAGGTCGATGGCACGCTTTGGACCCGATCCTTTAAGGATCGCAAAGGGAACAAGGTTCAGGAAACAAAGATTATAGCTAAGGCAATAATAGGAGACGAAAAATGAGTGAATTCAGAAAAGATCGAGACAGAGGGGATCGCGACAAGGGCTCTGACGACGGTGGATCTATAAAACGGTCGTTCCATCGTGGGCGTGGTTGCCGCTTTTGTGCGGAACCGGGTCTGAACATTGATTACAAAGATTCGATCATGCTTCGCCCTTTTCTTACAGAGCGAGCCAAACTGGTTCCCCGCCGCATTTCGGGTAACTGCGCCAAACATCAGCGTGTCCTGACTCTGGCGGTTAAGCGGGCTCGTCACTTGGCTTTCATCGCCTATACGAGCACGCAAGTTAGGATGTAATGCGTCTGCTGAACGACAATCCAGTGCCCAACGAGCGGGAAAAGCACCCGCTCGACTTCATGACCGTGCTCATTCACACGGTCTATGCAGCACTCAGTTTTGGGTGCGCCGGAAGTGCTTTTACGGTCTTCCTGGTGCCGTTACCGATGATAGCCAATCACCTGCGGCTGGATGAACCTTGGCCTAAGATCACCGCTATTTTCGGTGCCGTAGTAGCCTTGGTTTTTTTCGGGATGCCGCCGGAAGTTGTATCGTTAATCTTCGTGTTGGGACTGGTTGTTGGAGAAGGTGTGAAAGCGCGGCAGGGTTTTTGGAGCTTGGCGCTGCGTTCTGTGGCAGTTTGCTTGATCGTGGTCTTTGCTGCTCTGGCGTGGAACGCTCAACTCGGGGGCTTAAACATTCCCCAGTATTGGAATTCACTGGTGGAGCGACTGATTAGCGGCTATGCGGAAATGGATGTCCTCAAAGACATGGTGAACCCGGCGTTGCTGCACGATACTCTGCTGTACGAGGGGCCGTTTTTGTTTCTCGCAGGGATTCTGCTTTGCATTTGGATCTCTGTGGGTTTTGCGGCCCACTTGGGGTGGTTTCCGGAAAAACACCCACTTCACGCCACGCAGCTTAGAAAACTGCGGCTTCCGCTTTGGGTGCCCAGCGTCTTTGCGGTGCTTTTCGCGGCGCGTTTCGTGCCCGAAACGCCGCTGAAATTCTACGTCGAAGGCGTCTTCATGGCGTGGAGTAGCATTATTCTCGTACAAGGCTGCGTGTACCTTTCTGCGCTCCTGGTGCGTAAACGATTGGGCAGTGGCCTTAAGCTTTTCATCTACGCGTTCTCACTCACCTTCGGTTCCTACGCTTTGGTGGCCCTTGGAGTATTTGGAAACTGGTTCTTGGACAAAGCAAATAGAAATAGATCTTTGGAGGTAGCACATGAAAGTCATTCTTAGGGAAAATGTGGAGCATCTTGGCGCGGCCGGCTCGGTCGTAAATGTAAAGCCGGGGTATGCGCGCAATTACCTGATTCCGCGCAATTTTGCGGTTCCGGCAACCAAGAACACGCTGGCGGCGTTTGAGCACGAGCGTCGATTGCTCGATGCGAGGCAGGCCAAGCTTCGTAAGGAAGCCGAAAGCTTGAAGGAAAAACTGGAAAAAACCTCCTGTTCGATTTCCAAGAAGGTGGGCGAGCAAGACAAATTGTTTGGTTCCGTCACCAGCCATGACATTGAGCAGGCGTTCAAAGCAGAAGGTCTCAATGTAGACAAGAAAGATATCTTGTTGGAAGAGCCCATCAAAGCCTTGGGTGTTTACACCGTCCCTATTCGCATCGTGGATGACGTGGTGGCCAACACCAAAGTTTGGGTGGTGCGAGAAGAGGGCTAAGGCCCTCGTCTCACTCGAGGCGGCTTTTTACATGCTTCGCCGGACTTTAGTTGATGTGCATCTTGATCGAGTTTGAAATGGCCTGGATTTCTTTCAGGCCTTCCAACGTTGACGAGATTTGGTAAACCAAGAGCTGACCTTCAGCCAGATGTAGTTCTATCTCCACGCTGTAGGTTTTGGTTTTCTCGTCGAAATTGTCTTTCTTGAGCCCTTGCAACCCGGCTACGCTCACGACCGTCCAAAGGCCCTTTTTCAGACCATTCACCAGGAACTCCCCTAAACTGGGGATATGGTCGTCGTAAACGGTCCCCAAGTTAATGGTGGCTTTGGCTTTTCCTTGCGCCAAATAGCCCGTCGCCCACGTATTTTCCCCGTTAATGACATAGTCAAAGTCTTCGTAGAATTTTATGGAGTGGGCCCCTTTGGCATTGACGACCTCAATGATGTCGCGACCGTTTCCAATCTCAAAGCCGCCCGTGTCGAGTCCCCCTCGTCCGTTGCCTATCTCGAATCCACCGTTATCCTGCGGTTCTGCGGCTCTTATCGCCCGCTTCAATTCGGCGTTGGCGTCCGTCTTTAGAGCCAGAGTAGCTTTTGCAGTGACTGAAAGAAGCAAAGCCAGAATGGGAAGAAATACCTTCAGACTTTTCTTAATTCTTAATTGGTTCATTTGCTTCTCCCTTTGCCGAAACCGGAAACATGTAGAGTCCGATGAAATACACTTCGTTGCCGTCAGGATCGGTTCCGTATTTTCGGTTTAGTTTCTTACGGAATTCTTTAATCTCTTCCTTGACCTCTTTGACCCGATGATTTGGTACGGAGAGTACCAAACCAGAGAGTTCACGCTTGTCTAACGGAACCGAGAAGATGGAGTTGATCGCCTTACGCAAATAAGTGCGGTGCAGGCTGCGGATGAGGTGTGAAGGCAGCTCGTCCGTGCTTGTCAGCAGCGGTTCGCGTTGGACCAGTCGCCCCTCCTTGCGCTCCACTAACTGAAGTCGGATGAGAATTTCTAGACTCTGCTTTGCCTGAGCTTCAGTTATTTTGTTTCCCAGGCGCTTGGCGATCCAGGCAGGATCCTCGTTAAATCCCTTCGTAGCTACCAGCTCGCGGATAGCGGCGTGATGCCAGTCCAAGATAAACTTGATCTTGTCCGCTTTTAGTGGAACCGGCGCTTTTTGCTTTTCTTGGTACTTCAGTAGCTGCCTTAGATGGGCTTCCTTGCTGTCCGGATCAGAGATCTCCTGGTACATGACCAGTTCGCGGAAGTACTTTTCTTCATCTATGTCTAGACCCAATCCACGAGTGAATTGATAAAGTGTGCGATCGGTGATTCGACGCTTGCCGTCGACCACTAGTTTCAAGTAGTTAGGAGAGCCTAATCGGGCTTTGCGCGCAAAAAGCCGGTAGCTATAAGAGGGGTTTTTCCTCTTATGGAAAGAATAAAAATCCTGTAGGTACTCTCGGTAATCGAAGTAATCAAACAGGTTTGGTGCCTGCGACTCTAATATAATGACCCCCACTCCACTTCGGCTAGGCGCAGCTAGCCTCTTCCGTGGTTTTTATCATGGAGATCCTGAGAAATTCAAATACCGCAATTAGACGCGCTGCAGCAGGTCGGCTTTAAGCAGGGGCGGGGCACACCTAAGTATTCGATAACTTTGCAAGAAGCTGTCCCACTTTGAGACAATATATTTTTTTGCTCGCCGGTCATTCAGTGGCCCAGATTGCTTAGCGTGCGAAAAAAGAGCCTAAGAGTTCCCCGCCGCGCGGCCGTTTCCCCCGGAAAGATGCTTCTCTGCGCTCAGGCGGATTCGCTTTTCGACCTTGGGATCGACCGCTTTTTTGGCTTTTAGGTACTCGATAAAAAGGCGCTCCACTGGTACTGCAGTGTCTTTCTTGTCAGAGAGCCTGGTAAGTACGTCAAAGTGATCGCCTCCCGCAAGGATGAAGTTATTGGTGGCTACCGAATACTTTCTCGATGGGACGACGGGCTTGCCCCCTACTTGTAGATCGGTGACACGATCACCGACCGCTTCATAGCTAATACCTGACACCTGAAGGAAGCTCCCAGTGAGGTGCCGGTTTGCTAGTCCGGATTCCAAAGCCTCTTTGAGCTGCTTACCGCTGATGGTGGCTGTTACCACGGTGTTGCTAAACGGCAGTACTTGGTAAACATCGCGGACCTTGATCTTTCCGGCTTCAATGCTGTCACGGATCCCGCCCCCGTTGTAAATGGCAATGTCCGTTCCGGTGGTCTCGCGTAGCGCATCTGTGAGAAGATCCCCCAGGTTCGTTTCGCCGTTGCGGACATTCTTTCTGTCGCCATCGAGTTTATTCGCCGCTGTAGCTACAATCTCCTCCAACGTGACCGAACCGCGTTCCTTGTACTCGTCCATTAATCTAGCGAGTTTTCTGTCCTCTCCTTTTTCCGGGAGTACGGGAAGGACCGATGCCGCCGAATTTACGATACGGCCACTGTTGGTGTCGAATAGGATGTCTACTCTTCCCACGTGATTGCCGTGAGCGCCCGCTTGCGCGATGAGCGTGGTTCCAACTCTTAAACCCTTTTCAAGAAGTACATCCGTATGCCCACCAATAATGACTTGCAGTTCTGGCACCGACTCGGCGAGTTTGCGATCGTCAGTAAACTTGTCGAGCAACGAATTGGCTTTGTTGTCTATTAGGCCAATGTGCGTGAGAGCGACAATGACCTGTGCCCCTTCCGCCTTCATTTGAGGGATGTGTTTCTTTGCCGCAGTTATGGGGTCTTCCACAATCAAGTCTTTCGTATACTCTGGGCTTACGAGGACTTTTAGGTCACCCGTAGTCAGTCCAAGTATCCCTACTTTCACTCCACGGTCGATAATGACGTACGGTCGGGTAAGATAATTGCCATCTTTGGTGAGAACATTCGCGCTCAGAAACGGAAATCTTGCCCAGACTTGCTGCTTGCGGATTTTTTCCAGCCCTTTGTCAAATTCGTGATTTCCCAGAACCATAGCGTCATACCCAATCTGATTCATCGCCATAATGTCCGGTTCGCTGTCCAATAGGTCTGACTCGGGAACGCCGGTGTTGATATCGCCGCCAGATAAGACAAATGTTACGCCTCCCGCGGTGTCGACCTCGCGCCAAACGGCGTCTATAACCTGGTTTTGGGCGGCGAACCCACCTCGGACAATGCCATCCCGGTCCTTATGTGGCCAAGCGTGTCCGTGCGTGTCGTTGGTGTGCAAAAAGGCGATGGGTAACGGGTTTGCGAACGCGCGTTGCGGGATATGCCCCATGGGGCGGTTGCTTACGCAGCCGCAGGTAATGAACACAAAAAGCGAAACGATTACCCACGTAAAACGACCCTTCATTCACGACTCCTGTTTGACTATGACAATGTGTTTTCGAATTGTTTGCAGTTTTCCAGCGCCCGATCCAGGTTAAAAGCCTCTGCCTCAGTGCCTTCTACCCGGATTTGGGACCCGACGTAAAAAAGATCTGGCAATATTTCTATCGAGGGAGTTTGTGCCTGCTGTTCGCCAGAGATGTTCGGCAAGTACACTATCCGTTCTTTAACAACTTTTTCTTGCAGTGTCGTAAACTCTTTGTAAATTTCGCGCTTAAGGGCACGGATGCACTTAGCGACTTCTTCCCTGTCTTCCACAATTTCAGGCGGCAAGAATAGCAGCCAATGCATCCGGGCATTCTTTCCTTGTTGCCGCTGTAAGTTTCCTAGAGTGCGAAATACATGGTCTTTGAAACGGAAAGAGAGAGCCACAGTATTCTTTACCGGGCAGATCGCCGTAAGTTCATCCGCGGTCGCTTGGATCTCAAGATCCAGGTTAATCCCCCCAAACTCCTCATCGCCAGTTTGCTTGAAGATTTTGGCTAGCGCTTTCTTCTCGCCTTTCCAAAGCGTGGCGAGTAGAGGCAGCGGGCAGCACCAAACAATCTTCTCGTACCCAAGTTCTAGGCCTTCCTGGCAGATAACCTTTTTTGTTTGAGGCAGAATCTGCACGACTGTAGCGTTCAGCTTGAAGGAATCGGCCACTTGTTGGCGCAGGGCTTCGGCCACGGATTCCAACTCCTGTTCCAAGTTGAAGAACGGAGCCTGTAGGTAGAAGTTTTCGGCGCCGGAGTAGCTGAGGCTAAGCGCCCTCCAATCTCCCTTGTGGCGCTCCATCGGGGCCTCTGTAACCTGGGTCCAGGCCAAATCGGGCAGGTGCTCGGCGAGCACTTGGACCGATCCCTCCTTATATAGTCTATGGTGGCCTACCAGTGCCCGACCCCCTAGGGTGTCGGAACGTTCGAGTCCGATGAAGTCAATCCCGCGAGCTTTAAGGGAATGGGCGGCGATCAGCCCCGAGAGCCCACCCCCAATAACGATGTATGGTGGCATAAGGGGCTCAATTTATCCCAAAAATCTCGATAGGGCGAGTCTCTTGGAAATCCGCCACTATGGCTGAACCGGGCGGCTCCCAAAAAAGTGGAATAATTCTTTGTTATTGCTGTTGACACCGTAGCTAAGAGCCTGCATAAACAATCCTTCGTGATTCGGTCTTTGAAAACTAAATAGCAGAAAAAATCACAGCCTAACGGGCCCTGATCTATTTTGAGCAGAAGTCCTTGCGAATTTCTGCTCGGATCAGAACTTTAAGTTAGAAATCAAAGGCTTGCCTTTGGTTTCACAAATTTAACTGAAGAGTTTGATCCTGGCTCAGAACGAACGTTGGCGGCGTGCTTAATACATGCAAGTCGAACGAGAAAGCACCTTCGGGTGTGAGTACAGTGGCAGACGGGTGAGTAATACATAGGTAACCTGCCCTTAAGTGGGGGATAACCTTCCGAAAGGAGGGCTAATACCGCATAAGACCACAGCTACACATGTAGCTGGGGTAAAAGATGGCCTCTACTTGTAAGCTATCACTTAGGGATGGGCTTATGCACCATTAGCTAGTTGGTAAGGTAACGGCTTACCAAGGCTACGATGGTTAGCTGATCTGAGAGGTTGATCAGCCACACTGGAACTGAGACACGGTCCAGACTCCTACGGGAGGCAGCAGTAGGGAATATTGCGCAATGGAGGAAACTCTGACGCAGCGACGCCGCGTGAGCGATGAAGGTTTTCGGATCGTAAAGCTCTGTCGGGAGGGAAGAAAAACGGAATGGCTAATATCCATACCGCTTGACGGTACCTCCAGAGGAAGCACCGGCTAACTACGTGCCAGCAGCCGCGGTAATACGTAGGGTGCAAACGTTGTTCGGATTCACTGGGTATAAAGGGTTCGTAGGCGGGCTATTAAGTCAGAGGTGAAAGCCAACGGCTCAACCGTTGAATTGCCTCTGATACTGGTAGTCTTGAGTCCGTTAGGGGATGGTGGAATTCCTGGTGTCGCGGTGAAATGCGTAAATATCAGGAGGAACACCGGTGGCGAAGGCGGCCATCTGGGACGGTACTGACGCTGAGGAACGAAAGCATGGGTATCAAACGGGATTAGATACCCCGGTAGTCCATGCCGTAAACGATGGGCACTAGGTGTTGGAGGATCTTACCCCTTCAGTGCCGTAGCTAACGCATTAAGTGCCCCACCTGGGGAGTACGATCGCAAGGTTGAAACTCAAAGGAATTGACGGGGGCCCGCACAAGCGGTGGAGCATGTGGTTTAATTCGATGATACGCGAGGAACCTTACCGGGGCTCGAACGTGGGTTGACAGTCGCGGAAACGTGATCTTCTTCGGACAAGGTGCGAGGTGCTGGATGGCTGTCGTCGGCTGGGGCGGTGAGGTGTCGGGTTAAGTCCCATAACGAGCGCAA
>JAGQZV010000099.1 GCA_020435295.1 Bdellovibrionales bacterium | reverse complement strand
AACCCCTTCGCGCCCAGCTTGTCTTCTAGCTTTCGCAACGCCGGCATCTCTTCCATGCACGGTCCGCACCACGTCGCCCAAAAATTCAGCAGCACAACTTGACCAGAATAGTCCGCAATCGTGCGCTCGCGCCCTTCAAGTACAAAAGCTATTTCCGGTGCTGGGCTCCCAACTAATGCGCCGCGCCTGGCCGCTGGAATTCGGCCAAAAATCACTAAAAGGAGAAGGGCAAACGTAAATCCCATCCCCCAAACCCACACGTCTCTTCGTTTCCAGAACGGATTCTGCGTCGCTCCATTTGCCATCCCAAGCGCTCCAAGTCTAGAATTGAATATTAACCCAGAGCGCCACGATCCGGCAAAGTCTAGGCCGGCCGAGCTGGCTGGGAATTAGGAGAGTCGGATTGAGTGCAACCACGGCCCTTTATGGCACCCCGCGTGTCGGCGGAGACATCCTGGCGCACTGTACGCGCTGCAAAATGGAACTCGCCCACGTGGTCGTTTCGATGATTGGGGGAACTCCCGCCAAGGTGCAGTGCAAGACCTGCAAAAGCGAACGCAAGTTTCGGGGGAGCAGCTCAGCCCGTCGAGTTGTCCCGGGCCGAGCCGCGCCATCGCGCCCGCGCGCACGCGGCAGCGCTCTGTGGGAAGAAAAGCTTGCAGCCAACTCGGGTAAAGAAACCCGAGCCTACACACCTCGAACAACTTTCCAAAATGGGGATGTGCTCAAACACGTTAAGTTCGGCATAGGAATAGTGGAAGAAGTTCGGGCCAACGGGAAGATCATCGTGCTTTTCCGTGAAGGAGAACGCATGTTGGTACACGCGATGAGTTAAGGTGTGGATTTCCAGCTCACTACAGAAGATAGACAAACTTGTCTCAAAATCGTGCGCGGCACTCTGGAGCAGATGTTCGGCATTGCCCATGACGAACCTCCAACCATTGGGGAAGCTTTGGAGCAGGTCCTTCCCTGCTTCGTAACACTCACCACGGCTAGGGGAGATCTGCGTGGGTGTATCGGCTGTTTGGAAACTCTCGCCCCGCTGCACGAAAACTTGCGCCTCTACGCCGAAAAAGCGGCGTGCGAGGACCCGCGGTTCCGGCCAATCGATGCCAGGGAGTTACCCACATTGCGCATCAAGGTAGCCGTGCTGGGACCCATTGAACCTCTTGCGGAGTTGGAGTCCATTCAGCTCGGCAAGCACGGACTCTGCGTAAGTTATGGATCTCGCAGAGGGGTGCTGCTCGCCAGTGTCGCTGTGGAATGGGGATGGAGCAAAACTGAGTTCTTGCAACAAACTTGTGAGAAAGCAGGTCTTAATCCCACCGGACTTTCCGACTACACAGTGGAATATTTTGAAGAGATCTCTTTCGAAGAACCCTAGTCCGAAATCGGTAGGCCGCTTGGCACACTGGACGGAATCAAATGGCCCAAGTGCATCGACCTTTCATCGGTTAAGGACCGAAGGAATGCCAGTAGGCATTCGATTTCTTCTTCGGATAGAAACACGGGCTGCAATTCGTTTGCAACGATGAGCGCCGCTTTAGAGAGAAAATCATTCAACACAATCGGATCGATCAAGTCCAGCGATCCACCCGACGGCAGAAACGCCATACTAAGATCGTAGTTCGCCAAACTCACTCCCGGATTCAGATGATGACGAACCACTCCTTCCAACGACGTGTAGGCGCCGTCGTGACCATAAGGGCCCGTCAACTCCGCGTTGCGCAGGCTCGGTGTTCGAAACTTGTAGCGATCCGCTTGCTCGCCGGTCGCTCGTTCCCGGCCAAAATCGTCGTGCCCATCCAAACCGTTTCCGCCTGGGCCGGGACCAATCTGGGGCATCGCGATGGCGTGAAAGCTCTGATCTGTTTGTAAGACACCGCTGTGGCACTCCACACAGCGCGCTTTGCCGTAAAAGATCTCCATGCCTCTTTTCGCTTTGTGAGACATGGCGCTATCGTCACCACGCAAGTATTGATCGAAAGGGCTGTTGTCGGCGCGGAAAGACGCGGAGATGAACGCGCCCAGCGATTTCCCGACATGGACAATCGTAATGTCGTCGGCAGAATCCAGACCGTAGGCGTCTATAAAGAGATCCACGTAGGCGGAATTTGCCTTCAGGCGCTCCACCACTTCATTCCACAAACACGTAAAATCCCCGGCATCGGCACAAGCTGCGATCGCGTTCTCCCCAAAATGGCCAGCCATCTCCGTCGGGTTGGTAAGTGGAAAAATAGTCTGCGCTTCCAAAGCGTGTTCGAAACCGTCGGGCAAAGCCTCCCCAGCGGGATTTCTAAAATGGTTCGCTTGCGAATAGTCTGTGCTCAAACGCCCATCGTGAAACAATGTTTTGAAAGATTTCATTCCCCGATTGAACAAGTCCGGCGCGTTGCGCGGCATACGCTCTTGCACGGGGTTCTCGCCGTCGCGGACAATCCTACGGGCGGGGCCAAGACCTACGCCCCCTTCCCCAATGGGCAAAGAGAGATTGTCGGTGCTAAATGTCATTGGGTGGTGGCAGGTGGCGCAGGCAATGTTCTGGTTCCCGCTCATGATCTTGTCGAAAAAAAGCAAATTCCCCAGTGCGATTTGTTTGGGCCCCATCGCCATATGAATGAAGTCGTCGTCCACGATGGTTGTCATCGTAGTAAATGCCAAGTTGTCGCCGTCTTGTTGCTTTAGATAAATGCCGGGTTTGCACGCGGAAATGAAGGCCACGCCGGGCAAGAATGCAGAAAAGAATAGAAACCGTAAATAGCGCGGTGCCATGTGTTACTCCCAAATGCAGCCCATTCATGGTTGGCGTCAGGCTGATCCCAAGGCGTCATCCCTACCAGGAGCAAGAAGCGTTCCGATGTTAAACTATTGAAATTATGGTGTTTTGAATTCTACGTGCTGTATACTCGTTGTGCGCAGGCGCGATGTTTTTACACCTCATGTTGCTTGTGGGACCTTTTTGCGCCCCCCGGGACAAAATGTCAGGGGATTCCTTTTAGATATCAACGGTTTCCACAAATTGTTTGCTTGGAAAAGCCACCGGAGCCTGCTAGTCTATTTCCCGTCCAAACTTAGCGTATAGGGGTTTGCTGTGGCATTGCGTCAACTTGTCTGTCTTTCTATACTTCTAACTGGTCTTTCCGCGCTCAGCGCTGAGACCTCTCTCGTGCAATCCATGACCGAGCAGCAGATGATCCGGGCAGGAAGGGAAGCCTTTCTAAACCGATGCTCCGGGTGCCATGGCGAGGACGCCCGAGGCAACGGAGCGGCAGCGCGGATGCTCAATCCGCGGCCACGCAACCTCGTCGAAGGCGCGTTCAAGCTTCGATCGACAGCGTACGGCACATTGCCCACCGTACAGGATCTACTGAAAACGATCGATCAGGGAATACCGGGCACGAGTATGCCTCCCTTCAGGTTGGTCGCAGAAAGCGAAAAACTTGCTATCGTAGCGTACATTCGATCACTGCGCCCCGAGTTCAGGGAAGGGTACCAACAGAGCATCGCCATCAGCGACCCGCCGCAGGAAATTTTTCATGAAAAAGCGAATTTTTTAAAGGCGGCCGGGCGCGGTCAGTTGGTTTACCAACAGCAACAATGCCGGCTCTGTCACGGAGACGGTGGGAAAGGCGACGGCCCCAGTGCCGAACAACTGACAGATACGAGCAACCGCCGTATCCGTCCCGCGAACCTTACGAAGGCAACAATAAAGAGTGGCCCAACGGCTCGCGACGTCTACAAATCGATCGTTACGGGTTTGGACGGTTCCCCGATGCCAGCTTACAAAGATACGCTGGATGAAAAACAGCGCTGGGATCTTGTCGCTTACGTTTTTTATCTGCGCGGTAAAGCCAACGGCGTTTATGGTGAGGAGGATTCCCTGCAATGAAAGAGCACCCTTCAAAGTCTGAAACAGGCTCCAGCCTGGTCGACTACGAAATCATCAAGTGGCACTTCTACATCGCCATTGGTTACTTCTTTCTAGCCATTCTGGCGGGCTTGACGTACTCGTTGCAGTTTTTGCAGAAGTACCCATTCCCGGGTGTTTCCTTTCTGAGCCCGGGCCGCGTTCGCATGGTCCACACGCAGTCAGTGGCCTACGCTTGGTTGGCAAACGGTATTTTTGCGACTCTTTACTACATGATCCCAAAACTGACGGGCTTTCCGGTTCTTTCCCGCAAGTTTAGCCGCGTCCTATTCGTCGTCTACAACGCGTTGGTTGTAGCCACGGTCGTAATGATTCTCGCCGGCCTCGCCCAAGGTTTGGAGTGGGCGGAGACTCCCCAGATACTGGATCCGTTTGTCGCCGTTGCCGTCGTACTCCTGGTTATCAATCTCATGGCTCCGGTAATTAAGAGCCGCGCCCAAACCATGTACGTAAGCCTGTGGTATATCGTGGCCGGATTAATTTGGACGCCGCTTGTCTACGTGATGGGGAACTTTCTTCCTCAATACGTGTTCCCTGGGACCTCCGGCGCCACCATATCCTCGATGTACATCCACGACTTGGTAGGGCTGTTCGTTACGCCGATGGGGATCGCGATGGCGTACTACATAGTGCCCGTGGCCATGAAGCGGCCTCTCTACAGCCATGCCCTTTCTATCATCGGGTTCTGGGGGCTCGCGTTTTTCTACCCCATGAACAGCGCGCACCATTATCTTTTTTCGCCCATTCCAATGTGGACGCAATACGCATCCATCGTCGCTAGCATTGGGGTGCACGTGGTAGTGTACACGGTCGTGTTCAATATCCTTGCCACCATGGCGTCGGATTGGAAGCAACTTGTAAACAATCTACCACTGCGTTGGATTTTGTTTGGCACGATCGCCTACCTGCTGACCTGCATTCAGTGCGCTGTTCAAGTAACGCTTTCGGCGCAAACCATTATCCATTTCACGGATTGGGTAGTAGGCCATGCACACTTCGTGCTCTTGGGCGTGTTTAGTTTCTGGATCACCGGCTGGATGTACTACCTGCTCCCGCGGATTTGGGGTGTGCCTTGGTACTCCAACACCTTGGCGCGCTGGCATTTTTGGCTGCTAGCAATTGGCGTAAGCATTATGCAAATCGACCTACTCGCCGCCGGTGTCGTGCAAGGCTTGATGTGGAAATCGCTCTCTCCCTTCATCGACAGCGTTGCCGCTTCCATGCCCTTTTGGTGGACGCGCACACTTTCGGGTATCGCCATTCTGGTGGGAGAAGGGTGCTTTCTCACAAATTTCTACCTGACGTGGCAGGAAAGTCGCGGCCCTAGAGCGCAAGCAGCTATGGGCGTGGAGGCAACAGCGTAATGAACGGCAAAGTCATTGAAAAATTCAGCGGTATTTTTCTTATCGCCGGCTTGTTTTTGTTCGTAATCGCGGTCATCACGCTGGCAATTGTTCCGGTAATGATGATCGATAAGATTCAGCCTACGGCTGGTATTCCGCAAGAGATTCCAGACGTCATGAAGGCCGAGTTCGACTCCCACGAGGCATACCAAGCGGCACTCTTTCGGGGACGCGATATTTACATTGCCGAGGGCTGCTGGCACTGCCATAGCCAATACGTACGCCCAACGGGAAATGAAAACCTTCGCTACGGACCTGTATCCACGCCTGCCGAGTACCAGAATAACCTGCACTTGCCTCAATTGTTTGGCACTCGCCGGGTGGGCCCGGACTTGAGCCGCGAAGCGGGCAAAAAGAGCAACGACTGGCACTACGCACATCTTTACAAGCCCACAAGCGTCGTCCCCCAGTCGGTCATGCCGGAGTACCCGTGGCTATTCACCACTGGCAACGGCGCACCGCTACTGGGTGAGGACGGTGAAGTGGTTGAGGACGAGCAAGGCAACACAGTTTTTGAGCAGATCCCCATTCCTACAGACGATGCTAAGGCCGTAGTCGCCTATCTGCAGTGGCTCGGGTACGAAGCTCAAAACAGACAGGAAACCCAGCACGACTTTGATGGGGTTATCATGCCCCCGGTGGAGTAATGCGGAAACGAACCAAAATCTTGGCTTTTGCCACGTTGTCGGTCGCGATTTTTGTAATACTTGCGCTCGCCATCCAATCCGATTGGAACAATGCCATTGTGGCCACGTGCGTTTTTTATGCCGTAATTGTTTCCATCTTCTTGGCGGCCCAGGTTTTTGGTTTCATCGCTAGTCACACGCAATACTCGGAATCGATTGAAGCACCCAAATTTCGCATGCTTCAGGACGAGGAGGCCGAATGGGTCAAAAACTGACCGGCCGATGGGCTTCGCTTCCCGTTCCCTGTCTCATCTGCGGCGTAGATTCGGGGCCCATTAAGCTATTTTTAGGCGCCTTTATCGGCAGCTTGGTCGTCGCATCGATCTCAATGCTGGTTTGGGCATGGGTAACAGGACGCAACGGCGAGGACGAAGATTCGGCATCCATGGCCATTGAAGCGGATGCTAGGGAGTAAAGATGCCTACTGAAGAGCAACAAACCACAGAGTCTCAAGAAGCAGATCACTTGCGCTACGTCGGAAGTAAGGTGCCAAGAGTTTTGCGCCTTGCGTGGACCATCTTTTTTGTTTTCATGTTCTTCTATCTGATTCAATACGCTTGGCCAGATCTCCTGCAATGGATGCGTAACTAGGATGGCCGAAAAAGATCTTCCGGAACCACAACACCGACAATACTCGGCCGACGAAAGACGCCTGCGCAAACAAAATTTACTGATCACTCTATTGGGATTTTGCACTGCCTACGCCCAGCTGCACAAACTCATCATTCCTCTATTTCTCAAACTCACGCCGTTGCACACTAGTCCTTATTCCCGCGTGGATTTTTGGTTCTTGCACTCTTTGGTCCTTTTTTACCTGCTAAAGAGAACTCGAAAACTACATGCCCTCGGCTCTCTCCTTGCGGGTATTGGCATCCTCTATGGACTATTTGAGGTGTATGAGGTCTTTTTGGGGCGCCTGGCGGGTTGGCTGGCCTTCAGCCGCCTCCTGTCATCCGTACCTATTTCTTTTTGCTGCGGGCTTCTGATGACGCTCAAGGATTTTGATCGGCGCCTGGCGTACGCATGGGCCGGAGTGGCGCTTTTGGCGGTGGCACTCATTCCGCAAGAGAAGCACTACTGGGCGCTCAAAGCGCAGCCCGCCGCCACGACACCGCACGCATCGGGGGCGGAAATCGCGGCCAGCGTCTTCAAGGAATGCGGCGCCACTGAAGTGCACTTAGACAATGAAACCGCTGCGTTTCTAAAGACCCATGCAACTACAGTTTCTATCGAATTACGTCCCTGTGGCTTTTATCCTTCCATTCTGCACTTACCCAAAAACTTGCAACTTTCCAACCCGACGGATCAAGCACTCAACATTCATTACCTGGCCTACAAAAACGGAAAACAGTCCGCCAGTTGGAACTTTGTTTTAAAGCCGCACCAAACTGTACAAAAGGATTTGGCGCCTGCAGAAGCAGCCATCGTCTACAGCGACTCCCTTCCGAAGGCTGGCCTGAGTGCACTGGTGGAACGCCCGGCCCAAGGCCTCTGGAATTGGACACGGACACCGATAGCTGTTAGGAGGATCGATGAGTTTTGATGCGTGGATACACGTACTGGAACTCGCTATGGTGGTCGGCATCGGCGCCGTCATCGTATATCTGAAGAGAATTGAACGTGGATCCAAAGAGTAATATTTTACGAATCGAGCCGGCCGATATCCGCCAAGGCACCTTGATCACTATCCACTTCGCCAATACCTCGGAGATCACGAACGTTACCGTTTCGCCCCTATCAAACCAGTCCATCACGCCCTTTACCGTCCCATTGGTTCGACAGAATGAAAGTTTAGTTGCACAGTTTACCATTGATCTGGCGGGCGCATATCAGATACAAGCGGGAAACGAGCAACGTAAATTAACCGTCTTTAAGCAGGAAGATCTTTCTTTTGGAACGGAATTTGGCTTAACAGCAGGTTTGGTGTTATTTTTTCTGTTCGGAGTCATTTTATGGTCGCAAAAAAAACGCCGCCGATGAGAGGTTGGATCTTCCTTGGCCTTTGGTTCGTTCTCATCCTAATCGGAATCATCGAAAAGCGCGTTTTCGGACATGCCGACCGCATGATTTTCTACCATCTCCCCGCTGCCGTTTGCCTTGTATTGGCATGTTACGAACTTTCTACCAACGTCCGTCGCCGCTACCGCGAGGCCTTGCTTCGCTATCAGTCCTAGAGTTCCAAAAGGTGCCTATCTACTTTTGGAACCCTTGGTGGCGGTTGGTTCCAAAAGTAGATAGGCACCTTTTGGAACCTGGCAGTTTTTAGGCAACTGACAGTGCTCTGTATGTATCGCGGCAGAATACACCCACAACCCAAGCCTGGCAGAGTGGAACACCTATTGCACCGCAAAGGGGCTCACGAGGTGTTTTCCATGGGGATGCATTCAAGAAAGGCCGCGCCTCTATTCATCGGAGCGCTTGTCCTTTTCGCGGCGACAGGTACCGCCGGGGAAAAGGAGCGGCAGACGTGTGGCAGCGCAAGTCAAGCAATCGCCGGTTCAGGCATACCTTCTTCTACCGGCTCTGCCGGTCCGATGACCATTGCGAAGACTCCGGCCGATATTGCTAAAGAGCAACAGCAGCTACTTGATGGAATACGACGTCGTCATCGCGACTCTCACCCGTACGCGATGGGAGAGAGAGATTTTTACCGAGACCACATGCTTAAACTTCTTGTTGAGAGGGGCATTATTCGCTCCGCCGCAGATGTACCCACCGATAAGACGGATGCGGAGCTCATGGAGTGGCTTTCCGCGAATTACGCGCGGGAACGTTTTGCCCAGTCCGTGGAGCGTGACGTGCAAAGACGTCTAAAAGACCTGCAACGCGCCGGCGTGGCAACCGATGGCAACGAGCCCCCGAAAGATCCTGCGGAGCTCACCCAGTGGGTGAACACGCAATACCAGAAGGCCATCAAGGAAAAGAAACTAGATCCCGAAAAGAGTCCGGCTCTTTTGGAAGAGCTCGGCAAACAATACCAACGTTATACCTCGCACCCGCAGAAATTTTCTTCGCCCGAGGAATTGGCCGAAGCCGCCTCGAACGTACTGTCACGTAGTTCCAGTTTGATGACGGCCGCGCTGCGCGCCAGCTCCTGGCAGCTTGGTCGCCCTATTTTCGAACAAGCCGTTTTTGAAAACCCCGACTACCAATGGGCTCGCCAGCACGTAGACGCCTTACGCCGCGATGAAGCCTATGTTAGAAACAACACGGGAATTCGCACGCCACTTTGGGAATGGGTCGATCCCGAGGCTACGTTTCCGCAGCGAGACATCCGGCGAGGCGCAATGGGGGATCTCACCGCTGCCGTCACTCGAAGAGTTACGGATGAAACCGGCTATGATCCTTCGTTCGTAAGATTTATCATGAGCCGTTTTGAAGTAAGCGACGGCGGTGGGGGCCGCATCAGCCCACTGCTGGACACAGCGGATAACGGCTCTCTTGGCTTTTTGGCCGGAAACGGGCGCTAAGACTAGTCTTGCGGCGCTTTAGCCTCAAGCACTGCGTAGTGAAAGCGGAACCACTGGGCCAAAGCCATCTCCCCTTCCATAGTCGTCCACGCATGAAGCTTTGCCATTTCAGCTGACGTATCCGTACCGACGTACCCAGTTGAACAAGCGATCCAAGACCGGCGCGCGCCGCTCTCAAATTGCCGTTCGGCATAGCCATTGGTGTGCAGGTCTCGAAGAATTCTGTAGACCTGGCTCATGTCGGAAGGGGTTCCAAGTCCATCGCCATAAACGGCGTCGCCCGCTAAGTTGGTCACATAGTCCGCGAGCTCAGGGTGCATGTGGGCCATCACCACCGCCGTCGCCCGCCCAATCTTTGGGGACTCCAACTTCCCTATCTCTTTTTCTTTCAGAACAGCAAACCACTGGCGAATCGTCGCGGCACGAGCACTGCGCACCCGCCGCGTGCGATCGGTAATCTCGCGCACTTTTCCAACAAACCACTTAGTATTCTCCAACTCTTTTGTAGCAAATGCCGTAGGAAAAAACCGAACGTCGCTGCCACTCCAATCCGCTCGTACATAGTACCCGCGTCCTTCATTACGCGAACTCATGCCGAGTAGAATAGTACGAATTTGCTCATCACTGCGGCGACGGACCTCATCACGAGCGGTCACTTTGTCCAAAAAACCCATCTTTCCCATTCGGTCGAGCAGCTCATCGGCGCTAAGACCGCTTTCGGCACCCGTGGACAACGCCTTTATCACCATCAGTTGAACCGGTTCCAAAGCCGGACGATCGTTTGGGATGATCTCAGTGCCATTGACGATTTCGTTTCTGAGGCGATCTAGGTCTGCAGGATTCGCCTTTTTGGCGGCCTGGCGGATAACTCGCAACGCGCACTCAAGAGCCGAGTCCTCGGCCGTTTTTCTTTGGGCTCCGTAGGCTAGCGGGTTAGATAGGGCAATAAGTAAGGTAAGCGTTAGTAAGATTGGGGACGGGGCGACCATCATTCTCTCTCCTGCATGCCCCCGGTTAGTGTGGCCCAACCCACTAAGGGGACCACAATTACCCTATATAGCTACCCAGCGTCAACGCCCAAAGACGACGAGGGCCCGGCAACTTAACGCGGCGCATTGCAGTCATTCCGAGATCGTGGTAGTTGGGGGGCGGGGATAGCCGCCAAAAGGAACTGGAAAGTATGAGAAAACTGTCGTTTTTGTTGCTCTTTTGCCTCGCTCAAAGCCCCCTTTTTGCCGTCTCGCCCCCACCCGAGCTCTGCGCCATCATCCTTTCCATGGTACCCGACGCAACCCAAAACCGGATCGATTCTTATTTTGAGGCCGCACGAGGGCATGTTTACAATACTCTGCGGCCCGAGATGCGTCGAAGGCTAGTCGAAGCCTCTGTTGCGATGATGTCTTTACCCAGTGAAAACGCCGGGAAACGCGTTTTTGCAGGTGAAAACTGGGGCGCTACCGCCATCGCGCACCTTTGGCTGCTCGGCGTCCCTCCCGACGAGATACGTACGCAAACGGCCCCCCTTCTGGAGGAATACTTTGCCACACGGGTGGAGCCGGGGCTACTTCAGCTCAGACAGGGCCGTGACTTTCGCTCTCCGACCGAACCGCTTCCCCCCGCGCAACTAATCGATGGCATCGACATTACTGTTGTTCGAAATGGTGACATCGTCGTAGGTTCCGGGTCCCCTTTTAGCGAAGCGATTCGCACGGGTCGATTGCGTCACGAGATTGACTCAGATTTTTCCGAAACTACTCCGGCAATTGTCTACGACCACTTCGAGGGTGCGCTTCTCTCAGGAAACCGTCTGATCGCGGAGAAAACCCTCGAATACATCCTGCTCTTAGACAAGGAGTCTGATGCCGCGATTAGCGGCCTCGAAGCGCTCGGCCGACAAGAGGAGCTCCTCAGTCTTGGAAGCCAGCTTTTCGCAGAAAGCAACGAAATGATCGAGAGGAGCGAATTCGACTTTCACCTAACAAACAAGCTCAGTTCCGCGATTAGCGCTCTTGCTCGAGTGACGCAGGCGAACCTGAAGCCTTCTGCTAACAATGTCCTCCTTGAAATCGCAAGGCTAACTTCGATGCGATCCTTTCACGCACTCTTTGGGGGAGAGGATGACGGTGACCGGCAAGACGTCATATATACCAACTACGACATCGCTCTGCGTGCCTTGCAGGCGACAGGCACCATCATCGATCGTTCGTATATCGATTCTGTGCAAGTTGAGCTCACCTTCGCGCTCGGTACGGATCAGACTGCGGAAAGGGAGCTCATTGCGAGCATTACCGATCACTATGTTACGCTCACCCACCGAATGAGCGAATCGCAATTTCACGAAGTGCGGCGCGCGCTACTTGCCATCGGGGATACGGCGCGTCTCAGCCGCTATGGTGATCTTCTATTTGAAAAACGCGCCAGATGGAGCGACGACTGGTTCGCCACAAACGTCTACGACTCGGCGATAGAGTTTTACGTCGCAGCCGGTAACACGGAGGGCACGCGGCGTGTGATCCTCGCCCTTCTCAAGGAGTTTGAGTACGTCGATAGCTTTTCCCGAGACAATCGCCGGACGATCGCTCGTGACGATCTCACCTGGAAGAATATGGTCCGTACCGCCGCCCAAACCAACGACGCTGCGACCATGCGAGCTCTCGCGAGCCACGCTGAGGATTTGGGTTGGCAGGACTGGGTAGAACAAATCGCCGCATTGCAGTCCGGAGAGCCTGTCGAAGCGCTGGACCCATTCCCCCACGTTCCACAAATTCCCACCGGGCTTGAGGCTGCTCTTTTTGAGGACCAGCGCATGCGCGAGTGGTTCAACAACGTCCCTGCTGCTGCGAAAGCCGATCGCCCAGCTCTCATCGAAGAAGGAAGAGAGAAAATCGAAGCCGGTGAAGTAGATGAAGGGATTAAGCTGTTCCTACGGGCTCGACATGCGGAGGGAATCATTGACGTGGGTGAACGTTACCTGGCGGCTCATCTGGATGGCGGAGGCGGAGCTGCCCAATTTGGTGCCTCGGCACA